>NZ_JOIX01000001.1 GCF_000720175.1 Streptomyces sp. NRRL S-337
GCCGGAACAGCACCCACAACTCGTCCGGCACCAACCGCTCAACCAGATCCGCCATGCGCAGCTCAACGAGCGATCACGCCATCAGAAACGGCGTCTAAGAGCCTCAAGGCGATCGCTGGACGCCTCCTTGCCGCGCCCGAGAAGTTTGCCAAGCGGGGCGAGACCGAGGAGTGGCGTGCGTTCCTGCTGGAGGCCGGGGTGGCCGACGGGCTGGTCCCGGTCAGGTCCTCCGACGCCTTGAGCTGGGTAGAGCAAGGCCGGGAGCTCAGCCCTCGGCATTTGGTCCGCATGGCGAAGGTGTCTGCCGAGGTGCAGGAGCAGTGGGAGCCGTACGTCCACTGGCCCGGTGTCTACTACCCCCGGACGCCGTACCGGGGAACCCCCGCCTGGCGGCTCCCCGGCCAGGACGTCGTCGGACGCCTTGGCCGGGAGGCCCGGCTGGCGTACGCACGGCTTGTCCTGCATGGCCTGGCCAGCTGGGAGGATGCGAGGTTCGCCAGCGTCTGGACCAGTGCCGGCAGCCACAGTTCCCCGGACAGGGAACGGGCCCCGACCCCGCTCGGCGCCTTCGTCCGGGAGCAGCCATGGCTCCCGGTGCGGGGCCGCGACCGGGCCGTCCGGTTCGTCCGGCCGGCTGACGCCTGGCACTGCCCGCCTGGGCTGGAGGAGGAGCCCTCGTACGCGCCGACCGTCGACCATCGGGTGCGCCACCTTCTGGAACGCGGGAAGGCGGGCGACCGCCGTCGGGAGATGCAACTGCCGACCTGGGACGACCCCCGGGACAGCGCCCGCCTCATCGCCGCGCTGGGACGGCTCGCGGCGGAGGGGGCACTGGGGGCAGAGGACCGGCCCGCCGCGCAGCGCGCCAACGAACGCGCATGGAAGCACCTCGTACGGCGGCCCCATCCCGCACTGCCCAAGGGCGCCAGGCTGCTCGCTGAGTCCGGGGACCGGCTGATCAGCGTACCGCTGTCCGCCCTGGACGGCAGGGAGAGCGATGGCGATGGTGATGCCGGGACCGTGCTCTACATCAGCGGTGAACGCGACAGCCTGACGGCCCTGCTGATACGGGAGATGGCGCGCCCCCTGCTCACCCTGCCCGGTGTATCGGCGAAGGCCGCCGAGCTGCTGGCGGCCGAACACCCCACCACCGTCCGACACACCGACGACCTGATGTTCACGGTGACCGTGGACGGCACACGGGTTAACCCCGGGGCCATGGGAGAACCACTGGTCCAGCAGCTGCCCTGGCTCACGCTGGCCGTAAGCGTTCTCTCCGACCACCTGGCGCGCGGCCCCCGGGCGAGCGAGGCCGAGCTTAGCGAGCTGACGTCCCTGGTCCGGAGCGTACGTCTGCACCGCTACCGCTCCTGGGACATCGAGCTCGACGGCCGGCCCGTGACGTTGCCGGGCCGCCTCGGCGGAGTCCTGCCGATACCCGATCCGAAGCATCCGCTCGTCCTCGCCCCGGCAGGCGAGCCGGCCTGGCCCGAGACCACCCGCATCGTGGTGGCGGTCGCCGAGCTGCTGGGACGGCGGGAGTTCGGCGACCGGCTGCGCCTCGCCGCCCACCAGCTCGCTTCCCGCCACGCCGACCTGCGCGACCCGGGCCAGGAGGAGCTCGCCGACGCCCTGGAAGTCACAGTCCACCAGGTCGAGGAGACACGCCTCCGGATCGACGGGGCCATCGGCGTGGTCCTGGAGCGCTGCCGGCCCTTCCTCGTCCACCTGCTCGGCACGGAGACGGCGAACTCGCTGTTCCTGCCGCCGCCGGGCGACACCCGGGAGTTCCAGACTCACCTCGAGGAGTACGCCGCCGAGCTCCCGGTCCTCGTATCCGAGTTCATCGCCAGAGCCCGCGCGGCCCGCGGTACGGACGAACTGCGGCGCGACCTGGGCATCGGATTCGCCGAGCTGAACGACACCCTGCGCACGATGAGCCCGCCCCTGGAACCGGTCAGCCACGCCGACGAGCATGAGGAGGCACTCCGCACCTACCTGGACCTGCGCAAGAAGGAGCTCGTCAACCGGCTGCGCTGGGCAGTGCTGGAGGACTTCGACGCACGCCGTCCGGTGCCCGACTGGCCCTCGGTCCGAGCCCTGGACTGGATCACCGCGCCGGAGGCATGGGAGTACACCATGGACACGGCCGACACGGGGAGCCTGGAGGCCCACGTGGAGGAGCAGCTGGCGCTGCGCATGGGCCGCCCGGTGCCGTTGCCCCGGTCAGGCGAACGCCTGCCCGCCCCCGACCAGGTACGCGGCGCCAACCTCCGTACGATCACCGGCCTGGCCGCCGAACTCGCGGTCCTGGTCAGGGCCGCCGGACACCCGTTGCCCGCGGCCCTGACCGCAGCCGAGCCCGCCGAGGAGGTCACCACGCGGCTGGAGGCCGCGGGCGCGCTCGACTTCCGACACTTGTCCCCCACCGACGTCGTCGGCTGGCTAGCGGCCCTCGGCCAGTGGCCCGACGGGATGGCGGTGGCGACGGATCCCGAACGGCACGGGCTGTCCGGGGCCGACCTGGACCGTGTGCGCAACGCGGCGGAACATGAGCGCCGCGAACGGGAGCGCAAACGGCGGTCGATCTCCGTCGGCGGCCGCGACTTCGACGTGCACTCAGGCGACTTCACCGCCCTCACCCGCGAACTCGACCGGGTCCTGCAGAGCGGCTCGGCGCCGGGCATCACCGCCGCCGGGCCGCTCCGCTTCACGGACCCCCGTCCCCAGACCGGGCGCACCCAGGCCACCGGTCGCACCCGCGGGTGGCGGTACGGGGGCGGTACGGAGAGCGGGCTGACCACGGCCCAGCGGGAGGCCATCGGGTACGTGGGTGAGTGGTACGCATACCAGTGGCTGTGTGCGCGCTACCCGGACCACATGGACGAAACATGCTGGGTGTCGGGCAACCGCCGCAAAGCCTTCCCCGGCCCGTCCGGCGACGACGGCCTCGGGTTCGATTTCCGGGTCGGCTCCGGCAGCCAGCCCTACCTGTACGAGGTGAAGGCGACCGGGGGCGAAGGCGGCCGCTTCGAGCTGGGGGAGAGCGAGGTCCGCGCGGCCCGCCAGCACGCGGGCAACGACCGCTGGCGCCTCCTGGTGGTCACACACGCCCTCACCCCTCACAAGATGGCCATCCAGATGCTCCCCAACCCCTACGGAAAGCGCGGCCGGGGCCGCTACCGGGAGGAGGGCGGGGCACTGCGGTTCTCGTACCTGCTGTGACCCTGACGTTCAACTCCAGCGCGAGTTGAGTCGGGGTTGCACGTCAAGGTCAGAACTGGCCGAGAGGAATCTGGTAGCAGTCGCTGGACGAGGGCGCCGGCCTGGTCGCAGAAGGTACAGACGCCTTCGTGGGTCGATCCGCAGTCGAAGCAGGTTCAGGAGTCCTCTTCCGGTGAGTTGGCTATCGGGGTGCTGATCACGGAGTAGGAGCCGCAGCTGCCGCAGCCGGTTAGGGCACCACCTCCTTGCGTGACGCCTGCCCGTCAATACGCCAAGGACTCCGCAGTCAAGGCCGACACTCAGGCGATCAACGAGCTCAAGGCCGTCCTGGTCATAGCCGACCCCGCCCTGTGGGAACGGCTGTCGACCCTCGGCAACGTCGAGCTGTTCCGTACCTGCGCGCATCTGAGCCCGCCCGACGGTGGGGGAGACGAGGACGCGGTGGCCCATGCCGCTCACATGACGTTGCGCATGCTCGCCGAGCGCATCGAACAGCTCACCCGTGCAGATCGACGAGCTAAACCAATGCCTGGCCCGGCTCGTCGAACGCCATGCTCCAGAGCTACTGGCACCGGTGGGCATCGGCCCGGACAGGGCAGTCACGCTGCTGATTACCGTGGGAGACGAACCCGAGCGGCTGGGCACGGAGACGTCGTTCGCTGCGCTGTGGAGAAGCGACTGCTCCGCCTCGCCACATAGGACACCGTCTTAGCCTCGCGCTTTCATGAAGCGGGCTATCCGACAGGTGGTCAGGTAAGAGAAAAGTGCCTCTGACCAGCAAGAATGAGGATTATCTAGGTCCTTGTTCCCGCTGAGTCGAGAGGCACTTTCCAGGTGAAGAATCCTACAGGGTCCTACCCCCGTGTCCTTGTCCAGAGTGACGGCCGAGCCGTGCTCTCGCAGGCAGGTTCGGTCCTGCTGGTCGAAACTGTCCGCAAGACTGGTCTTGACCAGGCCATATCCGCAGCGCTCGCCCCCTGGCGGAAGCCGCGGGCGGTCCACGACCCGGGCAAGATCGTCCTGGACGCCGCGCTGGCGGTCGCGCTCGGCGGGGACTGCCTCGCCGACATCGCGATGCTGCGGGCCGAGTCGGCCGTGTTCGGACCGGTCGCCTCCGACCCGACGGCCTCCCGCCTGATCGATACCCTCGCCACTGCGGGCGAGAAGGCACTGACCGCCATCCGCACCGCGCGATCCGAAGTGCGTCAACACGCCTGGACGTTGGCCGGCAAGCGAGCACCGGACACCAGTGGGCAGGTGATCGTGGACCTGGACGGAGTCCTGGTCGTCTCCCACTCCGACAAGCAGGATGCCACCCCGACCTGGAAGAAGACCTACGGACACCACCCACTGATGGGGTTCGTCGACCACGGGCCCGGCGGGACCGGCGAACCCGTCGCCGCTCTGCTCCGTCCCGGGAACGCGGGCTCGAACACTGCCGCCGACCACATCACAACCGCCCGTCTCGCCCTCGCTCAACTGCCCAAGAACTACCGGCGCGGACGGCAGACCTTGATCCGCTGCGACTCCGCAGGCGGCACCCACGAGTTCGTCTCCTGGCTTTCCCAGCGCGGGCGCTGGCTGTCCTACTCCGTTGGCATGGTGATCAACGAAACCATCCACCAGCACGTCCTCAAGATCCCGGCATCGGTATGGACCCCGGCCGTCGAGTCGGACGGCGAGGCCCGCGACGGGGCCTGGGTCGCCGAACTCACCGGCGACGTGCTCGAGGGCTGGCCGAAGGGGATGCGGTTGATCGTTCACAAGGAACGTCCGCATCCCGGAGCCCAGTTGAGGATCACCGACGCCGACGGCATGCGGATCACCTGTTTCGCCACCAACACCGCCGGCCGTCCCATCGCCGAACTCGAGCTCCGTCACCGGCTGCGGGCCCGGGCCGAAGACCGGATCCGGGCTGCCCGCGCGACCGGTCTGCGCAACCTGCCCCTGCACGACACCGCCCAGAACAAGGTGTGGCTGGAGATCGTCCAGCTCGCGCTCGACCTGCTGGCCTGGATGCCCATGCTCGCTCTGACCGGGAAAGCTCGGCTCTGGGAACCCCGCCGGCTTCGGCTCCGCCTCCTCTCCGCAGCCGCCCAGCTCGTCACGACCGGCCGGCGTCGCATCCTCCGCCTCGCCCGACACTGGCCGTGGACCGGCGAGATCACCACAGCTCTCGCACGTCTCGCTCTCCTACCAAAGCCCGGCTGACCAGCGACTCTTAGCCCCTACGAGGAGCACCGCCACGACCGGAACAGTGGAACCCGGCGCCCACCCGACGCGACACTCGGGCTGTCGGCCTGCCCGCCCTCAGCCACCGAAAGCGAAATGGTCCGCCGACTCCGTCAGCGGACCATCACGAAAGATCGAGGCTAACGGTGATACCAGGAGCTGCCGGTAGTCGTTGAACCCGGCGGTAGCAAGCGTCAAGTCCTGCTACCGACGGGTTCAACCTCAGCAGCACCGTACTCTGGATTCCTCTGACTTACCTGATGAGTCATCAGTTAAGTCAGCATCCAATCAGCATTGCACCGGGATAGTTTTCCGTACCTGCTCCTGGTCGACGGCTTCGCGGCAGCTTGTTTCGCGCAGATCGCGCAGGTGAGAAGCCTGCTCGCCACGGCGCACGATGTTGTGGAGGGTCTTCGAGTCGAAGGCATGCCGATGTACAGTGAACGACGCCCCTGACCTGCAGAAAGCTGGCGGGGAGTCGTCTTTTAGGAGCTAAAAATGCTGCGAACTTTGATCAAGTCCAAGATCTAGCGTTTGGGTGTTTCTACAGGTCAGAGCCCTGATCGCCGCCTCCAGGTCAGCAAACGGTCAGCATCGTGCCGGACCGCCTTCCGGCTTGCGCCGGGCGGATTGCCGCCCACTGGCGCGCAGCAGGGCATTGCTTTGCTCCCAGCTTGCTTTCAGGTTCCTCGCAGCCGTGGCTGAGGTGGTGCGCCCAGGTTGAGATGCATGAGATCGCGCAAGCCCAGGACGTTCTTGATGAACGGGAGCCGCGCGGTCGTACTGCTGGCGGGGGGCGGCTTGTCGTACGCCTTCGTGGGGGACAGCGATGCGGCGGGCAGCACGGCGCGTACGGTCGCGGTGGCGCGGAGCAGTGTGGAGCGCATGGTGCCGGCGTCAGACCGATGAGCTGAGTTTCGGCGCGTCGGGCAAGGTGACGAAGATCAGCGTCAAGGTCGGTGACACGGTGAAGGCCGGTCAGGTCCCGCGACGATCGACGCGACGACGAGCCTGTCCCAGCTCACTGCGGCCAAGGCGCAGGCGAGCGCGGCGGAGAGTGTGCTGTCGGCGGCCACGTCGAACCTCATAGCCGCGCAGGAGCGTCTCGCACAGGCGCAGAGCTCTTCCCGCGCCCGAAGCGGAGGAGCAGGGCTCGGGCCCTTCTCAGGGAGGCGCTGGTTCGGTCGCTTCGGCTCAGGCGGATGTGGAGTCCGCGCAGGCGCAGGTCGCGACGGCTCAGGCGCAGCGGTCCTCGGCGAAGGCCGCGGTGACGGCTGCTGAGGAGGCGGTGGGTAACACGGAGCTGAAGGCTCCGCGGGCGGGCACGGTGGTGCAGGTCAACGGTGCGGTCGGCCAGTCGGTGGGGCAGGGCTCGACCGCCCCGACTACATCGTCGGCGTCGGCGTCGGGCGGCAAGGGCTCGACCGGAGGCACGGGTGCGGGATTGGACACGGCGGCGTCGGGTGCGGCGGAAGGCGCGACGATCGCCGACGGGTTCATCGTCATCAGCAACCTGGGAACCTTCCAGCTGGCCGCGCAGGTCAACGAGGCGGATGCGGCCCTGGTCGAGGTCGGGCATGAACGGTCAGCCGGGCATTGCGGTAAGACACGAAGACATCTGTGCGGTGCAGTCCTGGACCACGCTCCATCTCCCGCTCGCGGGTGCGCTTGTTGCCGCTTGGAAGGTTCGTCGACTCCGTTGGACAGGCGTAGTGGGCAGGGGCACGATGGTGATCAGGTTGGCACGGTGTATGGACCGGTCGGCCTTGCGGTCGTGCCTGGCGGCAGAGGAGGCACCTTATGGCCTTTGGTATCTCGTTCGAGCCGACGTTCAAGCACACGCCCTGGGTCGACGCCGTGGACCGGGTCGCCGCCGGCGGTGACAACGGGTTCAACATCCGCTTCCAGCGCCTGGAAGCGGACCTGGGCATGGTCGGCAGGCGCTTCACCGATGTCAGCGCCGCGCTGGACGCGCTCGCCGCGACCGCGGAAGTAGTGCGCAGCGTCAATATCGCGCCCGTGCTGAGCGCGGTCGGGCCGGCGGGGTGGGATATCTCGACCGCGGGCGAGGCGAGCAAGCCGCCCGAGTCCGACGAGGCCCAGGGCGCTGTGCCCGTCACGCTGCCGGCCAGTGGTGCGATCACAGGTTTCCGGGCGTTCGGCAGGTGCAGCGGGACGGGCAAGCTGAAGGTCGACCTGGTGCGGCGCAAGCTGACCGGGGGCGCTGAGACGAAGATCGTGCAGATCGTCGCACAGCCCGACCAGGCGTTCCCGCCCGAAAAGGCTCCCGCCCCGGCCGACGCGGTGATCGATGCCGGCGCGTCCTACTTCATCGTCGCCCACACCGACGGCGCCGCGAAGGAGGACACCATGGTGCTCACCGGCTTCCAGGTGACGTACAAGGAAACACGCTGAGCCCCCGTCAGGGGCTCGGCGGTTTCGTCACCGGGCCCTGGTCCGTGTCCACGGTGCGCCGCCGCCGGTAGCGGTGGTACGTACGCGAGGCGTCCCGCGCCAGGAAGGGCTGGGCCACCCCGTCGTCGCCGAACTGCACGTGGTTGCGGCGCAGTTCCGTCGTGTTGATCTCGATGCCCAGGGGGCAGAGGCTTTCGAGCACGTTCATCACGTATCCGAACTGGTCCCCGTCCAGGACGGCACCCTCGGGCAGCTCCACCCGGACCTCGTACGGGTCCGCCAGACCCCTGCGGGCCTGGCCCAGGCAGACCATGAGGGCCAGGCCGTCCCGGGCCGCGTTGACGTTGATCCGGCCGCCGGTTGAGTTGACGAGCGTCAGCGGAAGGGAGTTCGGTGCGGACGGTTCGGGCACCTCCGTGGTGAACCACCGGAACTCCGCGGGGGGCCGCTCACCGGGCTTGGGTGGCCTGCCGGGCAGCAGACTGACTGATGCCAGCACGAGCAGCCGGTTGCCAGTCGTGTCCCAGATGCCCTGCACGCTGTAGAAGCCGCTGTTCAGCAGCGCCTCGACGCGCGCTGCCACGGCGTTCTTCAGCGTTTCCCCGCTGCCGAGCGCGGTGAGCTGCGCGGCGGTGAAGGGGTAGGCCACGAGCTGATCGATCACGACGACGGCGCGCACGTCCTTGGTGAAACCTGCTCCGTCTTTGGCCAGCAGGTCCCCGTCGACGAGGGGCTTGACCTGGGCCGGTGGTGGGGTGGGCTGCCGTCCGGCCACGTCCTGCAGCAGGGTGTCCAGAGCGTCGCCGGTCAGGGGCGCGGGGGCGGCTCCCAGTCCCTCCTCGGCGAATCGGCCCTTCGCCAGGCGGACCGCCTCGGCGGCCAGGACGTGCAGTCCTCCCGTGGAGGTGTCCGAGTTGTGGCGGGCCTGGACGACGGCGGTCTCGCCCCGTGCCATGGTCGGCGGGCCGTCGATCGTCAGCCCGGACATCGGCAGGCAGGAGACGAAGAACGTGCTGGAGGAGAGCGGGTGAACGGTGCGCAGGCCGCACGGCTGTACCAGCCATGTGCCCACCGGGTCCTCGGCGAAGGGACGGGGGACCAGCGTGCGCGCCAGGTCCGCCATGTCCCCGGTACCGGCCTGCAGGTGCGGGACGGCCTCGGCCATCGCGGTGAGCCGCTGCTTGCCGAACTGGTCGAGGGTCGCTCCGAGGCCGAGTTCGTGCAGCGGGTCGGGTTCCTCGACATGGGCCCGGCGCAGCGTGACGGTGCCGGTGTCCCCAAGTGCCCGCATCAGGCGGACTAGGCGGGCGAGGGCGATGGCGAGTGAGGGAGCAAGGTGGCGAACCGTCGGCGGGCCCGCGGGCCTGCTCACCTGGGAGGTGAGCACCTGCCGGACGTCTTCGAGCTGCTGGTGGCGCTCGGCCGGCATCAGCGGGGGAACGGCTTGGTCGAGGTCGAGCAGGTACAGGGTGCGCAGGACGGAGTGGAACCTGGCGCGTCGGGCGGCTCCTTCGGTTCCGACGTCCACCAGCCGGGTGGCCAGGGCCAGTGGATTTTGTCGCTCCTGGAGCCGGAATCTCGCGGAGACGCCGAAGCGGGAGGGCAGACCGGCGTTCGGGGCGCCGTCCGCGCCGGGTCCGTTCAGCGCCTCGTCCAGACCCGCCGGAGTGGGAAGGCGCCATGAAGTGAACATCATCAGCCGGGCGCGGTAGCGGGCGTCGTCCTCGTCGGGCAGTCGGCGGACGCCGAGATCCCGGCCGAGCGAGTCCAGGGCCGAGGAGAAGGCGAGTTCGACGTGCCGGCAGGCCGAGATCTCCCGCACCTGACGGATGATGCGCTGCTTCTCCATCGTGGCGAGGTAGGCGAGGC
The DNA here is from genome assembly GCF_000720175.1 of Streptomyces sp. NRRL S-337. GTDB lineage: Bacteria > Actinomycetota > Actinomycetes > Streptomycetales > Streptomycetaceae > Streptomyces > Streptomyces siderophoricus. Next base: position 9,742 of record NZ_JOIX01000001.1, read on the forward strand.
GGGCGAGGAGACCTTCGAGCAGTACGCCCTCCACGAGCGCCCCGGCCTCGTCCTCCGCCAGCGCGGGGCCCAGTACCTGTTCCGGCAGGACCGGGGCGTGACAGTCGGGAGCGGGGACGACATGCACCCGCGCCGTGATCCTCAGCGAGTTGCCGGACCCCTCCGCGGGGCCCTCGCCGGCGGTCGGGGGCGGCGGGAGGAAGGCCGGGAGGAGCGTGCCCGCACCGGAGAAGGGCGCGTAGACCACGGGTGGCAGTTCCCGCTCCCCGTCGCCTGCGCATCGTACGACCACGGCCTGGTCGGCCAGTGGCCGGCGCAGCCTGACCAGCAGGACCGGTTCGTGGAACGGCCCGTTGACGGTGAACGCGCCCTGGGACAGGGGCACGGTACGTCGCCGGGCCGCGGCCGCGTACACGGGGGGCAGCGCGGCGAGCGCGGTCTCCAGACCGGATGTGCTCAACGGGCGGCTGTCCGGGGCGAGCGCGGTCATCGCAGCTCCCGAGCCGGTGTCGATGCCTTCAAGGCCAACCTCACACGATGACGATGTTTTGCAGGGAGTCGACGAGCATGGCGATCTCCGTGGGGCTGATCTGGACGTCCTGGAGTGGTTCCAGCACCTGAGCGCTCTGGGGTACCTCGCCCGGCCCTTCGAGCGGCACGGACGGCAGCTGCGGGGGAAACCGGCTCAGCATCAGGTCGCGGGCGTCGACCACGCCGGGCTCCTCCATGACCGCCCAGAGCACTTCGCTGTAGCGGACGGGCTCGCCGATCCCCAGCGCCTGCACGCGGCGCCGTACCCGGTCCAGGATGCGGCTCTTGAGGGCGATGGCCTCGGGGGAGACCTTGACGGCCTCGGGCAGACCGACCGGAACGGGCAGGCCGTCCACCGAGATTTTGCAGGTCAGGCCTACGCTGACCTGCTGTGCCTGCTCGATCTTCGGCGCGATGCCGACGGGCCGCACCTGATCGAGGGCTGCCGCGACCCGGTCGCGCAACTGGCCGGGTCCGTCCCAGATCGCGCCCTCGTCCGGTGCGACGAGCACGGTGAAGAAGTACGGGTTGCCCAGGCTGCGTTCCTGCGAGAACAGGCGCTCGAGGAAGGAGAAGCTGCCGAAGATCGGCTGATTGATGTCGAGACCGCCGAACAGGTCCTTCACCAGCACCTGGCGTACACCGGGGACCAGCGCGGCGGTGATCCGCATGGTCTCGGGCGACCAGACGTTGCGCGGATAGGCGAGCAGGAGATCCCGGTAGCGGGAGTCGCTCCAGTACATCTCGCCGCCGCCCGTCGCCGTGGTGTGCTCGATGGTCACGACCTCCGGACCGAGCCGGCGCACCGCGTCCGTGCGGGGATCGGCCGGGTTGAAGCGGCTGATCCTGCCCGGGGTGGTGCCGTTCGCGTCCACGGCGTGCGGGTCGGCGTTGGACTCCGGGCCCGGAGCGAAGGCCTTCACAGCGACGGTGACCTGACGGGCGCTGCTGGTGAGGGTGGCGGATTCGTCGATGAAGTAGTCCTGGCCGCCCGAGGTCAGCAGCCGGGTGCCGCGCGCGAACGCCACCTCGGGGACGTCAGGAGGCAGTTCGCCCATGAGCTTGAGGGTGACCTTCCCGGTGGCGCGGTGATGGGGGCGGGGCAAGCCCAGCTCGGCACCGAGGCGGGAGAGGGCGTCGCCGACCGCCGTGCTCACCCGGGTGTCCTCGTAGGACAGTCCCAGATGGACCCAGGCACGGGCCTCCTCCAGCGCGATGATCTCCAGGACCTTGCGCAGGGTGCTGCCGGCCGTCAGGTCCACGTCCGGGCCGAACAGCACCTGCGCTGCGGCCTTCTTCTCGTCCAGCAGCCTGGCCAGCGGTTTGGGGACGAAGCCCTCGGGGGTGATGCCGAAGGGCTTGCCGGAGCCGCTGACGCGCGCCAGTTCCTCCAGGTCTGTTGCCTGATTGTCCTCAGCCATCGGCCGCGACCTCTCCGATCGTGCTCTGAAGAACGTCGCCGAGCACCGTGCGCAGGACGACGTTCACCTGCCAACGCCGGCTGCCGGGGACGGTCTCGGTGAGGGTGAGGTCGAGCACCTCTGCCACCCGCGAGTCCACGGAGACGGTACGAAGCACCGACAGCCGCAGCATCTCCAGGATCAGGGGCGGGGTGAGCGCCTGCGTGAGCACTTGGAGCCCGTCGAAGCCGAACCGCAGGTGGAAGGGGTCGGTGCCGAGAGCGGTGAGCAGGGCGACGGCCAGGTCCTGGGCCAGGTTCTCGCCGCCCTCGACGCGCGCGAGGTCCCGGCCGCCGGGGCCGTCGGTGAAGGCGAGATCGTGGCCGATGCCGTCGGGGCTGGTCGGGGTGAGGGCGATGCCGTGTCCGAGCCAGCGGCGCTCGACGTCGGCACCCCCGTCGCCGGTGGGCACGGGGCCGGGCGGCATCAGACCACCTCCACGGTGCTCTTCGTACGGAGCGTGATCTTGTTGGCGGCCAGGGTGAGATCGGCGTCGGTGCTGATCTCGATGTTGCCGGAGGAGTCGATGGCGATCCTGGCCTTCGCGGCGGCGTGTTCGATGACCACCTGGTCGGAGGCGGCGTCGGCGGGGCGCTTGCCGACCTTCGTCATCAGCGCCTTGCCGACGCTGATCCGCAGGCCACGCACCTCGATCACGCGGTTGCCCTGTCCGCTGACGAGGTCGTGACTGGCCTCGTCGCGGGGCTGTGGTGCGGTGGCCGGATCGCCGGCCGAGCCGCTTTCGATGCCGGTGCCGGTCAGATTCGTCGGCAGGCTCAGCCACCAGTCGCCCAGTTGGGATTTGGGAGCCTTTCCGTTCTCCCACAGTGCTCCGGCGGCGACGGCGTTCTGCGCTTCCTCGCGGTAGTGGAGGCTGACCACGCGCATGCCGGGGTAGTGCGGCACCACCAGGCCCGTCCCGCCGAAGGCGTACGGGGTGAGATACGGCTTGCCGACCAGCTGGGTGGGCGTCTTCGCCGGATCGGCCTTGCCGGGCACATTCGGTGACGGCGTGTCGGCCAGCCCCTCGTCGATGGAAAGCGTCTGGGCAGCCACGTCGTGCCCGTCGCGAAACGTCTGGGCGACGTCCTGCCTGCGGACGAGCCCCACCTCGTGCGTGCGGCGGTCCAGGGCGGTACGGCGGCGCTGCTCGGCCAGGCTCGCCGCGAACTTGGCGGCCTCGTCGCAACTGCCCGACCTCGGACCCACGGCCTGCCGCTCGTCGCCGGTGCGGCGTTCCACGGTGAGCCTGGTGACAAAGCCCTCGGCGGCGCTGAGCAGGTGGTGGACGCCGACGACGCCGTACTCCTCGGCGTTTTGGAAGGGCCCGGCGCCGCGCAGCCCGCGGGCGGCACCGCTGACGGCGTCGCCGAGCGGACCGATGGCCGAGTGGGCGAGCGTACCGGTCATGCTCGCCGGGGACGGGACGGGCAGGTCCGCTTTCACCATGTCGCCGACGCCGATGTCCGGGCGGCCGAGCAGGGTGAGATCGAACCGGCGCACCTCCGGCGCGTCGAACGGGGACCCGAGCGATACGGCGTCCGGGTCGCGCTCCACCACCGGTCTGCTCTCCACGAGGCCTGTGGCGGGGGTCAGTTCCCAGGTGTCCCCGCCGCCCACCGGCTTCGTCCAGCGCCCCACGTGAAGCCGCCCCGCGCGCAGGAACATCGGCACCTCGGCCCGGGCGTCGCCGTCGTGGGCGAGACGCGCGAGGTCTTTGAGCGCCTGTACGACGGAGCCGTCGGCGCAGACGTCCAGGGGGCCGTCGACCGGGATGTCCGGCGCCTCGCCCAGGACCGGCACGCCCACCTTGGCGTCCCGCTGGCACAGCTCGCGTGCGTAGTCGACGACGGTCGTGTGCGGCACCTTCGTGTCGAGCTGCGGGTGACGGCACTGCATGCGGAAGTACGCCGCGTCGATGCCCTCGAACCGGGCACGATAGGTGAACTCCGCACGGGAGCGCTCGACGGCGAGCACACGGCCTTCCAGTACCTGGCTGAAGCCGTCGTCCTCCCCGGTGCCTCCCGGCAGCGGGGCCCCGATGGCGGCGAGGGCCGAGGTGACGAACCCGCGCTTGAGATCCCACCAGCCGAGCCGGATCTCCAGGTGTACATACAGGCCGGCCGCGATGGTGTCGTAGTCGTCGTCGCGCATCCCGTCCACGGTGACGGCGAAGGTCGCGCCGCGCAGATTGTTGTCCGCGTCGACCCTGATCTCCGCCGGATAGTCGGTGTGCGTCAGGCGCAGCGGCTCGGACTTCGTGTCGGGGAAGCCCTTGCCGTCGTCCTTGCGGAACACCAGCGCCCAGCCAGCCTGGAATCCGACCACCGCTTCGGTCGTGGGATCAGACAAGGAGGTCATGGACATTCCCTTCCAGCGGCACGGCGGAGCGCAGCGGCGGGCCGCCCGCCCCGGCTTCCCTGAAGCCCGCGACGATGCGGCTGCCGACGTCCCCCGGCTCCACCAACGCGCCCGCCGCGAGGCAGAGTTCGGTGACCAGGACCTCCACCACGAGACCGGTGGCCTGCGAAGTCCCGAACGCCATGGGCAGGCCGACGACCACGGGGGCCGATCCGATCACCCGGCCTCCGTCCACCACGACTAGGTACGGGCGCACCGCGGCGGAACTGAGGGCGTCCGGTGGCTGTGCGGTCAGGCCGACGCGGACACCGTCCTGTTCTGGGTCCTTGCCGGAGGCGCCGCGCGGAGCCTGTTCCTCCATGCCGTCCACCACCGGCCGGGTGCGGTCCAGCGCCAGTGTCCCGACGATGTCGCCGGTCATCGCGACGAGGGTGACGGCGAGCAGGCGGCCGTTCGCCGACACCCGAACCTGCTGCGGCAGACCGCGGGCGGGGTTGAACGGCAGCGGGCTGTAGCCGGCCGGCAGGACGCTCGTCACAGGAACTCCGTCGCGGTGGAGGCGACCAGCATGCCTGCGTCGACGAGCAGGTCGACGGGTCCGGGAGGCGCCACATGCTGGAGCCCGATGGTGACCTGAATGGTGTCGATGCGCTGGGTGGACGCCATGAACTGCAGCTCCGTCACATGCATGTTCATGCGGACGGACATCCGTGTGGCGAGGATCAGCCCGGAGACCTTGCCACCGGTGAAGCGGCCGATCGCGCCGCCGCGTTTGGCGAAGTCGGCCATCAGCTCCAGCCCCTGCTTCCACGCGTGGCGCTGCGGGCCGATCAGCAGGGCTGACAGGTTGGCGCTCTCGTCCGCGCTGCCGACCGCGGCCCGGAAGGAGGGGGTGCCGATGGGGGGCATCGTGTAGCGCTCGGTGTACGTGAGCTGCTGCACGGCGAACAGTGGGACGACCAGCAGACCGTCGGTGAGGATCGCCGAGGGCAGCCGCTGGAACTCGTCGAGCTTGGACGCGGACGTCACCGTTCGCTCACCACCTTGAACTGCAGCTCCACGCCGGGCTTGCGCAGCTTGGGGCCCAGGATCTCCTCGAAGGCGGCCGCCAGTTCGGGGGAGTTGGTCACCCAGTGGACCCCGCGGAGCCCGTTCTCGTGGGCAAAGGCCAGTTGGCGTTCCAGCTCGGTTTCGACGGTAATGCCTGTCTTCTCCTCGTACACGGCGATCTGTTCCCGGGCTGAGACCGGGGGAGAGGGCTTCATCTGCGTGGCGACATCAGGTGTCTCGTCGACCTCCCACGGGCGGTCGCGGCGGGGGAGGCCGCGCTGGATCTCGTCGGATACCTTGCCCTTCTTCGGTGGAATCACGCGGCCCTTGATGTGGCCGGACTCGGCCAGCGGCGCCTCCGAGTACTTGGCGTCGAGCACCCAGCCCTCCACGATGCCGTCGATCCCGATCGTGGTGAAGCCGCGGATGGGCTGCCGCAGCCGGCCTGTCCACTCGAAGGAGGACCCGGTCCACCTCTGCTGGAAGGCACCGGCCTTGACCTGCGGGCCGCCCTTGGGGACGGCCTTGCCCGGAACGATGCGTTTGTGTGCGACCAGCACGGCGATGACCATCCGGTTGCGTTCGGCGAGGTCGCCCGACCCGCCGATGATGGCCTTGACGGCCTCGGTGACGGCGTTACCGCCTCTGCCCCGGAACAGGGCCACCAGGGTCCTCGCCGCGTCATTCACCCGCTTGGACTGGGCTCCTGCGTACTGCCTGGCGCTGTAGGACTCGTAGGGCCCCTTGCGCCCCTTGGGCACCGGCCGTACCGGGCGCGGCGGGTGGTTCTCCATGGCCTGCAGCAGGGAGCGTGCGGCGCCTTCGATCGCGGGATGTGTTCCGGGGGCCAGTCGCGGAGGGCTGACCAGGGGGAGCAGCCGCGCGATCTCCGCCGCTTTCGGGGGGAGCACGGGTGTATAGGAACGCGTCAGCCCCAGCTGCGTCTCCATATGGTTGCGCAGCGCGGTGTGCCAGTCGTGCTCGCCGCCGCCGATCGCTTCCCGCACGGTCTGCTGGAACGTCCTGAGGTTCTCGAATTCCTCGACCAGGGCGCGCATGTCGGCCGCCTGCGCGGCCGGGCTGCGCGCGGCACGGGTGGCCGTGCCCTTGGTGCGCAGTACGTCGCGGTCTTCGAGGAGGCGGACCAGCAGTTCCTGGAGTCGGTCGCGGGACGCGTGCAGCCGGTTCTCGTGAACGCCGAGCGCTCGTAGCAGCAGCCACTCGACGAGTGCGTCGGCGGCCTTGGCCCCCTTCACGTCTCCGTAGACCTGCTTGAGGACCTTTGTGATCGCGCTTACGGAGCGGTCCTTGCGGCTCCATGCACGCAGACCCTGGAGGGCTGCCGCGCGGTCTGCTGTGACGGCCATCAGTCCTTGCCCTCCTTGTGCGGGGGTGGCGGTGGCGGTGGCGGGGCCGTAGTGTTGGCGGGGGCTGGGGTGGGTCCGGCTGCGGGCTGGGAAGCGGGGCCGCCGGCCGGAGCCGGTTCCTCGGCCGTGTCCAAGGTGCCGTGCAGCAGGCCCTGTTCCCGGCTCCATTCCATGATCACGGGTCCGAGCACCTTGGCCGTGATCGTGTCCATCACCTCCGTGATCACGATCTGGGTGACGGCCTGCGCCAGGGCGTGCTTCAGAAGTTCCTCGGTGGTGTTCGCCACGATGTTGTGCCACACCTGCTTGGCCACGGTGCGCTCTGCGGCGTGGGCCGCCTGACGGGCCGCCTTCACCGTCTGTGCCGCCCGGCCGACGATCTTGGCGCTCATCGCCGTGTGCCCAAGGTCGAAGACCGCGAAAGCGAGCCCGATGGCGGCCATGAGCTGAGCCGTCTCGACCTCCTGCCACCGCAGGAGCGCTTCGGGGTCTTCCAAGGAGCGGTACAGCTGTTTTTGTTCTTCCGCCTCTTGGTAGTCGCGGTAGGCCAGCGCCACACTGGCCGCGCCGGAGATCAACCCCGCCACCGTCGCGCCCAGCGGAGCGCACAGCAGGGCGAGCACGACGATCCCCACGGTGCCCGCCACTTTGAGGACGGTGTCGAGGTGCGCCTTCCTGCCGATCGCCAGATTCACCCCGAGGGCGTACTCGGGAAGGCCTCCCACATACGGCCTGAGCTCCTCGTCGGCCATCCCGTGGATGCCCTTGAGGGTGTACTGGATCCCGCGGTGGTCCTTGCCCCCCTCCTTCGCGATCCAGTGCGAGGTCTCCAGTGCGAAGAACGCCCCTCCTTCCTCCTCCCGCGTCTTGCGGGTCATCTCCTCGTTGGCCGTGGCCATCCGACCGAGCAGAGCCGTGAGATAGGTCCACACGTGCGAGGGGTCGGCGTGGGCCGACCGGAGCAGTTCCTCGATGTCCTCGACCTGGAAGAAGATCGGGTCGACCTGGTTGACCAGGGCGCGGCGGGCGTTGATGCCCTCCTCCAGCTGGCCGACCGTCCACGACCGTCCGCCGTGCACGGCCACGTAGGCGGTCGCCTCGCGCTCGATGCGGGAGCCTTCGAGCTGGCTCAGGGTCTGCGCGTCCACGGCCGCGATGGGTGCGGGGGCCTCGTAGTGGGACTCGTGATAGCCCGCGCGGTACTTGGTCTCGCGTGCGGACAGCACCTGGCGCACGGTCCCCGTCACGCCGGTGCGTTCGGCATGACGTACGGCCCTGCGCAGCACGAGCAGCTTGACGACGCTGCCGCCGAGCACGTCCAGGGCCTGAGTGAAGTGCTGGAGCGTCTCCTCCTTGTGGCCCCCGCGACGCTCCTCGATCGCCGCACGCGAGGACCGCAGTTGCTGGAGCAGAAGGACCCGGCACGTCTCGGCGTACATGTACATGCAGCCGGTCGTCAGGTGCTCACGGACGTCCTTGAGGAACTGGAGCCCCCAGGAAGCCGCCTGTGCTCCGGCCTGGCCGGCGTACGGTCTGACCAGGGCGGCGTTGGCCGGATGCTCGTACATCGCCGCCACGTCGTTGGCGAGCTCACGGACCAGACCGGCGACCTCACCGAGCATGCGCATGAACTGCAGCTCGGGGGCCTGGCCGGGGCGCAGGTCGAGGAAGCCGTTGTTGCCCTTTCCGTCGCCGCGCACGGTCACCTCGCTGGTGACGTCGCTCTTGAGCGTGGCCAGGCCGACGCCGTGGGCGCGCGTGGCGATCAGACGGGCGCAGTTCACGGTGAACATCCCCGCGTAGGTGCAGTTGTCGGGGACGTCGAGCAGGCGCGCGATGCGGAGCATGCCCTCCTTCAGGCGGGCTACGCCGTAGGGGAGCCTGAGCAGGGAGGGCTCGCCGGCGTAGGGGGAACACGTGAGTTCCTCGCCCTTGATGCCGGTCAAAGGCCAGATGTTTCCCCGCCCCTTGCCCTGGGGGCGCCCGGGCGTGCCGCGCACGGACTCGTCGTCCCCTGCACCGGGGCGGGACGCGGCGTCCGTTCCGGCCGCGGTGCCCTTGGCGCCGGGGGGCTTTTTCGGGGCCTTGGGCGGGGCGGGTTTCGATCCGGGTTTCACTCCGGGCCTGGGGGCGGGCTTCGCAGGACGCTTCGCGGGCGGTGCGGCTTGGCCAGGTCCGGTTTTGGCCTTGGGCTCGGGCGGGCCCGGCGGCAGAGCGGTCACGAAGCGGATGGGCGACTGGATGTTGCTCCTCATCGTCGCGAACAGCTGCTGATCGCCCGTCACCCGGCAGATGACACGGGGCCCCTGCGCGCCGGAGAGCAGCCGTTCGGCATAGCGGCGCCTGGCGACCGGGTCACGCAACGGATGGGAGGCCGGTTCGTGGCGCTCGTCCAGCAGCTCCTCCGTCATCTTCTCCAGTTCGTCGACGGTGGCGGGCCGGTCGGTGCGCACCAGCTCCTGGTAGGCACCCAGATCACCGGTGAGCGTGTCGCGGTGGAATTCGGCGCGGCCGCCGGTCTTCTGCCACTTCAGCAGTTCGAACGGGTGGTACTGCGGATCGTATTCGCCTTCGAGGATCCGCCCGTCCGGCTGGATCCTGTCGACCTGGCTGATCCACACCAAAGTGGCCTCGGCCGGCCCGCCCTTGACGGACACGAGCCCCGCGTACCCGGGATAGCCACAGCTGGCGGGGTCCCACTTCGCGCCGTTCCGGGCGACATGCGCATCCCACGCCACGGTCAGTGCCCTGGCCAACGTCAGCGACTGGCCGGCGGCGGGCCGCCAGTACGAGGCCGGTTTGCCCGCCCTGCGGTCGTCCAGGAGCGGGACCGCCGCCTCCTCGCCCCCGTGGTCGTAGGACGGGATCCGGTACGTGCTGCCGCCCTCGTGCTCGCGCACCCGTGAGGCGTCGAGGCTCTCGTCCGACCGGTGCTCGGTGCGCACCTGCGGCATGCCCTTGCGCTGGAGTAGGCCCGAGGAGGAGATGGCCCGCGTCAGCCCGCGTGTCACGGCCGCCGCGGCTGCCTCCCGTACGCCCTCGGCCGGGATGGAGCCGGTGAACACCGGGTCCGGACGGTCGACCACGATACGGCGCCCGTCCCCGCGCACGTCGACGACCTCGTGGCGCACGGTGAGCAGGGCGGTACGGCAGGCATCACCGACCGCCTGCTCCAGCAGCGCGAGTTCACGCGCCGTGATCGGCTCCACCAGGCGCACCTGGAGGGGGAGGTGCACATGCAGGGGCATGCCTCACCCCCCCTCAGAATGGGCGTCCATGGCCTGACGCACCCGCCGCAGGGCCTGGTCGACCGCCTCGCGCACCACATGGGCGGCAGGCGCCCCGACGATCTCTACGACGACCGGCAGATGGACGTGGATGTCGTGTCGCGCGTCCTGTTCGGCGAGCGCGAGTTCGGCTTCGCTCCCTTCGAAGGGCACCACCATCTCGCCCCGGCGTACCAGGGCGATTCCGGTCCTGCGCACGCGTCCGCCGCGGGGGCGCGCGTCGCCGCTGCCCGGCCAGGGGCCCTCCGGGCGGCCCGTGGCGTCCGTCATGAAGACTCCTTCGTGCCGTGTCTGCCGTATCTGCCGCGGCTATGGGCGAGTCAGGTCTGGCTAGGCCACCACGGGCGGCAGCTTGCGCTCCTTGCCGTCGTCGACGACCGCCTCCCGCGCCACACCGCCGAAGACCGCCGAGGGTGCGCCGGTGACCACGGCGTTGGACGGGTTGGCCGAGGTGATGAGGCACTTGTTGAACAGCAGCTTCTTGAAGTCCCACTCCTCGGTGCTGCTGCCCTTGGCCTGATAAAGCCCGATGGAGAACTCCGTGCCCTCCATGGCCAGCTGGGTGAGCTGGGCCGCCGCACCGCCGATGGCCTTGACGGTCAGGGTGAAGGTGAAGCTGGCCGGGTTGGAGATGTATCCGACGTGGGTGGCTTCCAGGGAGTGCACCACCTCCGTGTTTAGGGTGAACGTGGGTGTGAAGGAATCCACAGGAGTCAGCGGCGCGTCAACCTTGTTGTCCACGACGACGGCCAGACGTGTGTCGGCCCAGGTGCTGGGAGTGGTCACGGCATCCTCCGGTAACCGGCTCAGGACTTGAGCGCGAGATTGATGTTGAGAAAGTGGACCGAGCCGGCGTAGGTGACGGTCAGGAGCACCTCGACGATGCGTTCCGTGCGCGCTGCGGTGAGCGTCGCGGCCTGGCCGGGGGAGCGGCTGGCCTCGGCGGCCTCCAGGATGGGCAGCAGCGGAATGTCGATCGTGTAGTCGGTGATGATGCCGGAGCCGACCAGGGGGCTGAGGATCCCGTCGATCCGCGAGCGCAGCCCCTGCATGCCCAGCCGGTCGATGCGCGTGTCGCCGATCGTGCCGATCAGACCGGCCTTGAGCAGGAACTCGATGTGGTCGAGTACGCGCACCACGTCGACGTAGAGCCGTTGGACGTCGGTGGTGTAGCAGCGCCCCGAACCGAAGTACAGGCCCTCACCCGGGATCAGGTCCGGGTCGATCACGGGAATGACGAAGGCTTCGGCCAGATCCTTGATCTCCGTGCCGTTGAACTGGTTGGCCAGCGGGATCTGCACCTCGCGGATCGGCTTCATCAGCACGCTCGCGTGGGGCGGGAATCCGGCGATGGCGCCGGTCGCCGCGGCTGCGACGTCGAAGGCCGGTCTGCCGTTCTTCACCTCCACGCGCGCGGCGACCAGGATCATGCGGCTGGAGCCACTCTTGATCTTCCGGTACGCGTTGTCGGCGGCCGCCGCGAAAGTGGCGTCGCCCAACTCCAGTTCAGGGTTGACCATGGCCACGCCCATCCTGGCGGAGCCGGCCTTGCTGACGTCGTCCACATGGTCCTTGAGCTTTTCCAGGTGGGCCGGATCGACCTCGCAGGCCAGGCAGACGAACTGGACGGGCAGTGCGGCTGCGGCAATCAGCGCGTTCGTGTAGTCGGGTCCTGACTCCGGGGCCTCTCCGCCAGGCCCGGGTGTCCCGTCGGAGGTGGCGGTGGGGACGGCGTAGACCCGAGAGGGTGCCGGGTCCTGGAGCAGGGTCGTCCGCACGGCCTGGTAGAGCGGACCGGAGTCCATGCCGCCCTCGGTGGCTGTCGTGAAGTGCTTGCGCGCATCCGCCTCGTCGCCGATCTGCAGCGGGACGTTGGGTTTCGCGTCTCCGAATCCGCCCGTCGAGCCGACGACGGCGATGTTGCCCACCGCGCGTCTGGCCAGTGGCTGAAGGCCACGCGTGTCGATGGTGACCTTGATGAACGGGAACTCGGCGGTCACGGTCTCGGCCATGCTGTTACTCCTGGCGGTCAGGGCACCGCGACGGGCACGATGCCGATGTGCCGCAGCCGGGTGGTGAGTTCGGTGAGGCGAGCGGCACGCAGGTGCGCGGTGTCGGAGGGGTCGATCCCGGTGGAGTCCGCGGGCAGGTCCCCGTCGTCCAGGGCGGTGTCGGGGAACAGGAGCAGGGCGGGGGTCGCCGTGCGCACGGCGATTCCGGGCGGTGGCTGCGGCAGATCGACGCTCGCCGCCACCCGCGCCATCCCGAGCTGGATCTCGGCGAGCCGCGACGCCAGATCGTCGAGCGGTCCGTCGAGGACGAAGGCGACGCAGAGCACCTTGAAGGCGGTCTCCGTCGCGGGCTTCGTGGCGTCCTCGACCAGTTTGAGGCGAAGCCGCAGCGGATTGTGCGGCGTGCTCAGGCCGGCCCGAAGCTCCTCGAAGGTCAGCGCGCGCCTGCGCAGCAGGTCGCCCAGGGGCGCTTCCCCGGTGGTCTCGAACCGGTCCTCCAGGATGTCGACGAGCGAGGTCAGCCGCCGTTCCCCCAGTGCCTGTGCCTCGGTCGGCAGGGACCCGTCCTCGGCGACGATGCGGGCGTCCACGGTGTCGAGGGCGGCGATGTCGCCCAGGTCGTCCACGCTCACCTCGGTGACCGAGGTCTGCACACCCGCGCGGCTCGCGAGCAGCGTGAGGTCGAGCCGGGCGTCGGCGTCCACCGTCGGGCCCGTCAGCGGCAGTTGGGCGGCCAGTCTCCACTGATGGGTCGACTGGATGTCGTACAAGTGTGCTTCGAGCGGCTGCGGCGTCCGGGAGGTGGGCATGAGGCTCACCTGACGGGTCACGACAGCGGTGACCGGACCGACCGTCGCCTCCTGCGGCAGGAACGCCGTCTGCAGCAGGCGGTCGCCCACCTCGGTGGTGAGCAGTGCGGCGCGCTCGTCCGTGTCGAGCAGGCGCAGCAGCGCGCGGTCGCGGAACCGCATGCGGCTCTCCTCTCGGCGGATCGAATCCGGCACGGCACAAAGGAGGTACCAGCCGCACTGGCGATCGATGCGTGGGGTGCGAACGGTTCACACGTCCTGGGGATCGTGACGGGCCGGGTGGTCGCATCCGATCCGCCTGCGATTGCGGTCCCCCTGACCCCACCTCACCGTGAGGGAATGATCAGCACCAGCGTCGCCCCCATCCCGCTCGATGTCAGGCCGCGCGGCATCGCGCTGTCCAAGGACGGGGGACGGCTATACGTCAGCAGCTCCGACGGCACCGGCTTCGTCTTCGTGCTGGACACCGCCGGCCACACGGTGACGAGCACGATCAGCTGTCCGGGCGCGAGCACGATGGTGATGACTCCCGACGGCGGCCGCCTGTATCTCGCCACCAATGAGGCGGCCAGGCTGTCGGTCATCGACACGGCGACGAACACGCTGACGCGCACCATCGCCATCCCCGCTCCTGCCTTCGGGCTGGCGGTGACGCCGGATGGCTCACGCGTCTACGTCACGCTCGCCTCAAACGAGGTCGCGGTGATCGACACGGCCTCCGACCAGGTGATCCGCACCATCGCCGTGGGCAGCAGTCCCCTGGGCGTGGCCATCACGCCCGACGCCAAGCGCGTCCTGGTGACGAACTTGTCCGACGGGACCGTCCACGTGATCAATGCCAGTACGGACACGGTCACGGGCACTCCCATCACTGTGGGTGTGTTCCCCCGCGCGGTGGCGCTGACCCGGGACGGCCGCCGGGCCTTCGTGGTCAACGGCCAGGACGCCACCGTGTCGGTGCTCGATGTCGCCACCGGCGCGGTGACCGACGTCATCGAGGTCGGTGAGTTCCCCAAAGAGGTGGTGATCTCCCCGGACGGCGGCCGTGCCTACGTCAGCAACGCCGAGGACGACACCATTTCCGTGATCGACACCCGCAGCCTGCGGGTGATCCGGACGAGCCGCATCGCGGGCCCGCCGGCAGACATGGTCCTCACCGCCGACGGGCAGCGCCTCTACGCCGCCGCCTTCCGGGAGAGGTTCGTCCTGCCCTTGGACACCAGAACCCTCACCGTGCCCGTCGGCAAGCGCCCGGAAGGCGTGGCGCTCTCCCCTGACGGCCAACGGATCTACCTCACCGAGGCCGGGGCGGACAGCCTCGCCGTCGTCGAGACGCGTGAGACACAGCTGACCGCCGGTCAGCTGCCGACGGCGGTGGCTCTGGCCCCGGACGGCCTGCGGGCGTACGTCGCCAACAGCGGATCCAACGACGTCTCGGTGATCGACACCGCCACGCGCCAGGTGACCGACACCGTCCCCGTCACCGCCGCGAGCACGCTGACCGTGTCCCGGGACGGCCGGCACGTGTATGTCGTCGGGCCGGGCGAGCTCTCCGTGATCGACACCGCGACCCGCAAGGTTGTCGGCACCCTGCCGCTGTCCGACCTGTCGGCAGTGACGGCCAGTCACGACGGCGCCCGCGTCTACGTCAGCGACGCCAGGGCGGGCACTGTCACCGTGATCGGCACGAGCCCTCTCGAAGTGGTCGGTGAGCCGATCCCGGTAGGGCAGGAACCCAGGAGCCTGGAGGTCACCCCCGACGGCAGGCTCGTCCTCGTCGCCAACGCAAGTTCCCTCAGTGTGTCGGTGATCGACGCCGTGAGCCGTGCGGTTACGGACACGATCGTGGTCGGCGGGCAGCCGGTGTTCGTCACCGTGAGCCCCGACGGGCGTCAGGCCTACGTCACCTGTATCGGCGGGGACGTCGGGGAGGGTCTGAGCGGGGTGGCGGTCATCGACACCGCGAGCCGGACCGTGAGCGGGGACCCGATCGTGGTCCGGCCCTTCCCCCAGGGCTCAGCGGTGAGCCCCGACGGCAGCCGCCTGTACGTGACCTCCTCGTCCACCGTCGTCGTGATCGACACCGGAACCCGTGCAGTCCTGGAGGCCATCCCGGCCGGGGTTCTGGCGACGACCGTGACCCTCGGGGCGGACGGTCGGCACGCCTATGTCACCGCGGTCGACGCCGACGTCGTCACGGTGATCGACACCCATACGACCCGGCTCCGGACTGGGAGCCAGCCCCTGGGCGTGGCCGTGGCCCCGGACGGCAAACACGCCTACGTGGCGAACTCCGGCAGCGGCACCGTGTCCAGGATCGACACGGCCACGCTCACCGTGTCCGGCCCCCAGATCTCCGTGGGCGGACGGCCCCGAGCCGTGGCTCTCACCCCTGACGCGGGTCGCCTCTACGTCACCGACACCGACTCTCATACCGTCATCGCGATCGACACCGGCACCGGCGCCGTGACAGGAGCGCCCATCCCCGTCGGAGACTCCCCGACAGGGCTGGCTATCGCCCCCGACGGCTCGCGCCTCTACGTGACCTGCTCCGGTGCGGGCACGGTCTCCGTGATCGACACCGGCGTGAACACGGTGACCGGCACCATCGCGGCAGGAGTCGCCCCGCTTGACGTCGTCCTCAGCTCTGACGGTGCCAGGCTCTTCGTGACCGACTCCGGCTCCGAGGTCGTACTGGTGCTTGACACCGGCAGCCTTGCGGTGACCTCCTCCGTCCCCTTGCCCGGTGCCCCGCACGCAGCGGCGCTCTCCCGCGACGGGCGGCTCCTGCTCGTCACCGTCCCTGCCGCACGCAGCCTCGCCGTGGTCGACACCACCACTCTGACCTTGGCGGGCCCGCCCATCGGCGTGGGCGGGGCCCCGCACGGCGTTGCCGTCGCACCCGACGGACGCCACGCATTCGTCGCCAACGCCGCCTCGAACACGCTGACGACCGTGGAACTCTGACGGTGCGACACCACACTCGGACGACCGCTCCCACAGTGCGGGCGGCATCGTGTCATCTCATGCTGAGTTCATGATCAACCCCAGCACCGCACCGATCCCTCTCGATGTGAGCCCGGACGGCGTGGCCGTCTCCCCGGACGGCCGACGGCTGTACGTCTCCAGCCCCGTGGACGGCGGAACCGTGCTCGTACTGGACACCGGCACCCACACGGTCACGCACCGGACGGAGTGCTCCGGAGCGAAGGACATGGCGCTCACGCCCGACGGCGGACGCCTGTATGTCATCGACCGCGAAACGGACGCGGTGTCCGTCGTCGACACGGGCTCGATGACGGTGACCGGGAGCATCCCGACCGGCTTCGCCCCGGCGAAGCCGGCGATGACGCCGGACGGGGCACGCCTCTACGTGACGATCCAGCCGGGCGGGGTGGCCGTCATCGACACGGCGTCGAACCAGCTGATCCGCACGATCCAGGTGGGTGAGGAACCCTCCGGGATCGCGGTGGCGGCGGACGGCAAGCACGTGTATGTGACGGATCACGTGTTCGAGGGCCTCGTGCATGTGATCGCGACCGAGACGGACACGGTCGTGGGGACGCCGATCGCGGTGGGCCAGTTCCCCCTCACGGCGGCGGTGACCCCGGACGGCCGCCGGGTCTTCGCCGTCAACCACGAGGACAACACCATCTCGGTGATCGACACCGCCGCCGGCGCCGTGACCGCCACCCTCGAAGCCCCCTCCTTCCCCCGGCACGCCGTGGTCTCCCGGGACGGCGGGCGCCTTTACGTCGGCAACACGAAGGGCAGCGTGTCAGTCCTCGACACCCGGACCCTGACGCTCCTGCGCACCCTCGCGCTCGAGGGCATTCCGGGCACGATGGCCCTCACCCCCGACGGACACCGCATCTACGCCGCCGACGACGGAGGCCGCTTCGTCCTGCCCTTCGACACTGCGACGGTCACCTTCCCCGTCGGCAAGCGCCCGGAGGAGGCGGCGATCACCCCGGACGGACAGCGGATCTTCGTCACCGACGCAGCGGAGGGCACCGTCGCGGCCATCCAGACCAGGCCGCGGCAGATGACCGCGGGCCGGACCCCGAGCGCCGTGGCGGTGACCCCAGACGGCTTGCAGGCCTTCGTCATCGACGACGGCGTCGGCGTCCAGGTACTCGACACCACCACCGACAAGGTGACCGCCACCATCGCCGTCGGCGGTGCGCACGTGATGGCCCTGTCCCGCGACGGCCGGCGGCTCTACGTCGGCGCGGGGCAGCAGCTCTCGGCGATCGACACCGTCACACGCCAGGTCACCGGCATCGTGCCGGTGCAGGACCCGGGCGGCGTGGCGGTGTCCCCGGACGGCACCCGTGTCTACGTCACCGACATCGCCACGGAAATCGTCCTCATCATCGACTCGGGCCCCCTCGGTGTCATCGGCGAACCGGTCGCCGTGGGCCAGAGCCCGCAGGCCCTGACCGTCACCCCCGACGGCCGGCACCTCTACGTCGGTAACGTCCTGAGTCACGACGTCTCGGTCCTCGACACGGTCGACCGCGCGGTGAAGGCGACCATTCAGATCGGCAGCCGACCCGAGTTCTTCTCCGCCAGCCCCGACGGACGGCGCGTCTACGTCGGTTCGGGCGATGCCGGCACCCTGACCGTCATCGACACCAACACCTCCTCCGTGAGTGGAGACCCGATCCCGGTCCTGCAGGTCCCGCAGGGAATGGCTTGCGGCGCCGATGGGAGCCGGCTGTACGTCGCCGCCCTCCATTCCCAGGCCGTCCACGTCTTCGACACCGTCACCCGCACCCGCGTCGAGACGATCCCGGCCGGCACTGCCGCGACGGCCCTCGCGCTGAGTCCCGACGGTCGCCGCGCCTACGTCACCGGACCCGCCGCCGGCATCCTCTCGGTGATCGACACGAATACGACCCGGATTCGCGTCGGGGGCCAACCCCTGGGCGTGGCGGTGGACCCGGAGGGCCGGCGCGCCTACGTGGCCGACGCGGCGACCGGCTCCGTGCACGTGATCGACACCGCGACCCTTGAGGCGCGCGGCACCCCGATCCCGGTCGGCGGCTCTCCGCGATGCGTCGCCGTGAGCCCCGACGGCGGGCTGCTGTACGTCACCGATTCCGCCGGTTCCGTGGCCGTCGTCGACACGGCCACCGGCACGGCGGCCCGAGCCCCCATTCCCGTCGGCAGCTCCCCGGCGGGGCTGGCCATCACCTCGGACGGCACACGGCTGTACGTAGCCAACTCCGGCGACGGCACCCTGACGGTCATCGACACCGGCTCGGGCACTGTGACCGGCACTCCCGTGGCCGCGGGTGTGGCCCCGCTGAACTTGGCCCTCGCCCCGGACGGCTCCCGCCTCTTCGTGACGGACACGGGAGCGGACGCCGTCCTGGTGATCGACACCGGCACCCTTGCGGCAACCGGTTCCCTCGCAGTGCCCGGTGCGCCGCACGGCGTGGCCGTCAGCCGGGACGGCCGCAGCCTCCTCGTGACCGTCCCCGCCGCGAAGGTCCTGGTCGTGGCCGACACCGCCACGCTCACGATCTCCGGCTCCCCGGTCCCCGTCGGTGGCGCCCCGCACGGCCTCGCCCTCGCTCCCGAGGACCGCCGCGCCTTCGTGGCCAACGCCGCCTCGAACACCGTATCGGTGGTGGACTGGTGAATTTGCGGGTCGTCGGTACCAGACTCATCCTGGATTCGTGGTCGACTTCAGCACCACCCCGATTCCGTTGAGCCACACCCCGTTCGCACTGGCGCTCGCGCCCGACGGGCGGAAGCTCTGCGTCACCGGCTCGGACGACACCGTCTTCGTGATCGACACTCTCACCCACAAGGTGACGAGCACTATCGCCTGCCCGGGCCCCGGCGATCTCGTGTTCCATCCCGACGGCGGCCAGCTCTTCGTCACCCACGCGGACGCCGGGGCGGTCTCCGTGGTCGACATCACCACCCAGAGCGTCACCCGCACCATCGAAGTCGCCGCGGGGGAAGGCTTCCTGACCATGACGCCCGACGGGCGCCGCGTCTATGTGTCCAACCAGGACAAGGGAAAGGTGTCAGTGATCGACACCGGTCTGGCGAAGTCGATCCGCGACATCGCCACGGGCACGGAGCCAGCCAGGGTGGTGGTCTCGCCCGACGGCCTGCGCGTCTACGTGACCGACACGGGGGCCAACACCGTCATCGTCATCGATACCGGCACCGACACAGTGATCGGCTCACCGATCCCGGTCGGATGGATTCCCTTCGGCATGGCTGTGACGCCCGACAGCCGCCGTGTCTTCGTCGCGTCCCTCCTTGGGAACCAGGTCGCCGTGATCGACGCGACAACCCGCAGCGTGACCGCCAACATCGCCGTCGAAGGCTTTCCGCAGGACCTGCAGATCTCCCCTGATGGCAGGCGCCTCTTCCTCACCCACAGGGACATGGACCGCATCACCGTCGTCGGCACAGCGGACCTCCGGGTGCTGCGGACACTGCCTACAGCCGGTGCCCCCCGGATGATGGCGTTGACCGCCGACGGGCATTGCGGCTACGCCTCCGACTTCGAGGGGAGCGCCGTGCTGCCCTTCCTCACCGAGTCCCTCTCCGCCTCCGCCGGAGTGCGCCCGGAAAGCGTGTCTGCGCCTGACAGCCGGCGTGTCTACGTGGCCAACTCCGGGTCCGACGCCGTCTCCGTCATCGGCCCCGACGATTGGCGAGTTCCTGCCGGGCAGGAGCCAAACGCGGTGGCTGTGACACCCGACGGCCGCCTCGCCTTCGTCGCCAACGGCAAGTCCAACGCACTGACGGTGTTCGACGCCGATACGGACGAAGTGCTCGACGACATCACCCTGGCCAATCCGGCCGTCACACTGTCCATGAGCCGGGACGGCCGGTTCCTTTTCGCCGCCGGACAGAACCGGCTGACTGGAATCGACGTCTCCTCCCAGGAGAAGTTCATGGAGACCAACGCCTGGGAGGGCTCCATCCTGAGCATCGCCGCGGCACCCGACGGAAGACACGTGTACGTCGCCGACGAGGACGCCGACACCGTGTTCCTGTTCGCTCTCGCCGACCCGGTGAACCCCGGCACTCCGGTGCCCGTGGGAAGCCAGCCGAACGCCGTGGCCGTGACTCCCGACGGCGACGTGTACGTGGCCAACCGCGCGTCGGACGATGTGACCGTCATCGACGGATCCACCCTCACGGTCGTGGCCACCCTCCCCGTGGGAGTCTCGCCCGCAGCCCTGACTGTCAGCGCCGACGGACGGCGCGTCTACGTCGCCAACCAGAACGACACGGCGCCGGCGCTTGACGGCCAGCGCGGGCACGGGGGCTGTGGCACAGTGTCCGTCATCGACACCGCCACCCGAAGCGTCAGCGGTGACCCGATCCCGGCTGGCCGCCAGCCGATCGGTCTGGCGCCAGCCGCCCAGGGGGACCGCCTCTACGTCGCCGCGTTCCTGTCCGCCGCAATGCTCGTGATCGACACGGCGACCCGAACGGTGATCGACAGGACCCCTGTCGGACTCTATCCGACGGCCGTGGCGCTAACTCCGGACGGCCGACGTGCCTTCGTCACCAACTCCGGCGACGGAGACGTCTCGGACGTCGACACCCACACCACACGCATCCCCGTCGGCAAACGCCCCACGGGCATGGCAGCGGCCGACGGACTGCTGTATGTGGCGAACTCCGGCGCGGGCACGGTCTCGGTGATCGACATCGAGACCAACGCCCCGACAGACAATGCCATTTCCGTCGGCGGCCAGCCACGCACGCTCGCCATCGCCCCCGACGGCAGCCGTCTCTACGTCACGGATTCCGGCACCGGAAGCGTGCATGTCGTGGACACTGCCACCCGGGCCGTCCTTGGCACACCCGTCCTGACCGGCAGCACACCGTTGGGGGCAGCCGTATCACCCGACGGCACACGGCTGTACGTGACCGACTCCGACGCCGCTACCATCACAGTCATCGACACCGGCACGCGCACGGTGATCGGAACCCCCGCAGGCGTCGGGGTCGCACCGCTCGAGGTGGTCGTCGCCCCGGGCGGTAGCCGGCTGTTCGTGGCCGACACCGGCGCAGACAAACTGCTCGTCGTCGACACCGCCACGCTCGTGGTGACTACCGCCGTCGAACTGCCCGGTGCTCCCCACGGCCTGGCGCTGAGCGCCGAGGGGCGCACGCTGGTCGTGACCATCCCCGCCGCGCAGAGCCTAGCCGTCATCGACACCGCCACCCTCAAGACGGTCGGGGCGCCTCTGCCCGTCGGCAACGCCCCGCACGGCGTCACCTTCGCCCCGGGCGGACTTCGGGTGTACGTCGCCAACACCGCCTCGAACACGGTGTCGCTGGTGGACCTCTGAGTCACATGTGCGGCGCGGCCCCCCACCCGTAGTCGACCCGTGAGGATACCTGGCGCATGGGCGAGTTCGTCATTGTCACCGGCGACGAGGTATTGGTCACGCCGCCCAAGGACCCCGACGCGAAATACACCCTCATCCCGCCCACTCCCCTCCCGGTATCCGGATCAAGCCCGCATGTGCAGGTTCACGGCCTGCCCGCCTGTCTGCCGGACGACATCGAGAAGAAGCTCAAAGCGGCATTCGTCTATGTCGCCGGAACGTTCACAGTCCCTGGGGCGGGAGTCATCTCCTTCGAGCTCAAGGATGCCGACAAGTCAGGGAGATCCGGGGACACGAGCACGTCGGGCTCCAGGGAACCGCTCGTCATCAGCGGCGGGGAATTCATCGCGAAGTTCACCTTCACGAAGCCCGCCCAGGATCCCAACGCGGCCCCCGACCCCGACAGAAAGCCGAACTCGTCGAAGGACGGAACGGCTTCCTTCAAAACTCCCACCAAGAACACGATCCTGCGTGTCCAGTAGCCGCCTCCAGACCGCCGGCGCCCCGGGTGTGCCGACCCGTTGGGGAGACGGTGATCACCGCGTCGCCCGGTGAGCGGTCGGTTCCCCGAGGTGAAACCACGCGGGGAGGTGCGTCAGCGAGACGGGCACGCGCAGGGTTCCTCGTTCTGCCCCGGCAGCAGCCGCAGGGCGAAGACGGAGCCGTCGGCGTGGACGGAGACGGGGCCGGCCCAGTTCCTGTTGAAGGTGAGGCGGGGGCGGACGCCGCGGCTCGCGTGGACGAGGGGCCGGACCTACGCCTACGGTCGGCAAACATCGGCCGGGCTGCGGGGGAAGCGGACCGGAAAGGGGGCCGCGACTGATCGTCTCGCGCTGCTGCTGGCGGTCCTGGAAGCGCGACCGGCCGGCGTGGTGCGGCTGTGCGGTGGTGCGGTCGACTGTCATGGATGGGGGCGGCAACGCTGGCACGGTTGCTGGGCTGCTCGTCGGCGGCCGGTGCGCAGGCCCTGGGTCGGTTGTGGCGGGCGGGGGCCGGCCGAACGAGGACGGCTGGCACCTGGCCGCGCGCCCCGACCGGAACGACGAGCCGGGCGAGGAACCTGCCGCGGCGGGCGCCTCTTGAACCCTCAGCGTGAACTCGATGACGTCGACGAGAAGCAGGAGCCGTCGGCGGAGGAGCACCGCACGCTTAGCGAAGCGGTTGCCCACCGGCCGCCGATGGCTGAGGGCTCACATCTCCCCGCGCCCCTGCGCTGCAAGGACGTCCTCGATGTACGCCAGTAGGGCCTGCTTCACTGTCGCTGCATCCCCCCGGGGCAGGAGGCGGTTGGGCAGGTCGATCTCTGCGGCTGGTCGGATATTAAACTCGATTTCTGCCGTCTCAGGGACGATGTACTGGCGTAGCCAGAGGGCGAATTCGGCGGCTTCTTCGGCTGTGCAGTCCCGCAGTGCCGTCCCGTCAGGATTAGACTGGGCAAAGCCTTCGAGGTCTTCTCCGAAGCCAAAGGTCAGCTCGTCGCCAGTGATTTCGCTGCTGTCCCGGCTCAGAAAAACGTCGGGATCTTGGCTTCGCAGGGTGTCGGCGAGCGTGTCGAGTGACAGGTCCCAACTTCGCGGGTTGGCGTTAGGGGCGCCGAACATGAACAGCGTCCGGTAATCGTGCGCGGCTGTGTCTGGCACAGGATCTCCTTATCAGGGTGCGTAGCGGGCGTAGCCCTTAACACCTTGGGCGGCCATCATTGCGTCCCAGTACGGCATGGTCGATTGGTCGTTGGTGACGATTTCCAGGCCGCGGATCTGTCCCTTATTCGGCCCGTACTCCATCGCTGACTTGTACTTCTTTAGCTCGTCTGTGTCGTCACGGAACAATACCCTCTTCTGGAAGTCGTCCGCTTTGGCCAGTTTGTCGAGGCTTCGGAAGGTCCTGGAACATCCAGGATCTCGGACGTGCTTGGCATCCACCGCCATGCCATCAGAAGCACGCAAGCCATCAGCGATCTGCGTGCCGTGCTTCGAGATGCCTGGTTTGATCGGCAGTTCCTTCTCCGGGTAGCCACAAATACGGTGCTGGTAGGCGTTGTCTGGATCGGTGATGTCCCGTCCGTTGGAGAATCCGCCGTCGCGCATTCCACTTGCCCAGTGCGTGAAGGCGGCACGCTCCTGGGCGCTGAGCGGTGGGAACCGCGGGTCCGGCGGATTGGGCGGGGGGATGGGCTGCCCGCGTGGTACGGACGGGTCTGGCGGGAAATACGCCGCGGGCACGAGGATCGGGGCGGGGATGCGGATGAAGGGTGGGATGCCTGGCATTGGTGCGTCGATGTCCGGTTTCGGGCCGGGCACTGGGACACGGGCCTGGGAGGCGTCCAGGTTGTGTGCGAGGCTCGCCAGCTGGGTAATTCGACCGTCGCTCACGACGGCGTTCATCAGGCCCCCGTCGTATCCGTTACCTCCGAACGCTGGTTTCTCCCAGGGCATTTGCCAGCTCGATTCCCCAAAGGGATCGGATGCGTCATCAAGTGCCGCTTTGTGTGCGGTCTCGATGTGGTCGGCGTACCGGTCGCACGCATTGGCGATCTGCTGGCAGGCGGCAGGCAGGTTGGCCATCAGTGTGCACGAGCTGTCCGTCTGGGACGGCGCCGTCTCCCATCCGACAAACTTGGTGAAGAACCTGTCGATGGCCTCGGCGGTTTTGCCCTCATGATTGCGCTTGGCCTGGAGCCAGCAATCCTGCGCCTCGGTGTGCACCCGTTCGGTGATGGTTCGGACTTTGCGCCAAGTGGCGGCGACGCTACGCAGCTTGTCGGGGTCACCGCGGAATCGGTCACCCAGCAACCATTTGGTGGCGGTGCTCGTCTCGCCAACCACCTCCTCCAGTTCCTCACCCCGCCTCCGCGGAGCTGGAGTGCAGTTGCCGGATCGCCCCGTCGGAGGGCCGGCTGCTCCGCTCTTCCCCATCGCCTTCAGCATCGCCTTGGCCGCAGCGCTCTCGGCCGCCATGTAGTTGTTGGCGGTCTGCAGGACTGCGTCACTGCCACGCCCCATGACATGGGCGGCTTCCCCGATCTGGTTCACAGTTTGTTTGGCTGCGCTCTTGTACACGTTGGCGAAAACCTCGCCCGCCTCGTCGTCGCCCACCATGCCCGCTTGCTCACTCAGCTCCCGCACCAGCGCGAGAACCGTCTCCACGAGTTCGTCGTTCAGCGTGTGCATCCCCCACGACGAATCGATCAGATCCACCGCATGCACGCGATAGAACACCGCGTCACCGCCCCCTCCCAGGTCACGCATCCACCTTGCCACGTGTACATGCCAGTCGGCCAAGGCCGTCGGGGCACGGCGGGGTTGCGGTGGGTCTTCGGTTCGGCTGTGGGTGGCCTGGTTGCTCTCCAATCGGGGCCCGCCCTGCGACCGGGGCGGGCGGGCCAGACCGCCAGGTCGAGATGGCCGATCTCGACGTCACACGCCGACGCACCCGCTCCGACTGGGCCCGGTGGCACGCGCCCGCGGGGAGCACCAGCCGGACGCCGTCGGGACCCCCTCGTGCCGCTCGGCCTTGGCGACCAGCTGCTGACAGGCGTGAGGCATGCGCCAACGATCTCGAAGCCGAGCGCAGTCCGATCGCGGTCAACCGCAGCTCGAACTGCTCCAAGGGCGACAAAGACTCGGTAATGCAGCGGTGATGGCTCAGGCTTTCTGGAGACTCTCCGAATGACGCGCGATCCTCTCCATCTCACCGTCTTGGGTCCGCGACGCCCTACGCAAGCGTGGATAACCCGTGCGCGGGATCCCTGGTGTCCGGCGGAGGGACCCGCGTCCGGGTGGATGCGGGCAGTGGCACGCTTGCCCAACTGCAGTGCTACGTCCGGCTCGACGATGTGGACGCCATCTGGATCTCGTACCCGCACGCGGATCACAGCGCAGACCTGCTCACCGCCTAGTACGCGGCGCTCTTCGCCGACCTCCAACTCACCACGCCCGTCCCGCTGTACGGGCCGCTGGGCACCGCCGACCGACTGGCGCACCACCTGACCAACGGCCCGACGCGCAGCCCGGTCGAGTCCGCCTTCGCCGTCCACGAGCTGTTCGACCGGCATCGGGCGCGCGGCGGCGCCCTCATGTTGACCAGCTGCGTGTCCTACTCAGTGGCCTTCGCGTAAGAGATCACAGCATTGGCGCCGCTGGTAGCTAGTGCCGCATCAGGCAACGTTCGCCGCGTGGCGATGGAACTCGCTCTGTCTTGCGGCAGGAGTGCGGTTGGGGGCTTGTCAGGACTCGGAGTATGAGGGCCGTGCTGCGAGGACCAGATACTCCAGGGCCGTCGTCATGTTGGATCACGCGCTGGCGGTTGCTGTGGTCATGGTGTGGGCTCCTGGCGCTCGGTGGCTCCGGTGCTGGGCGCTTTCTGGCGGATTCAGGGGTTGGGTGGTGTGGTAGATCCGCTGTAGGGCGCTCGGTGGTGCACCTGGATACTGATCGCATGCGTACTGACTTTGATCCCGCTGTCATGTCCCGCAACGACTTCTACCGGCTGCTGACCGCCACCGTGGTTCCGCGGCCGATCGCCTGGGTGTCAACCACCTCGGCGGACGGGGTACACAACATCGCCCCGCACTCCTTCTTCAACATTGCCAGCGTCGCGCCGCCGGTTGTGCAGTTCAGTTCGGTCGGGCGCAAGGACACTCTCCTCAACATCGAGGCGACCGGGCAATTCGTGGTGAATTTTGCGTCCGAGGGGCTTTTTGAGCAGATCAATGACACCGCGACCGATTTTCCGCACGGTGTGAGTGAATTCGAGGCGGCTGGAATTGAGTCCGAGCCGAGTCTGCGGGTCAAGCCGCTGCGGGTGGCGGCCTCGCCGGTGGCGCTGGAGTGCGAGGTGCATTCCACCGTGGGGATCGGGGACTCCGTCATCGTTTTCGGGCGGGTGGTGCATGCGGCCGTATCGCAGGACGTGCTGGTTGACGGTCATCCTGAGATCTCCCGGCTGAAGCCGTTGGCGCGGCTGGGGCGGGACGAGTGGGGGACGGTCGGTGAGGTGCGGGAGCTGTCGCGTATTCGGCACGCGGACTGGCGGGGGCCGGCCAGCGACCGTTGAGGCTGATTCCGGGCACGTTCCCCGGAGGGTCACTTCCCGCTCACTGCATTCTTCGAGAGCCTGTCTCGGATGACTGATGTGACGGACGTAGCTGAGTCGACGGACGTAGCTGAGTTGAGTGACCTAAGGGATGGGGCTGGTGTGACTGCCGGCGGGGCGGGTGAGCCGGGGTTTCGGCGGCGGGCCGTGGTGCGGGCGGTGGCGGCTGCGGCGGTCACCGGGCCGGTGGTGACGACGACGGCGTACGGGTCGGAGAGCGCGTACGCCGCCGACGGCGGGCCGGCGCTGCACGTGATGACGTTCAACCTGCGCTATGCCTCGGACACCCGGCCGCATTCCTGGGCCGAGCGCCGCCCCGTGATGCGGGCCCTCCTTCGCCGGGAGGGTCCGCATCTACTCGGTACCCAGGAGGGGCTCTACGGTCAGCTGCGCGATATCGCGGAGGACCTGGGGCCGCACTACGCCTGGCTGGGCACCGGGCGGGGTGGTGGTAGCAAGGACGAATTCGCGGCGATTTTCTACCGGGTGGGGCGGCTCGCTCCGCTTGAGTACGACCATTTCTGGCTGTCCGATACCCCCTATGTGATCGGGTCGGCGACCTGGGGAAATACCGTTATCCGGATGGTGACCTGGGTGCGTTTCCGGGATCTGCGTACGGGGAGCGAGTTCTACGCACTCAATACGCATCTGGATCATGCACATCAGTACTCGCGGGAGCGGTCCGCGGCACTGATCACCGAGAGGCTGGACGGGCTTGATCCCGCACTGACCCGGATTGTCACCGGCGACTTCAATGTGGCGGCGCACGGGAATCCCGTGTACGACGCGATGCTGCACGGCGGGGCGCTTGTTGACAGCTGGGACACGGCTGAGGAGCGGAGCGCGCAGTACGGCACTTTCCACGGATACCGGCCGCTGGTGCCGGACGGGGACCGTATCGACTGGATCCTCACGTCGCCGGGCGTACGGACGCGGCGTGCGCTGATCAACACCTATTCCGCACACGGTCAGTTCCCGAGCGATCACCTACCGGTGCAGGCGGTGGTCGGCTGGGGAGGGTGAGAGTGAGGGTGTGGGGAGGGTGAGGCAGCAGGGCAGCAAGAAGGGGGGCAGTGGGGCGGGTGGGTTTGTGGGGTGGCGTTGGGTGGGACTACTGGCGGGTGGGCTGGCTGCTGGGCCGGCGGGTGGCGGAGCCTCGGATCTGTAGGCCGTCGAGAAGGTCCTGGGTCGCTGCCGCCACCGCGTTCACCGCGTGGTCGAACACCTCGCTGTTGTGGGCGGCCGGGGCGCGGAAGCCGGAGATCTTGCGGACGTACTGCAGGGCCGCGGCCCGGACGTCCTCGTCGGTGACCTCGGGGGTGATGGGCGGGCGGAGCGTCTTGATGCTGCGGCACATGAGTTCAGTGTGCGGCCTTCGGGGGGCGGAGTCACCTGCCCTGGGGGACTACCTGGTGGGCGTGAGCTGGTGGGGCTGGCCTGGCCTGACCTGGCGGGTCTCGGGAGCACGACGGCTTGGACCCTTGCTCTTCATCCTCGTCCCTTGAGATCTGTTGAGTTCCGTCCCCTGGTTCTAGCCCTTGAGGCCCGTCATGCGCAGGGTGATGTTGAGGCGGCCGCCGGCCAGGCCGGTGGCGGGGGAGCCGGTGCCCGGTCGTACCTTGGGCACGCCGTGGTACGCGAAGCGGGAGGGCCCGCCGAAGACGAAAAGGTCGCCGGAGGCCAGCTCGACGTCGGTGTACGGCTTGGTGCGCGTCTCGGTATTGCCGAAGCGGAAGACGCAGC
Organism: Streptomyces sp. NRRL S-337; assembly: GCF_000720175.1. Lineage (GTDB taxonomy): Bacteria > Actinomycetota > Actinomycetes > Streptomycetales > Streptomycetaceae > Streptomyces > Streptomyces siderophoricus. Next base: position 37,837 of record NZ_JOIX01000001.1, read on the forward strand.
GGTCGCCGATGCTGAGGGACACCACGGGCGCGTCCGAGCGCTCGTCCTTGTCCTGGTGCATGCCCATTTTCGCCTGGTCGTCGTAGAAGTTGATCAGTGCGGTGTCGGGTGTGTAGGTGATGGGTGTGTAGGTGTGGGAGGGGTACGTGGCTGCTGCCGTGGGATCCCCGTCCCGGTATGCCGCGGCTACCGCCTTGCGGCCCAACTCGACCAGCCAGGAGGGGAGTTCGGCGACCTGTGCGCCGTTCACGTCGTCGGCGGTACGGGTGTAGGCGTACGGCTGCCAGTGCCAGCCGAGGCACACGGTCTGGACGGACATCACGCCGCCGTTCGGAAGCTTGGTGTGCCGGATCGGCACGGGGCCGCGCGCCCAGTTCCGGCAGGCGACGACCAGCGCCTGCTGCTGCGCCAGGGACAGCCAGCCGGGGACGTGTACGGCGCCGGGGGCGATCTCCCGGCGGGCGCTCGTCGTCCGGCTGCCGGCCTGCTCGCCGGGGGCCTGCTCGTCTGGGGCCGGCGCGCCTGGGAGCTGCTCGCTCCCCGCAGATGTCGGCTCTGCTGCCGCGGTGCCGAAGCTCTCGAAACCGGGGAGTGGCGTACTCATGTGTGCCTGCCTGGGGTCCTGCCCGTCCGCTGTCCTGCGCGTCCGGTTTCCTGTTCCTGTCCGGGTTCCTCTTCTTGTCGGGTCCTGTCGGGTCCTGTCGGGTTCTCGCCCGGGTCCTGTCCGCCTGTCTCGCTTATTGGCTGATTCTCTGCGGTCCCGGGGTGGCCCCGGCATGGGCCGATGCTGTTCTGACCTTGTTCTGATCTTGGTCTGGTGCGCGTGTGGGAACTTACGCCGCTTCCACCATGACGTCCGCGCCCTCTGACCGTACCGCCAGCGTCCAGACCTCCAGCAGTGCCGCGTACTCCGCCATGTCCTGCGCCGTCCACGTCAGACCGCGCCGAGCGCGCACGAACCGCCGAATCGATTCGTTCGCCTCGGACGCAGGGACAGGCACACCCATATGGGTAGAAGGAGTTGGGGACATATGAGCAATGCTAGGGGCAGACACTGACAACGCCTCCCCGCCTGCGGCGCGCTGTGGCTCACATGGCGTGATCCGGCCCCCGCCCCTGTCGCCCCCTCAACTCCCTGACCAGCCAGGACCGATGGTCCGGTGGATGCAATTCGCTGGCTATATGTGTCCATTCCCACACGCTCTGCGTCCGGGCGGCAGTGAGCTCAGGGGAGCTCCAGCCGAGCTGTGGGGAGGGAAGGGTGGGGGAGAGGAGGGGAGACGAGAAGGGAGGAGAGGGGAGGGGGAGAGGGGAGGGGGAGAGGGGGCGGAGAGGGGCGTTGAGGCGGTCGGTCAGTCGCGGAAGAGGCAGAAGGGGTGTCCCGCCGGGTCGTACAGCACGCGCACATCGTCCTGGGGCTGGTACTCGGCTCGTACCGCGCCGAGTGTGACCGCGTACTGCTCGGCCTCGTCGAGGTCGTCGACCCGGAAGTCGAGATGCAGCATCTTCTGTTGTTCCTCCGGGCGTTCGGGCCACACCGGCGGTCGGTAGCCCGGTTCGGACTGGAACGAGAGACCTGTGCCGCCATCAGGGCATCGGAGTAGCACCCAGTCCGGTTCGCTGGCGGTGACGTTCCAGCCCAGCAGCCGTCCGTAGAAGCCGGCCAGCTGGTGCGCGTCCGGGCAGTCCAGGGCGATCGTCGCGATCGCGAAATGGGGTTCCTTCGTCACCTTCCGCTACCTCATTCTTCTGGGCTCGGTCAGCTTTCGCGGCTGGTCCCGGCTCGGCCGGCGCATTCGTCTGTAGTCAGCTGCGACCGTCTGTTCTATCAGGGCCTTGGGTTGACCGGAGGGTACTCCCCTGATCGGGTGAGGCCCCGCTGCCGCGGCAGGGCAATTTTCGGGTGGCCAGTCGCTGTCGGGTGTTCGTGCGGGCGGCACCTCGTGCTCTCTCCCGGACCGCGTTGTCAGTGGTGGCCCGTACGGTGGGACCCGTAACTATCCGAGCTGCTGGCGCTTCTCGGACCCGCCCCGCTCCTGTGACAGCGCACGGGAGCGGGGCTCAAACGCTCCGTGATCGCACCCCTCCGGTCTTCCGTCTCGGCATAGCGCCGTTTCCTGAGGCGCGCTCGGCGGGCCTGAGCGACGATGGAAGGGCCAAGCCGTATCGGGAGGCCGCCATGGATTACCCGGAGCGCTATGAGCTGGTATTTCAAGCCCCCGCCGTAGAGGACGACGTGGTGATCGTCCGCCGCACCGAGCGGGCCGGAGCGGGTGGGTATCCCGTTTACGAGGACGAATCGGGGATCGTACGCGCGGAGATCAGCGACCGGGGCGAGGTGCGCATGCTGGCCAGCGGCGGACACCAGGCACCCCGTACACCGCTCCTCGCGCGCCGGCTCGGCGCTTGAGGGGTGGCGGAGCGGGCGGTGACTGGTCCGGTGGCGGCACCGGGCCGGTGGCCGCGCTTCTGCTTGCGTCCATGCCGGGCCGGTGGCCGTGCCTCTACTTGTGCCCGGAAGTAACGGAAATGCCCCCTACCGGTAGTGCTTCGCGGCCCCCTACCGGTAGTGCTCCGCGCCGGGCGGTGACTAGGTGCGCTGCAGTGGATTCGGTGAGTGACGCGAGGTTCGGGGCAGACGAGCCGCTCATTCAGTCAGAGGCCGCGCAGGTGGGGCCGCCGCTGAGGTGGGGCCTCGCCGACGTCCGGAGGATCGGCAGGCTCTGCATCGCCATCGCCGTGGCCCTCGCCGTCGCCGTCCGTGGCGGGGTCTGGATCAGGGACGAGAGCGGGAGCGGCGGCAAGGGTGGGGGCGAAGCCTGGCTCTGGGGAATCGGGCTCGACATCCGGAAGGGTGCGGTCCGACTCAGGGGCGTGGCCGACCTCGGGGTCCGGTTCGGCGGCCTGTCCTTGGAGTACGGCCATGGCGCGTTCGAGCGTTTCCCCGGTGACCTGCATCCGGATTCTGGCCAGTCGTTCTAACTCGGTACGCGACACCACGTCAGAGTACCTGTCGCCACTTCAAACCTCGGGGTCGCCCAAGAATTCGTGGAGAAAGGGTAGTTGAAGGGGTGGTCGTACGTGTCGGCGGTTGGTGTGGGGACCGAGTGACCTGCCCGACGGGTTCGCTCGCCCGTCATGCCGTGACCTGACGCCGTGACCTCGTGGACCTCACGCCATGACCTCGTGCCATGGCCGTACTGCAAGGGCGTTCAGCGTCGGGCCGGCTACCTGGCCACGGGGGCGAGCGCGTGGTGGACGGCTGCTTCGGCGTGCAGGCGGGTGGTGGGGAAGACGGGGACCGGGCTGTGTTCGGGGCCGATGAGCAACTCGATCTCGGTGCAGCCCAGGACGATGCCCTCGGCGCCGGCCGCGACGAGATCGTCGATGACTGCCTGGAAGGACGCCCGGGATCCCTCGCTGACGATGCCGAGGCAGAGTTCGTCGTAGATCACCTTGTGGACGGTGCTGCGGCCGGCGGTGTCCGGGACGAGGACGTCGAGTCCGTGGCGTGCGAGGCGGCCGCGGTAGAAGTCCTGCTCCATGGTGAAGGCGGTGCCCAGCAGTCCGATGCGGCGTAGCCCGTGCGCGCGGACGGCCTCGGCCGTGGTGTCGGCGAGGTGCAGGAGCGGGACGGAGGTCGCGGCGGCCACCTGATCGGCGACCTTGTGCATGGTGTTGGTGCAGATCAGCAGCAGGTCCGCGCCGGCCGCCTCCAGGGCTTTGGCCGCCTCGGCGAGTATCTCGGCCGCCTCGTCCCAGCGGCCTTCGACCTGCAGTCGTTCGATCTCGGCGAAGTTCACGGAGTAGAGCACGCACTTGGACGAGTGCAGGCCGCCCAGACGCTCGCGGGTGAGCTCGTTGAGCAGCCGGTAGTACTCCGCGGTGGACTCCCAGCTCATCCCGCCGAGCAGTCCGATCGTTCGCATTTCCATGGGATCACTGTTGCACAGGTGTGCGGGGTGGGGCGGAGTGGCGGGGCGAGGTGATCCTTGCATTGGTCTGGACATGGCCAAGTGGGGCTGGCTAGCCTGCAGTTGGGTTCCATTTGGTCTAGACCTTGGCTCGTTCCTCTCTGCATGTCCGTGCGCGCGAATCCCGTCGCGATTCCGGTCGCGATTCCTGCCTCCCCCCCACCCCTGCGGCCGGCCCGCCCCGCCACGCCCCGCTTGGCCCTGCTCCTGGGCTCGCGGCGCCCGTCGGCCGCGTGAAGGAGTTTCGCAATGAGAACACGTATGGCCGCGGTACTGAGTGCCGCGACTCTGGCCGTTGGTGTCGCCCTCGTCCTACCGACGGGACCGGTGGCGGCGGCCGCGGTGGGCTGTTCCTCCTGTACCGCTGCTCCGGACGGGGCCCGGGCCGATGCGCGGGCTGAGGAATTCGTCGTCAGTGAGGCGCAGTTCCACCAGATGTTCCCGAACCGGAATCCGTTCTACACGTACAGCGGACTGACCGCGGCGCTCAGTGCCTACCCGGAGTTCGCGAACACCGGGAGCGACACCGTACGGCGGCAGGAGGCCGCGGCGTTCCTCGCGAACGTCGGCCATGAGACCGGCGGGCTCGTCTACGTGGTGGAGCAGAACACCGCCAACTATCCCCACTACTGCGACGCCGGCCAGCCGTACGGGTGCCCGGCCGGGCAGGCCGCCTACTACGGCCGCGGGCCGCTCCAGCTCAGCTGGAACTTCAACTACAAGGCGGCGGGCGACGCGTTGGGCATCGATCTGCTGCACAACCCCTACCTGGTGGAGCAGGATCCCGCCGTCGCCTGGAAGACCGCGCTCTGGTACTGGAACACCCAGAAGGGCCCGGGCACCATGACGCCACATCAGGCGATGGTGAGCGGCGCCGGTTTCGGGGAGACCATCCGCAGCATCAACGGGTCCCTCGAATGCAACGGGGGCAACCCCGGTCAGGTGCAGAGCCGGATCGACAACTACAAGAGCTTCGTGCAGATCCTGGGCACCACACCTGGCGACAATCTGAGCTGCTGAGGCGGCGGAGCCGGGCGTACGCGCACGGGTACGGGGCGGCCCGCCCCGGCTCAGCCCGCCCGTCAGCAGCGGGCGTGGGCCGTGATGTCCGCGCCGAACTCGTCGATCATGGCGGGGGTCACGGACGGCCGGCACTGGGCGATGGCGGCGAGGTAGTCCTCGGTGCTCGCACCGAACCGGCCGTGCGTGCCCGCCCCCGCGCCGACCGACTCCAGGTCCCGCTCGAACGACGCCTGCGCGGCCACCCGTGCGGCGTGTTCGATGTCGGCCGGGGTGAACAGCTCACTGGCCGCCACGAGCGCCGCGACGTCCACATCGGTCCGCCCGTCGGTGTACCGGGACCAGATCGCCGAGCGGGCCGCGGTGTCCGGCGTGCCGATCGGGATCAGGTAGTCGAACCGGCCGGGACGCAGGAACGCCGGGTCGAGCGAGCGGATCGAGTTGGTCGCACACACCAACAGCCGTTCGTCCCGCTCCCGGAAGCCCGGTATCAGCTTGAGCAGTTCATTGGTCACGCCGTGCAGCCCACCCGGCTGGGCGGGCTCATGGCGTACCGGAGCGATCTCTTCGACCTCGTCGATGAAGACGAGCACCCGTTCCAGATCCGCGATCCGGGCGAACGCGCTGCGCAGCGCCGCCGCGAGATTGCCCTCGTCGGCCAGCCGGGACGGCAGCAGCTCGACGAACGGCCAGCCGAGTCGGGCGGCGATGGCCCGGGCGAAGGTGGTCTTGCCGGTCCCCGGCGGGCCGAACAGCGCGATCGCCCGCGGCGGCCTGACCCCGTGCCGGGCGGCCCGCTCCGGCTCCGCGAGCGGCAGTACGACCCGCCGTTCGATCAGGTCCTTCTCCGCCTCCATCCCGGCCACCTTGGCCCAGAGGTCGGCGGGCAGGAACCGCCCGCCGAGGTCCTCCAGGAGGCTGGCCGCCGGACCGTGGTGCGGTTCGACCTTCTCGAAGTAGGCCACCGCGGGCTGACGCGTGTAGCCGGCGTTCAGCAACCCCTCACCGAGCAGGTCCTCCTCCGGCAGGACGTACGCGATGCGGCTCACCCGGGCCGCGATCAGCCGCCGTTCCAGTTCCACCAGCAGTGCGCTCGCCAGGCCCCGGCCGCGCCAGGCCGACGAGATCGCGATCCGCATCACCCAGCCCCGCTCACCCGCCACGCAGGCCAGCGCGGCGCCGATGGGCGCTCCCTGGTGGACGGCCACCACGGCGGGCTGCCGCGAGGTCAGCGCGCTGATGCACTCGGCGAGTGAGAAGACGGACTCCTGCCCGAGGTCGGCCGTGGAGTCGATCAGGTGGACCACTTCGGCGAGATCGTTCTCGCGGTAGTCATGGATGAGCCAGTTCACCGGTACCGCCCCTCGTTGGTCGTGCTCGTGATGTGGGTGCCTTTGGGCGACGTCGCCGTCTTCTGACGTCGACGTTTTCTGACGTCAACCTCTTCCGACCTCAACGTCTTCTGATCTCGACGCCCCGCGATGTTGTTGTCGCGGTGACGTTGGTGTCGTGGTGATGTTCGTGGGGTGGCAGTGAGGCTAGGGCTGAGGGGGGAGCGCGGGCCTGCTCCACCGTGCACAACCGAGGGCGCGCACCACTACGGTCCGTACGTAGCCAGATCCCGTCCCAGCTTGAGCGGCTCGCGGTTGCCGCTGCCCGGCCGGTTCCCGCTGCCCCGGCCGATTGCCGCGCCCCCCTCCCCACCGGCCGCGACCGCTTCCGCGGAGGCCGCCCGCCGAGGCGGAATTTGCTGGCCGGTCGGTCCCGTCCGATGACATGCTGTGCGACGTGAACGCACCGGTAGTCCACTTCAGCTTCGCCCCTGAGCTGCACGTTTTCGTCGCGGCAGAGCACAGCGCCGCGGATGTCCCCGTGGTGACCGACGGGACGTCGACGCTCGGCCATGTCGTCGAGTCGTTGGGCGTCCCGCTCACCGAGGTCGGCGGTCTGGTGGTGGACGGGACCGAGGCGACGCCGGCCCATGTGCCGAGCGCGGGCGAACGCATCGAGGTGCGGGCCGTCGAACGCCCGCAACATGTCCCCGGTGCCCCGCTGCGCTTCCTGCTCGACGTCCACCTAGGCACCCTCGCCCGCCGGCTGCGGCTGCTGGGCGTCGATGCGGCGTACACGAACCAGGACCCGGGCGACGCCGCACTGGCGGCGCTCTCGGCGAAGGAGCAGCGGGTGCTGCTCTCCCGGGACCGGGGGCTGCTGCGCCGACGGGAGATCTGGGCGGGCGCGTTCGTCTACAGCGACCGGCCCGACGACCAACTCCGTGACGTCCTGAGGCGCTTTGCGCCCGCGCTGGCCCCTTGGACGCGCTGCACGGCGTGCAACGGCGAGCTGGCGGACGCCGACAAGGACTCGGTGCGCGAGCAACTCCAGCACGGCACGCAGCGTACGTACGACGTCTTCGCGCAGTGCAACGCCTGCGGCCGCGTCTACTGGCGCGGCGCCCACCACGCCCGACTGGAGGCCATCGTCCAGGAGGCGCTTCGGGAGAACGCCGGCTGATACGGCGAGCGGTTGTCCGTTGGTCATCGCCCGCTGCCGCCGGAACATGCGGTGCGGGCGGCGCCTCCCGGGGCGGCCTCTTGGCCGTACGAATTCCTCAGGGCGGGTGACGGGCGGGAGGGCAATCGGGGGCGGAGGGCACGTGGCGGCGTGCGGGCACTCTGCGCTTTGCGGCCCAGCAGTACCTGCTCCAGCAGTACTTGCTGTGGTCGAAGTGACGCTTCGTCAGTGCGGGTCGACTGGCGCAGTAAATGCTCAACTGCAGCCCGCTGGAAGGACGTTCAGCGCCGGGCCGAGCGGTGGCCAGGCCGATATCTCGGTGCTGGGTTCTCTGCCGCCCGGCCGGAGTTGATCGCCGGCGTGGCAGTTTGCCGGGCCACCGCACTTGTCGTCGCAGTCGTTGAGTCGTGAACCATCCCGGTGGGGGCGTGAACCGTGGCGGTGGAGCTCGTGAACCATCCGGTGGTGAGTGTGAGCCATCCCGGTGGCGAGTGTGCTGCCGCGCCCCCTAGCCCACTCGTTGCGCGACACGCCGACGACGCGCGCCGTCCAATGGGTGAATCCGCTGCTTTCGGCCACCCGAAGAGCCCAGCGGGTACCTCGAATGCGACGTTCTCCGGTGGTGCGCGGCCGCAATCCGGCTGACGGTGATCACGTCGCTACTGCGATCCGATGTGCCGACAAAGAGTCAGCCTTCGCAGTCGCGCCGAAAGGAACATGTCCCCATGCGCACTGCCCGCACCCTGTTCGCTTCGGCCGCTATCACAGCGGCCCTCGCAATCTCCGCGCCCGCCGCACACGCAATGATCATGGAGGATATTGCCTCGGGCAGCGGGTCGTCTGCCAGCAACAACGATCACGACAGGAATGGCGACCGTGACCGGGACCACGGCCGCGACAACCGTTGCGACTACGGCCGTGACAATGGCCGCGACCACGGCCGGGACAACGGTCGCGACAACGGCCGGGACCGCGACCGTGACAACGGCCGGGACAACGGCCGCGACAACGGCCGGGACCGCGACCGTGACAACGGCCGGGACAACGGCCGGGATCGCGACCGGGACAACGGTCGTGACTACGGCCGGGGCCACGGTCGTGACTACGGCCGGGGCCACGACTGCGACCACGGCAGGCAGCGGCCGAGCGGTGGTGTGCACACCGGTGGCGGCGCGCTGGCCCGGACCGTGGTCGCCGACTGGGACCAGAGCAGCGGCTACGGTGACGACGACCACGGCCGTGGCGGTGGCCGGGACGGTGGCCGGGACCACGGTCGGGACGGCGGCGGCCGGGACCACGGTCGGGACGGCGGCGGCCGGGACGGTGGCCGGGACCACGGCCGGGACGGTGGCGGCCGGGACCACGGTGGCTACGGCGACCGGGACCACGGTGGCTACGGCGACCGGGACCACGGTGGCTACGGCGACCGCGACCACGGCGGATACGGCGACCACCGCCGGCCGCACGGCGGCATCCACACCGGTGGCGGTGGCCTCGCGTCCGGCAGCAGCATGGCCGCCGGCTCCGTGCTGATGCTCGGTGGTCTGGGTGCCGGTGCCTACATGCTGCGTCGTCGTTCCGCCTCGGGCTCTGCGACGGCCTGACAAGGCTGCCCCGTACGGAGGCCGCTGCGCCGTCGCGGCCACCGTTCCTCGTGGACGGTGGCCGCGGCGATTGCGTTTCCCACCGCCTCCCCACGACTCGCCGCCGCCCGTTCACGAAAGGCATCCGCACATGACCGCCCAGCAGTCGCCCCAGCCGAAGAAGAACCCGCCCCGGACCCCCGCCTCCCGCCCCGTCGGGCGCGGCCTGTTGTGGTCCGCGGCAGCCTTTCTGCTGGGTTCGCTCCTCGTGTACAACTCCGTCGACACCTCGGCGGACCCCAAGCCGCAGTCCCCCCACGCCGTGGCCGCCTCCGCAACCCCCCGGGCGAACGGCTCCTCATCCGCTCCGACCGTCGCTCCGGGACTGGCCCTGCCCCGCTCCGCGCCGAAGCGGCTGTCGATCCCGGCGATCGCGGTGGATGCGCCCTTCACCCCGCTCGGCATCACGCCGACCGGCCAACTCGAAGCTCCTCCCGCAGGCGACAACAACCTCGTCGGCTGGTTCAAGGACGGGGCCACGCCGGGCGAACGCGGTTCGTCGATCATCGCCGGGCACGTCGACACCAAGACCGGACCCGCGGTGTTCATGCAACTCGAATCCCTCAAACCCGGCAGTACGGTCAACATCACCCGTGAGGACGGGGTGATCGCCACGTTCAAGGTCGACTCCGTGGAGACCTTCAGCAAGGCGAACTTCCCCAACGACCGGGTCTACGGCGACGTGCCGGACGCGTCGCTGCGGATCATCACCTGCGGAGGCGCCTACGACCGGAAGGTCAGGGACTACGTCGACAACGTCGTGGTCTTCGCCCACCTCTCCTCGTACAGGCGTGCCTGATCTGCTCTCGTACCTCCTCCCTCCTCCCCTCCCTCCCCGACTCCGCCCCCTTCCCGTCCTCGCGTCTCGTCCCGCTGCAACCGGACGATGCCCGGGCCGGCCGCCGCGCCGGTCCGGGCACCGTGCTGTCTTCAGCCTGCCGGCGAGCGACACGCGGAACCGTGGATGCTTCCCCGGCCGGGAAGGGGCGAGGGAATAATGAACGCGCTCGGCCCTCGCCGCTCAGTATCCGCCCAACGCTGAGAACGACCTCGCGACGCCTCTCGGCGTCCCGCGTTCCCCGTCCCGCGTTCCCCGTCCCGCGTTCTGCTTTCAGCTCCCCGCTTTCTGCTTTCCGCTTTCCGACTCCGAGATGTACTCACCAGTCGTTCCGGTCGTGAGCCGTTTTGCCTGGCGATCACTGGGCACACGCGAGACGACGTGAGTACCGCAGCCCCTGAGAAGCGAAGCTGCGTACCGCGGACATGAGTGCGCCTGACTCACTCTGCTCGTGATGCCGAAACCTCGCCCTGATGACGGGATGAAATGAACCCCGGACGTCAACAACCGCCAACCCCGCGGCGGGGCCGGAAGCCGGCCCGCGGGGGTTCGCCCGCGACCGACCGCATGCTGCGCATTCTGCTGCGCCGCCGCAAACAGCCACTGAGCGCCCAGGACGTCACCGTCACGGACCGGCCCGCGGTCCGCAAGGCGGTCTCGGCGGCCGCGCTGGGCAACACCATGGAGTGGTTCGACTTCGGCGTCTACGCCTATCTGGCGGGCACGCTGGGGAAGGTGTTCTTCCCGGCGAGTTCGCCCGGGGCGCAGGTCGTCTCGACGTTCGCAACATTTGCCGCGGCGTTTCTCGTCCGGCCGCTCGGTGGCCTCGTATTCGGTCCGCTCGGCGACCGCATCGGCCGTAAGCGCGTACTCGCCGCGACCATGATCATGATGGCGATCAGTACCTTCGCGGTCGGCTTTCTGCCCAGTTACCACACCATCGGCTTCGCCGCCCCGATTCTGCTGCTGATCTGCCGTCTCGTGCAGGGCTTCTCCACCGGTGGCGAATACGCCGGAGCCACCACCTATATCGCCGAATACGCCCCCGATACCCGGCGCGGATTCCTCGGCAGTTGGCTCGACTTCGGCACCTTCGTCGGCTACTCGCTCGGTTCCGGACTGGTCACGCTGCTCACCGGGGTCCTCGGTACGGACGGTCTGGTGAACTGGGGCTGGCGGCTGCCGTTCCTCGTAGCCGGGCCGCTGGGGCTGATCGGCCTGTACATGCGGCTGCGGCTGGAGGAGACGCCGGCCTTCCAGCGCGAGGCCGAACAGGCCCACCACGACGCGGAGGCGGTCCGTGCCGCGGGTGGCGAGGACCCCGTCGAGGAGGCCCGCCAGTCCGGACACGGACGGCTGAAGGAGATCTTCACCCGGCACTGGCAGGCGGTGCTGATCTGCATGGGCCTGGTACTGCTCTACAACGTCACCAACTACATGGTGACCTCCTACCTGCCGACGTACATGACCGAGACCCTCGGCGAGGACCCCCTCACCGCGCAGCTGCTGGTGCTCGGCACCATGGTCGTCGTGGTGCTCACCATCACCACCGTCGGCCGCACCTCGGACAAATGGGGCCGGCGGCCCGTCTTCATGGCGGGCAGCGCCGCCCTGATCGCGCTCGCCGCGCCCGCGGTGCTGCTCATCCGGGCCGGCGGCATCCTGCTGCCCGCCTTCGGATGTCTGATCCTCGGCCTGCTGTTGGTGTGCTTCGCGGGGACGTCGGCCTCGACGCTGCCGGCCCTCTTCCCGACCCGGCTGCGCTACGGAGCGCTGTCGATCTCCTTCAACATCTCCGTCTCGCTCTTCGGCGGTACGACACCGTTGTTCGCCTCCGCACTGGTGCAGGCGACCGGCAGCGCCATGGTCCCGGCGTACTACCTGATGGCGGCCGGTGTCATCGGGCTGATCGCCACCTTCTTCCTGCACGAAACCGCAGGCAAACCACTGCGCGGCTCCGGCCCGATGGTGGAGACCGAGGAGCAGGCCCAGGCACTCGTGGCCAAGAGCCGCACCGAGGCCGGCCGGCGGGCCAGGGACATCTGGATCCGGCTACGGCACCCCTGGGCACGGCACTGAGCGCGGGTACCGTGCCGCGCCCTTGCCCTCATCCTGACGAAGCCCGACGACGACGTTCCCGGGCGGGATCGACGACGGGCCCCCGTCGTCGTCACCCCATCGGCGCAGTCACCCCGGACTTCATCGGCGCACGCTGCTGTCCCAGCGCCAACTGGTGAGACGAGGACGCCCCGGTAGCGCACCGCGTCCGGTGGCCCACAACAGGACGGCCCACGGGCCGGGGGCCACTGGGGCCTCCGCGTCAGCTGGAGCCCCCGGGTCACCCGCGGCCCCCGGGTCACCCGCGGCCCCCGGGTCACCCGCGACCCCCGGGTCACCCGCGGCCCCCGGGTCACCCGCGGCCCCCGGGTCACCCGCGACCCCCGGGTCACCCGGGGCCTCCGGGAACAGCCGGGCGAGCACCCGTGCGCACAGGTCGGCGGGCGGTTCCCAGGTCAGCCCCAGCCCCTCGGCCAGATCGTGGGTGTGGACCAGGGTCTCCACCGCCCCCATCGCCGCGAAGCCCGCCGGGTCCGACAGCCCGAACACATGGTGGGCCCGGACCTCCGGAGACGCCGTGCGCACCATGGCGACCAGCAGTGCGCCGCACGCCTCCAGCACCTGCAACAGCCCCGCCGGTCCCGCCGCGCGGTCGGCATGCACGGCGTTCGCGGGCCCGCCCGGCCGCCGGCTCTCCCACACGAAGGGCACCTCACCGTCCAACGGCGGCTTCCGCGGCCCGAGTTGGACGGCGTAGGCGAAGAGGTCGTCACTGAGGTGCTCGACCGTCTCCCAGCAGTCCCACTCCAGCGAACCGGCTCTTTGCTGCCACGCTTCCGCGGGCGCCCGGCGCAGTACGGCCACCGCGAGCTGCACGCAACGGTCGAGGTCGTCCGCGGTGACGGTCAGGGAGGACGGGGCCGGGGGCAGGGGCCCGGACGCGGACGTAGGAGGCTCGGAAGCGGCGCCGCAACGGGAACGCGAAGCGGAACTGGCGCTGTGGCTCACACTGGAACTGGCGCTGGGGCTCGCACTGGGACTGGCGCTGGAGCTGGCGCTGGAGCTGGCGCTGGAACTGGGTGTTGACCGGGACATGAAGGGACCGTATCTCGCGAGCACGTGGACGAAGGGAAAGGAGGCCGAGGAAACGCCCCTGCAGGGGGCCTCCTGCGGGCTGCCGTCCATAACTGACGGACTATCGTGGGTGCATGTCCGCCCCAGAACTGATCCGTATCGTCTCCCGCGACTCGCCGATGGCCCTGGCCCAGGTGGAGCGGGTACGCACCGAACTCGCCGCGCTCCACCCCGGCATCGCCACCGAGGTCATCCCGGTCAAGACCACCGGCGACCGCTGGATGGGCGCGCTCTCGCAGGTCGAGGGCAAGGGCGCGTTCACCAAGGAGGTCGACGCCGCCCTGCTCGCCGGTGAGGCGGATCTGGCGGTGCACTGCGTCAAGGACATCCCGGGCGACCGCCCGCTGCCGGCCGGTACGACCTTCGCCGCGTTCCTGGAGCGCGACGACGTCCGCGATGCGCTGATCGACCCGGGCGGCCGCACCCTCGACGAGCTGCCGGCCGGCACCCGGATCGGCACCTCCTCGGTCCGGCGGATCGCCCAGCTCGCCGCCTCGCACCCGCACCTCCAGTGCGTGCCGATGCGCGGCAACGCCAACCGCCGCATGGAGAAGCTCGCGGCCGGCGAGGCGGATGCACTGCTGCTGGCCGTCTCGGGCCTTGAGCGCATCGGCCGGACGGACGTGATCACCCAGGTCCTTTCCGTCGAGGAGATGTGCCCGCCGATCGGCGCGGGCGTGCTGGCGCTCCAGTGCCGCGAGGACGACACCGAGACCATCGACGCGGTGAGCGGTCTGGGCCACCCCCGGACGTACCAGGAGACCACCGCCGAGCGGATGCTGCTGCACGTCCTGCAGGGGCACTGCAACAGCCCGATCGCGGGGTACGCCACCACGGACCGCCGCGGCGAACTCTCCCTGCGCGCCTGCGTCTTCACCCCGGACGGCAAGACGGTCCTCAACGCCCACGAATGGGCCGGCCCGCTCACCCCGGAGACGCTCGGCACCTCCGTGGCCGTGACCCTGCTGCGCCAGGGCGCCCGCGAACTCATCGACGGCATCCCGCACTGAGCCCGCGACGCCCCGAAGGCAACCCGGGCTCTCCTCAGCCCCGGGGTACGACCACGACCTGGTCGTCGTCCTCGTAGATGATGCGACCCGGGTCGGCGGACTCCAGTCGTTCGTACGGGACGCCGTGCGCGGCCAGCAGGTGCAGATAGCCGTCCACGCGCTCTATGAGGTGCGTTGCGGTGGCCTTGAACCAGGCCACCGCGCACGGGTTGCGTTGCCGGTCGTAGACGAGTGGGTCGGTGTCGGACGGATTGGCGTAGTGGGCGTCGTACCAGTCGTTTCCGGCGCGCCAGAAGCGGTACTGCTCCTCGCTCAGCCTGCCGTCCCGGGCGAGCCCGTTGGCGAGGGCGAAGATGCCGGGGAAGTGGCCGTGCGGACTGCGTGTCGTGCCTTGGAACCGTATGTAGCGGGCCTGGGTCACGGTGTTGACCTCCGGGGGCGAAGGGGAGCGGGGTGATCGCGGCGGGCATGGGCTCGGTTTGCGGACTTGTGCGCGGCCTTCATGGTGCGCCATCCGTTCCATGTCTGTCGTGAGTGACGGCGCGTCAGCTGAGCCTGTCCGCAGGCCGGCTGGACCATGGCGCGATGGGCAAGGGATGCGGCGGGACCGGCCGGTGGGGGTTCGCGGAGTGGGGGGTGCGGTTTCCGCGGCGGGTGCTGGTGGTGACGGGGGTGTTGTGCGTCCTCTTCGGGTGCGCTGCCGCGGGGCTGGCCGATCGGCTGTCCGTGGGCGGTCTGGCCGCGTCGGGGACACCTTCGGCGCGGGCCGAGGCGTGGGCGGCGCGCTACGGTGCCGGCAGTCCGGAACTCGTCCTGGTCGTCCGGCCGGTCTCACCTCGGAATGCGCTGGACGGTCCGGCGGTGCGCGTCGCGGGTCGACGCCTGACGGAGCGGCTGGCAGCTGAGGAAGGGGTGGCCGGGGTCCGCTCGTACTGGGCGGCGGACGTGGACGATGCGCACGGTCCGCGTGGCAGTGATCAGATCCGTGTTCTCGCTCGTGATCCGGCTCGTGGTCGTGATCGTGGGCGTGCGGCGGGGTTGCGGTCGAGGGATGGGCGGGCCGCGCTCGTGCTGGTCGATCTGGAGGGGAGCGAGACCGAGACGGCGCGTACCGCGGAGCGGGTCGTACCGCGCTACACCCGGGAGGTCGGCCCGCTCGCGATCCGGGCCACCGGGCCCGCGTGGAGCCTGGCGCAGTCGACCGTGCAGGCACGTACGGACCTGCTGCGGGCGGAGCTGATCGCCGCACCGCTGACCTTCGTGATCCTGGCCCTGGCGTTCCGTTCGCTGGTGGCGGCGCTTCTGCCGGTGCTGGTCGGCGGGGTGGCGGCGGTGGGGGCGCTCGCGGTGCTGTGGGTGCTCACCGCCGTCACGGACGTCTCCGTCTTCGCCGTCAACCTCATCGGCGCGCTCGGGTTCGGACTGGCGGTGGACTACGCCCTGTTCATCGTCGCCCGGTTCCGTGAGGAGCAGGCCCGCGGGCGTACCGCACAGGAGGCGGCGCGGGCCGGCGTGGCGACGGCCGGCCGTACGGTCGCGGTGTCGGCCGGTACGGTGACCGCGGCCCTGGCGGCGCTGTTGGTGTTCCCCTTCTCGTTCCTGCGCTCGATGGCGTACGCGGGCATGGTGGTGGTCGTCCTCGCCGCCCTCACCGCCGTGTTCGTGCTGCCCGCGGTACTGGTCCGCTGGGGGAGCCGGGTCACGGCGCTGGACCCCCTGGGACGGTTCCGGTGGGCGCCGGCGCCGACGATCGGCGGGGACAGCCCGCTGTGGGGCACGGTCGCACGGGCGGTCACCCGGCGGCCGGTGGGCTGGGGAGCGGCCTGCATGGTGGTGCTCGCCGCGCTGGTGCTGCCGTTCGCGCACGGCCGCCCCGGGCTCGCCGATGAACGGATCCTGCCGGCCGGCGCCGAATCGCATGCGACCGCCGATCTCGTACGGAGGGAGTGGGGGACGTCCGCGGAGGGCACCCTGGTGGCGGTCCTCCCGCGCGTCGATCCGGAGGCCGACCGGGCGGCGCTCGATGCATACGGGCGCAGGCTGTCCGCGCTGGCCGGGGTGCGGGGGGAGGCGACGGTGACCGTTCCGGCGACGGGACGGTATGAGGGTGGGCGGCGTGTGGGAGGCGAGGGAGCGTACCGCCCTGAGACGCGCCGGCGAACGCACACCCCTGAGGTGGGCGGAGGAGCGTACACGCCGAGGCTGGGCGGGGCAGCCACCGGGCCCGTGGTGCGGGGCAGTGTGGTGACGTTGACGCTGCGGTCCGATCCGCAGTCGGAGCGTGCCGCCGCACTCGTGCACGCGGTCCGTCGGCTTCCGGCCCCCGGCGGCACCCTGCATCTCGCCGGTTGGGCCGCTCAAGTCGTCGATGCCCGCGCCGCGTTGGCGGATCGGCTTCCGCTGGCACTGGGGCTGATCGCTGCCGGGACCATGACCGTGGTGTTCCTGTTCACCCGCAGTGTGCTGATTCCGCTGAAGGTGCTCGCGGTGGCGGCGCTGAGCCTCTCCGCCGCCCTCGGCGGTCTCGTCTTCGTCTTCCAGGACGGTCATCTACGGTCGCTGCTCGGCGACTTCACCGTCACCGGCACGATCGACATGACGATTCCGCTGCTGCTGTTCAGCGTGGCATTCGGCCTGTCCGTGGACTACGAGCTGTTTCTGCTCTCCCGTATCCAGGAGCACTACCGGGCGACGGGCGACAATACGGCGGCGATCGTCCACGGCATCTCCCGGACCGGACGGCTGTTCACCGCGGCGGCGCTCGCCGTGGCCGTGGCCATGGGCGCGCTGGCCTCCTCGGGCGTGCTGCTGCTCAAGGAACTGGGAATCGGTCTGGCACTGGCCGTCGTGGTCGATGCCACGGTGGTACGCGGGGTGCTGGTCCCGTCGGTCATGCGGCTGGCCGGGAGGGCCAACTGGTGGGCGCCGGGGCGCGGCCGCCGTGATCCTCGTCCCCGCCATGGCCACCGGAACCATGACGGTTCGTCAGTCACGTCCGGTCACGCCGATGTGACTGACCTGACCTCGCCCTCAAGCCGAGCCTGAGTTCCGACCACGATCGTCCGTGCGGCGGAACGGGTGAGATGCGGGCGCCGATCACGACCGCACGGGTGACGCGTCGACGAGCGCCGTCGCCTCCGCGAGCGTCATGCCCGGACGCAGCTCGGTCTCCCCGGTCACTCCGAGGCGTTCGCCCATGACGAGGGCGAACTCCAGGAGTGCGAGGGAATCGACGTCGAGTTCCTCGAACGTCGCGTCAGGACGCAGCTCGGCCGTGTCGATGCCGAAGGTCTCGCTCAGGGCCGCGCAGATGACGGCGTAGGTGGGGGAGGGGGCAGGGGGAGTGTGCGTCGGGCAGGAATCAGACACGAGCCGTCACGGCTCCCTTCTGTGACGAGGAGGAAGAGGGGGACGAGGAGGCGGGAGAGGGAGGAGGGGCGGAGAAGCCCCGCGACGAGGGCATGCTCATACCCGAGCGGACGTACTCCCCGGAGAGTGCCGGCGGTGGTGCCAGGCCGGCCGCCGCGGTCTCCAGGCGGGTCCGGTCGTAGTGGCGGCGGGACCACCAGTGCGGAGTCAGCCCGGCGGCCAGGCGGATGAGGAACCGCTCCAGCGGTCGCATGCCTTCGGCCGTCACGTCCGGGTCAAGCGTGACATCAAGCCAGTCACATCCGCTCAAGGCGATCCGCACCAGCTCCTGCACCGAGCAGTCCTGGGGGTGTGTCACGTGATAGGTCTCGACGGGTGACTCCAGCTCGGCCATCGTCTGCGCGGGTCGGGCGGCGGCGCAGCGCAGCATGGCCCTCACCGCCCAGTCCACCTGCAGCAGGTTGACGACGGCGTCCGGCCGTCCCGGCACGCGCGCCGTATAGGGGAAGCTGATGTCGTCGCCGTCCAGACCGGCGGCGCGCAGGACGAAGGCCGGATCCTGTCGCTCCAGCATGCTGATCCGGGCCGCCTGGACCGCCAGCCAGTGGCGCGGCTCACCCGCCTGGGACGGCCGGTCGGTCACCAGCAGACTCGGGCGGAAGACCACCGCCGGCCGGCCCTCGGCCCGTGCCCATGCGCGCACCAGGCTCTCGGCGCGGAACTTCGACTCCTCGTACAGGGTGGCAAATCCGTACTGCTCATCCAGCGTGTCCTCGTACACCACGCCCGTTCGGCGCCGGCCCGCGACGAACGCGGTGCTCATGTGGAACAGCCGCCCGGTACGCCCGCCGGCGCTCAGCAGCTCCAGGACGCGGCGGGTGCCTGCCACGTTGGTGCGGTGCAGTGCCGCCGCCTGGCCCAGCGGGCTGGTGTCGGCGGCGCAGTGCCACAGCTCCTGCGTGCGCCGCGCCAGCGCCGCGTGTTCCGCCTCGGACAGTCCCAGCCGCGGGGCGGACAGCTCGATCCGCACCGGGGTGACCCGCCGGTGGAACTCGTCGGCGTCCCACGCGGCCCGCGATCCGGCCTCGGCCCCGGGCCCGGCGGCTGTGCTGCGTACGGCCCGTAGCAGTCGTTCGCGTGCGGAGACCGGATCACCCCGTACGAGGGCACAGACAGGACGGTCGTCCCTGCGCAGCAGCGCGGCGAGGAGCTGTGCGCCGAGAAAGCCGGTGGCACCGGTGATCGTGATCAACGACTCACTCCTTCGACCGCGCGGCCGGCCGCGGCCGGCAGCGTCCGCACCGCGGGCCCGGACTGTGGCATGGGGCACTGACGTTATTCCTATTTATTAGGAATGTGTTGCAGTATGTCGAAGTGTCAGGGATCAGAAGCCCCGGCGCACCGGCGCACCGTTGCAATACGAGCATTCGCGTGATCTCCGCCCGCGTCCGTGCGCCCCCACCGGCACCACGGCTGAAGAAGCTCTACGACGCCGCGCGGAAGACCAGTACGGCGTTCTGGCCACCGAACCCGAACGCATTGCTCACCGCCGCGGCCATCGGCAACGGCCGTGGCACCTTCGCGACCACGTCGAGCTCGATCTCGGGATCCTGCCGTCGCAGATTCGCCGTCGGCGGGATCACCTGCTCCGCCAGTGTCAGGACCGTGCACGCCGCCTCGATCGCCCCGGCGCCACCGGCCGAGTGCCCCAGGGCCCCCTTCACCGCGGTCACCGGCGGCGGCCGCCGGAAGACCTGCCGCAGTGCCAGCGCCTCCGCCCGGTCGTTGAGGACCGTCGACGTGCCGTGCGCGTTGACGTGGTCGACATCGCCCGGCTCGATCCCCGCGTCGCCCAGCGCGGCCGACAACGCCTCGGCCGCCCCGCGTCCTTCCGGGTGCGGCGCCGTGAAGTGGTACGCATCGCACGACGCCCCGTAGCCGGACAGGTAGGCGTGCGGGCGGGCGCCGCGGGACCGGGCATGGTCCAGCCGCTCCAGTACGAGCACCCCGGCCCCCTCCGCCAGGACGAACCCGTCACGGTCCGCGTCGAAGGGGCGGGAGGCGCCCGCGGGATCGTCCGCCCGCCGGGACAGCGCGCCCATCTGGTGGAAGCAGGCGGCCGGAACCCGGCTGCACAGCGATTCGCTGCCGCCCGCCACCACCACGTCGCAGGCGTCCGTGAGCAGCAGCTGGCGGGCGGTGCCCAAGGCCGTCGCCCCGGACGCGCACGCCGTACTGACCGTCAGGTTCGGGCCCCGCACCTGGAGGTCCATCCCCACTTCGCCGGCCACCATGTTCGGCACGCTGCGCGGAATGGCCAACGGGGAGATGTCCGTGGCCCGGCCCTCGGTGAGCTTGGTGAACTCCGCCTCAT
This sequence comes from Streptomyces sp. NRRL S-337, assembly GCF_000720175.1. Lineage (GTDB taxonomy): Bacteria > Actinomycetota > Actinomycetes > Streptomycetales > Streptomycetaceae > Streptomyces > Streptomyces siderophoricus. The sequence continues at coordinate 57,771 of NZ_JOIX01000001.1, forward strand.
AGCGCTCCATGCTCGCCGTACCCACCCCGAGGACGACCCCCACCCGTACGGGATCCCAGCTGCCGGCGCCCAGTCCGGCGTCCTTCACCGCCTCGCGGGCGGCCACCAGGGCCATGGCCGCGCACCGGTCCAGCCGCCAGGAGAGCCGGCGTCCGAGCTGCGCGGCAGCGTCGAAGTGGGGTACCCGGCAGCAGAAGTCCACCGGGAGGCCGGCGAGTGACGGCTCGGTCGCCGCGGTGGATTCGCCCGTCAGCAGGCCCTGCCAGGTGGCGGCGACCCCCACCCCCGCGGGCGTCACCAGTCCCAGCCCCGTGACGGCCACCTCTCGCGCGCTCATTCGGCCGCCACCCTCCGCACCCGCGCCTCAGCGATTTCCGGCATGCGCTCAGTATTGGCAGCCGTCCGCCCACCCCGGGCGCGCCAAGCCGCAGCGTCCCCCGACCAGCCGCAGTCTTCCTGGGCATGGGCGGTGAGCGGGAGCCGTGGGTGCTCCGGCGGGGCACGCACCGCGCCCCGCCGCGCCTCTGTGGGGCCTTCGCGCATACCCTCGCGCGTACCTTTCGGGTGTGCCTTTCGTGCGCACAAATCGTGCGTTCGATCATCAACGATGATCAACAGTCTCAGGCTCTGGGATGATCTTTGCATGCTCGCCAGGCACATGACACGATGGCCAGCGCCGCACGGGGGAGCGGTGTATCAGTGGGGACAACCTCCCTTTGCGCACCAAGGTTTCAGTCGACCCGCCGCGGCCGGCTGACCCCACCGGTGCTCCCTTCTTCCCGGGGCGGCGAATACCTACCGAGCCGAACCAGCGTAAGCACACGGAGAGAAGGAACCACCGATATGACCACCGCCACGCACTCCTCCGGCACCACGCCCATCTACGAAGAGCTCGTCGAGGAGCACGGTGACGTCCTCGCCGCAACCCGCGAGGCGGCGGAGCATTCCCAACTCAAAGCGTCCCAGGCCCTCGACTGGAGCGATCTGCGCCGCCGTCACCACCAGTAGGTAGCACTCGTTCTCGATTGCGCCTTCTTGATTGCGCGTTCGCGATTACGCGTTCTCGCTCGGGCGGAAGTTGTCCAGCAACCGTGCCGGGGCGGCCTGCTTCCAGGAATCCACCAGGATGTCCCGGAGTTCGTCCAAGTCCTCCAGTGCGGCCAGCCGGACCCGCACCCAGTGAGAACCTGCCTCATGCGGCGGCACCCAGAATTTGTGCGGTTCCGCGGCGATCAGTTCGTGCCGCTCGTGGATGGGGCAGCGCACGGCGAATGACGTCTCGTCGTCGGGAACGGTGATGAACATCTTCCCCGCCACCCGGAACGTGGGCATCTCCCAGGCTTCCTTCTCCACCGTTTCCGGGAGGGACAGGGCGATACGGCGGACGTCGGAAGAATCGATCACGTCACCACTTTAGCCCCGTCGACCACGCTCCTGAAGTGTTCAGGAAGGCGCGGTGGGACCGCGGCCCCTGATCAGATTCTCGACGTGGTCGAAACGCGCGTGCAGCGTCTGCAACTCCGCCCGCAGCGCCTCCGCGTCCTCGCGTGCATGGCTGCCGATCGCCTTGCCCAGCCGGATCGCGTCCTGCTCCGCACGGCCGACGAACCATGTGGCGAGGGCGGCCGTGACGACACCGAACGCCGTAATGGCGCCGAGCATCAAAAGGGACGCGATGACCCTGCCCCACACCGTCACCGGGTAGAAGTCCCCGTACCCCACCGTGGTCGCCGTCTCGATCGACCACCACAGTGCTTTCGGGTACGACGTGATATTCGCCCGCGGCGCTCCTGATTCGGCGACGACCACCAGAGCGGCGCCGGCGAGCAGCAGCGCGCTCATGCCCACGGTCACCCAGAAAGCGGCCCGTGCGTGCAGCCGACGCCATGACTCGTTCCGGAAGAGGCGATTCAGGGCGGACGCGAGAAACGACGGCACCAACGCGGGTCATCACCTTCCACTGCCGGCCTGACCGGAATTCAGATCTGCCGTGCGAAAACCGGCTCTCCGATGGAAAGCCGGTTTTCTTACGGCATTGCCGACATTAACAGGGGGTGGTGCCGGTGCCCTGTTACGAGGAGGGAATGCGGGGTGCGGCCGGAGTGTCGCCGCGTACGGCGTGCAGGTAGAGCGCCAGCGTGTCGAGGGTGAAATACGAGCTGTAGGAGACGTCGGGGAAGTCCCCGCCGGTGTGGTAGCCGCCGATGACCCCGATCAGGGTGTAACCGGTGAAGTCCCGTACGAGGAACGGCCCGCCGGAGGTGCCGCCGATGTAGCCGGCGCAGGCGATCTCCAGGAAGTCGCCGGGGGCGGCCGGGTCGGTGCTGGTGTAGCGGTGCGTGGACGAGGTGCAGTCCAGCGGCTTGGGGTGGGTGGTGTCACTGTTGCCCGGGTAACCGATGAGTCGTACATCCCGGTGGTTGTACCCGGGATACGGGACCAGGTCGTACCCGCCCGTGACGTCCTCCACCTCGGCCCCGTCGGCCCGCGCGCCGAGCCGTACGACCGCGTAGTCCCAGCGTGCGCCCCCGTTCGTACCGAGGTCGTAGTAACGCTGGTCGAGGTAGATCCGGTCGACGGGGTAGATCCCGTGGGGCTTCAGGCCGTCGTGGTATTGCGGCACGAACGACAGGTGGCGCTTCGGATCGGGCGCGCGCAGGCAGTGTGCGGCGGTGACGACGAGGTTGTGGAGCGGGCTGCGGACGACCGTTCCGCCGCAGAAACGGCCGGTGTTGGTGCCGTCCGTCCAGAAGAAGGTGCCGACCTGCGGGAGGCCGTCGAACGGGTGGCTGGGCGGAATCGGGTCCGCCGCCGATGGGCGCGCGGCGCGGAGGCTGCTTTTCCTCTTCGCTGGGCCACTCCTGTCGGCCGCGACCGGCTCGGCGGCTGCCATGCGCTGCGGGGTCCAGTACGCGTCGTCGCCGGATGCGGACGCGGACGCGGATGTGGATGTGGGTGGGGACGCGGAGGCGGATGGGGATGGGGATGGCGAGGTGGACGTCGACGCGGGTGAGAGTCCTGCCGGCGCTGGATGAGAGGTGGCTGCCTGGGCGACGGGGGTGAAGAGGGCCGGCGGGACGATGAGTGCCAGTCCGGCGAGGCCGAGGAGGCCGGCGGTGAGAAGGGGGCGGAGGCCGCGTACGGCGATCGGTCTGTGCATGATCGGGGTCCTCCCGAGGGATGCTGGCAGAGCGTGAGAGCCGAGGGTGTGGGCGGGGATCGGTCCCTGGTGTGCGATGTGCGGCGTGCGGGTGCGCGGGCGATGACGGGCGTGGTGGGTCCGAGCGGGCGAGCCATGGTCCTACGGGATGGTCCTACGGCTGGGCCCGGTGTGGCGAGAGGGCGTGTCGAGGGGTCTGGTCCAGGCGGTGTGACGGTGCGTTCCGACGTGCGTTTCGTGGGGGAGTGGGGGTGCGATTCGGATAGGGTGGCGAGGGAGGTGGTTCCCGTGGCCAGTGAGCAGGATGCGCTCTTCGCGTCGGTTGATGCGTTGCTGGCGCAGGCCGGTGTGCCGGATGCGCTCCCGGAGCCGGCGGAGCGCAAGCGGCTGCGTGAGGCCGCCGGCCTGAGTCAGGATCAGGTCGCCACGGCGCTGTCCGTCCGGCGGGAGACGATCACCAGCTGGGAAGCCGGCCGGACCGAGCCGCGCCAGCCGAAGCGCGCGGCGTATCTGCGGCTGCTGGAGGGCCTCGCGGAGAGATTCCCTGCCGGGTCGGGTGCCGTCGATCACCCAGAGCCCGTCGAGCCCGCACCAGCTCCCGCGCCGATCCCCGCCCCGACTCCCCCTGCAGCCCGGCAGGCAGAAGCGGCATCGGTACCCACCTCGACCGTCCCTGCCGCCCCCGCTCCCCTGCCTCCCCGGCCGCCGCGCCATACCCCCACAGGCGCCCGTCCTGCCCGCCCCGCACGCACCCCCCGGCCACCGGCCCAGCCGTCCTCGCCCGACCCCGACTCCCGGTTCGCGCACGGGCCGCTTGCCGTGCTCGACGGGGACGGTTCCGCGTACTGCGTCGAGGGGCTGGTGCTGGACTGTCCGGCCAAAAGCGTGCCGGCGCTGGTCGAGTGGGCGCTGACCGAGGCGAAGCTCGGGGCGCCGCGGCTGCATCGGCACGGCAAGGACGCGGACCCGCTGGTCGTGATCACCGCCGGTGCGGCCGAACGGCTGGGGCTGCCCGCCGCCCTGGAGGACCGGCGGGGACTGCGCCTGGCGGCCGACCACAAGATCGTCAAGCAGCTCGCGCGTGCCAAGTGGCAGCTCACCCGGCGCGGATTCGGTCCCTGGCCGCGGATCTACCGTCCGGCAGAGGGTGGCCGGCGGCAGTGCGTGCAGCTCGCGATCCTTCCGTGGGGCGCGCTCGATGCCCGTTCCTGGGGAGAGGCGGAGCACCTGCCGGCGGCCGAACTCGCCCGCGTACTGGGCTCGTTCGCGACGCGCGTCATCACCCCCCGCGGTTCGACGGCCGTCTGCGGACTGGAGCTGATGACCGCGCTGCGCCCCCCGACCCGCGCCGTCAAGGACGAGGGCACCGGTGCCTGGGTTTCCGGGCCCAACCCGGGCGCGCTCACGGAACCCGTCGATCCCGCGCCGCCCGAGGCGCCCGGCGAACACCCCGTGGCCGCCGCCCTTTACCCGCGCCACCACGAGCGCACCCCGGACCAGGTCCTCGACGAAGAGGCCTACGACTGGTTCCGGCCGCTCACCGACGAGGAGTGCGCCCAGGGCTACGCGTACGGGGTCGGCATCGACGTCAACATGGCGTTCGCCGCGGCGGCGAACCGCCTCACCGTCGGCACCGGCCCGGCCACGCACGTGCGCGCCCCGGCCTTCGACCCCAAGCTGCCCGGTACCTGGCTCGTCGACCTCTCCCGCATCGACGTCGACCCCCGGCTGCCCAACCCGTTCACCCCGAGGGGCGTCCGACCGGCCGGGCCGGCCTGGTACGCCACCTCGACCCTCGCGTACGCGGTCGAACTCGGCGCGCGCGTCGAGCCGTTGGAGGCGTACGTACGGTACGAGCACGGTTCCTATCTGGACGCCTGGTACACCCGGCTGCGCGATGCCTACATGGCCACGATGGCCGACCTCGGGGTCAGCCCGGGAATGCCGGACGCCGACTTCCTGGCTGCCATGGCGCGTCACAAGGACGTGGACCCCGGGCAGGCGGCCGTGCTGTCGGCCATCAAGTCGACCGTCAAGGGCGGCATCGGCAAGCTCCGTGAGCGGCCGCAGGGCGTGGGCCACACATACGGCGAGCGCTGGCCCGCCCTGGAGCGGCCCACCTGGAGCCCGCACATCCGGGCGGAGCTCATCGGCAAGGCCCGCACCAACATGCACCGCAAGATGACCAAGCTCGCCGCGGTCGGGCGATTCCCGGTCGCGGTCCTGTCGGACTGCGCCGTCTACCTCTCCCACGGTCCGTCGCCGCTCGACTTCCTCCCGTACACGGAGGAGGGCAAACCGCTTCCCGGGGGCTTCCGGCTCGGGGTGTCGCCCGGCATGGTCAAGCACGAGGGCACCCAGGACTTCCTGTGGGTGGCCGCGATGATCGAGGACGAGCGGATCAACCCGGCCCGGCACATCAAGGGCACCGACGCCGCTGGAGACGGGGAGTAGGGATACGCCATGGGCATCATCCAGGACAGCCTGGACAAGGCCGAGGAACACACCGCCACCCGTCCCCTCCCCAAGTCGGCGCCGGCGCAGATGCGCTTCCTGGTCAAGTCGGAGAAGGGCTCGACCATGGCGGTGGCGCGGCTGCTCGGGGTCTCCCAGCGGACCGTCGAGCGTTACGTCAAGGCGCAGATCAAGCGGCCCCGCAAGGACCTGGCCGCCCGTATGGAGCGCGAGGTCCGCAGGCGGTGGCAACCGCGGGTCCGCGAGCGGGCGAAGAAGCGGGCGGCGACCGTCGGCGGCATCGTCATCGAGACCCGCGCCCGCTTCGGCTTCACCGCCGCCCCCGGCAGCACCGACGACAGCCGCATCCGGCGCATCACGCAGGCCCTGCCCCCGGCCTACGCCGCCCGCCTCTTCGACGCCCAGGCCGCCGGGGCAACGGAACAGCAACTGCGCGACATCGCCGCCGAGGGGCTCCAGGAGATCTACTTCAAGGACCACGGCCGCCGCGCCGACGGGCTGCAGGTGGAGTTCACCGACATCGAGTATGTGGAGATGGAGTTTTAAGGAGCGAGCCAGGTGCCTGCGGCGCCCGGGCAGTTCACGAGGTCCAGATCCTGAAACTGGAGCCAACGGGCGTGCCTGGCGCGCCACTTGTGCTCGGCGCCGACGACAGTGCGGGCGGGCGTCGCTGATGCTCAAGGTGCGTGAGGCGGTCCGCGAGGTGGTGGCGGAGCGTGCGGTGCACAGGCTGCCCGGCGCGGGGCCGACATGCCACGGAGAGCGTGCCGGCCCGTGGTCGGGTGCTGCTGCGCCGTGCTCCCGCCGCGCCGGACCGCGCCGGAGCGCCTACTGGTCGAGGTCGCGCCCCGAGTGAGGCCGGGGCGTGATCGCGACCCTTATTCGTTGCCCTCGGCAATATTTGCCCGGCGTCGCCCGCGTCCCCGCCCCGCTCCCGTCCGCCTCCCCGCACGTCAACGTTCGCGGTCTGTCACGGGCCGGAGGTAACCTGAACGGAGCCCTCCTGCCCCCGGAGCCGGGGAGGTCACATGGTCGCCGGTGAGAGCCTGCGTCCCAGTAGGGCGGACGCGCCGCGCTACATCCCCATAGCCGAGCACGGTCTGATCGGCGATATGCGGACGGCCGCGCTCGTCGGCACGAACGGGACCATCGACTGGTACTGCTGCACCCGTTTCGACGCGCCGAGTGTGTTCGCGTCGATACTGGACGCCGACCGCGGCGGGTCGTTCGAGCTGGCGCCGGACGTGCCCACGCGCACCAAGCAGTTCTACTTTCCCGACACCAACATCCTGATCACGCGCTTCTTCGCGGACAACGGTGTCGGCGAGGTCCAGGACTTCATGCCGATCGTCGACGACTCACGCGAGGCGGACCGGCACCGGCTGATCCGCCGGGTGCTGTGCGTCCGCGGCACGCTGCCGTTCATCGCCAAGGTGGCTCCCCGGTTCGACTACGGGCGGCGTGCGCACACGGTGAGCAGCCAGGGGTGCCATACGGTCTTCGAGTCGCCGGGGCTGACGCTGTCGCTGACGTCCGGCGTTCCGGTCGAGATCGACGGTCCGGACGCCTGGTCCTCGTTCAAGCTCCACGAGGGTGACGCCGCGGTGTTCGCGCTCGACCGTATTGGCGGGGGGCTGGAGCCGCGGGCCTGTCCGGCGATGGAGGCCGAGGAGCTGTTCGGCGCCACGGTGCGGTACTGGCGGAGCTGGCTGTCCCACTCCCGGTACCGGGGACGCTGGCGGGAGATGGTGCACCGCTCCGCGCTCACGCTCAAGCTCCTCATCTACGCGCCGACCGGGGCCATCGTGGCCGCGCCCACGACCAGCCTGCCCGAGCAGATCGGTGGCGAGCGGAACTGGGACTACCGGTACGCCTGGGTGCGGGATGCCGCCTTCTGTATTTATGCGTTGCTGAGGCTGGGCTTCACCGATGAGGCCAAGGCGTTCGTGCACTTCCTTTCCGGCAACGTCCGTTCCGATGCCTGCGCGGCCGGGCCGCTGCAGATCATGTACGGCATCGACGGCCGCAGCGAACTTCCCGAGGAGGAGCTGTCCCATCTGGAGGGGCATCTGGGTTCGGCTCCCGTCCGGATCGGCAACAACGCCGTCAAGCAGCTCCAACTGGACATCTACGGCGCGCTCATCGATTCGCTCTACCTCTACGACAAATGGGGGGAGCCGCTGTCCAGTGAGCACTGGGACACCATCGGCAACCTCGTCAACTGGGTCTGTGAGAACTGGGACCAGCCGGACGAGGGGATCTGGGAGACCCGCGGCAAGACCCAGAACTTCCTGTATTCGCAGCTGATGTGCTGGGTCGCCATCGAGCGGGCGATGCGGATCGCCACCCACCGCGGTCTGCCGGCGGACATGCTCCGGTGGGGGAGGGCCCGCGACACGATCTACCGGCGGATCATGGACCGGGGCTGGTCCGCGGAGCGGAAGGCGTTCGTCCAGCACGAGGGCGACACCGTCCTGGACGCCGCCGTCCTGATGATGCCGCTGGCCAAGTTCATCTCACCCACCGACCCGAAGTGGCTCTCCACGCTCGACGTGCTGGGCGAGGACCTGGTGTCCGACTCGCTGGTCTACCGCTACGACCCGCGCAGCAGCCCGGACGGCCTGCGCGGTGAGGAGGGCACCTTCTCGATCTGCTCGTTCTGGTACGTCGAGGCGCTCTCCCGCGCCGGCCGCGTCGACGAGGCCCGGCTCGCCTTCGAGAAGATGCTGACCTACGGCAACCACCTGGGTCTGTACGCCGAGGAGATCGGCCGCACCGGCGAACAGATCGGCAACTTCCCCCAGGCCTTCACCCACCTGGCACTGATCAGCGCCGCCTTCAACCTCGACCGGGCCCTGGGCTGACGACCCTCCCGGTGGGGGCTCCCCGAAGGGGCACCTCAGGGAGGGCCTCCCCGGTGACGGCACCGCCGACGGCTCCGCCTACCGTAGGGCGCTGCCGTCGATGCCGGGAGAGGTATGACCATCGAAGATGCCGTGTTCCGTGGGCGGATGCCCGGGCGGGCCGGGGACCTGGGGGTTGAGGGGCACGGCATCGAGCCGGTGCCCGAGAGCAACCGTTACGGGACGCCGGCGCGGCTGTTCACCGTCTGGTGTGCGCCGAACCTGACCATGACCGGGGTCTTCACGGGCACGGTGGGCGTCTCGCTGGGGCTGGACTTCTGGACGGCGCTCGTCGCCATGGTGCTCGGCACGGTCGTCGGGGCGCTGCCGGCCGCCTATCTGTGCACCTGGGGCAGCCGGACCGGTACCGGGCAGCTCCCGTTGGCGCGGCTCGCGTTCGGCGGTGGGGTGGTGCTGCCCGGCGTCATGCAGTGGCTGACCTCCGTCGCCTGGGACGCCCTCATCGGGCTCTTCGGCGGGGAGGCACTGGCCCAGCTGCTCGGCTGGCCGTTCTGGCCGGGCGCGCTGGTGGTGCTGCTCCTGCAGGGGGTCGTGGGGATCTTCGGGTACGAGGTCCTGCACCGGCTCCAGACCGTGATGACCTTCGTGCTGGGCGCGGCGTTCCTGGTCATCGGCGCCAAGCTGCTGACCGGTGTGCCGCTGCCGGTGCCGGGTACCGCGCACGGCGCCGACCGGGCCGGCGCCTTCGTGCTGACCAGTACCGTGGCGCTCGGCCTGGCCGTCTCCTGGGCGCCGTACGCCTCCGACTTCAGCCGCTATCTGCCGCGGCGCACCTCCCGGCCGCGGATGTTCTGGTACTCGCTGCTCGGCATGGTGCTCTCCTTCGTCTGGGTGCAGACGCTGGGCCTGTGGGGAGCCGGGCTGTTCACCGACCAGACCGCCGCCGCGGTGCAGGGCCTGCTGGGCGGCGGGGCGCTCGGCGCCTTCGGCCTGCTCGCCATCACGGCCGCGGCCGTGTGCAGCAACGCGATGAACGACTACAGCGGCTCGCTGGCCCTCCAGGCGGCCGGCCTGCGGGTGCCCAGGCCGCTCGCCGCGGCGGCCGCCGCCGTCCTCGGTTTCCTGCTCGTCCTGTGGCTGCACGCCGCGCACACCACCGTCCGCTTCCAGAACCTGCTGCTGTTCGTCGGCTACTGGATTCCCGGTTTCGTGGGCATCGTGCTCGTGGACGCGCGGGTGCGGGCCAGGGCCCGGGGCGGCGCGCCGATCGACGTCGCGGCCGAGTTCGCCCGGCCGCAGCCGTGGTGGCCGGCCTGCGTCGCCTTCCTCGCCGCGTTCGCCGCCGCCGTGCCCTTCATGAACACCTCCCTCCTCACCGGGCCGGTCGCGGCCGCCCTGCACGGCGCCGACCTCGCGTACTACGTGGCCTTCGCCGTGTCGGTGGCGGTGTACGCGCCGCTGCGGTGGGTGGTGCGGCAGCGGGATGTAGGGGCACCCGAGCCGGTCGCGGCGGCACGCGGCTGAGCACGCCCGCCGGGTGGCCTACGCGGCGGGCGGGGCGCTCAGCCAGTGGCGGCCCCGCGCGCTCCACCCCAGGAAACGGCGGCCCCGGCCGCCCCGCGCCGTGCCGTCGGGCCCGAAGCCGCCACCCCCGGCGACCAGGCGCAGGCCCGCAACGGCGGGTGCCAGCCGGGCGGCCACATGCCATGGATGGCGGGCCGCCTCCTCGTCCAGCCGGGCCAGCACCCGGGCCTGCTCTCCCGGGTCGCACAGCGCCAGATGGAACACCAGGTGGCGCCAGGCGTACGCCGCATCCTTGATCGTCGCCAGCGGCCGCGGATGGTCGTGCACCTGCGCCGTCAGCCGGCACACCGTACGGAAGCAGCGCCGCGCCAGATCGGCCGGGCCCGGCTCCGGGGCGATGCCGACCCGGCCGACCAGCGTGGCCAGATTGTGTGTGGTCAGGATCTGCGCCTGCTCGATCACCGCACCGCACTCCGCCACCGAGCCGTGCCCAAAGACCCCGGCCCGCTCGCCGCACAACCGGGCGAAACCCGGCGACGTCCGCGGCTGGTAGCCGCGGACGAGTGCGGTGCTCGTCTCGACGATCGCCAGATTGCGCAGCGCCGCGTAGTCGATGCCGTAGTACCGCTCGTAGAGCGTGCCGCCCAGCAGGTCGCCGGCGATCCGCGCCGCCGTGAGGAACTTGCGGGAGAACGTGCCCATGAAGATGTCCGCGGCGAGTTCCTCCACCAGAGGGGCGTCGAGGTCCGCCTGGCGGGCCAGCGAACCCAGTTCACGGATCAGCGGGTTGGGCAGGAGCGTGCCCGGGAAACCCTGGACGGCCAGCTCGCCGAGGTGCCGCAGTGTGGTGAGCGCGTCGTCCTGGGCGGCGTCGGTAGCCCGCTGCCCGGCCACCGCCCGCACCCACGGCAGTTCCTCCACCCGCACCTGGCGCTCCAGGTTGAGCAGCAGCAGCGAACGGCGGCGCGCGAACGCCCGGTAATGCGCGGCCATCAGCCGGCGCAGCGCCGCGTCCGGATATGCCTGTGCGGTCGTCGTCGCCACCAACTGGGGCACCAGCTCGGCCAGTACCTCCGCCGACGGCACCACACCGCGCTCGATGAGCGTGCCGACCGGGGCGCTCAGCGTGGACTCGACGACCTGCCGGATCGCCGCCGGAACCGCGGCTCCCACGGGCAGTCCGGTTTCCCGGTGCTCCTCCTCCGTCACCGCGACGACCAGCGCCCCGACATCGGCCGCCCCCACGTCCTGAGGCAGCTCGCAGAGCCGGCGGAGCACCAGCTGCGCCAGCGCATGGTGGGACGGCAGCGCCGCCTGGGCCGCCTGCCGCTCCCGCAGCGCCGTATGCGGAACGGAACCGGGGGCTCCGCGCCGTCGCACCATGGAGGACACGGCGTGCCGCAGCAGACCGAGCCGACGGGCATCGAGGGGCCGCCCGGCGACGGTGGTCTCCAGAGAGGCCCGCAGGATGGCGAGGTTCTCCTTGGGCTTGCGGTGCTTGCCACAGCGGGTGTGGACCTCGGCCAGCTGACGGTAGCGGTCCAGCAGTGCCGCGCCGCGCGCGAGCCAGTCCTCGCCGGGGGTGCGGACCAGCACCCGGCCGCCCTCGGCGGTCTCCAGCCAGTGGACCAGCAGCTCATCGGCGAACGGCTGCCAGACCATGAGCGCCTCGCGCTGCGCCTCGACGGCCGCATGCGGCCGACGGCGTGCCAGGGCCTGCCCGGCCTCGCCGACCGTCCGGCGGTGCACCGCGGAGGCGTTCGGCGAGGGCGCCGCCGCCGGCCGCGGCGTGAACCGCAACTGCCCGGCGAACGGCTCCAGTACGTCGACGAGTTCCAGTGCCTCGGCCACCTGTCCGGAGCGCACCAACCAGGCCACGATGAGCAGCGCGGCCTCCTCGGGCACCGCGACCTCGTAGCACCCGTTGTCCAGCAGCCGGCACAGTCCGGACAGTCCGGCCTCGGTCAGGGAGTACGCGAAGAGCGCCCGGCGCTCGGCCGGAACGCCGGCCCGGCGCGCCGCGTCCCGCTCGTACGGCAGCAGCGGACCGCCGGCGCTCGCCGCACCGGTCGCGAAGCCACCGCGGACGACCTCCGGGGTCACCCAGGCCGGCAGGCCCGCCACCGGGGCCCGCGACCCCACGGACAGGCGGCCGCCGGCGATTCCGTCGAGCACGCTCCGCCAGCGGCGGATCCGCTCCTCGGCGCGTCGGCGGGAGGCGGCGTCCTCATGGGTGAGCGCGGTGCCGAAGGCCCTGGCCAACTGTGCCTGGGCGTAGGGCGGTCCACCGGCGAAGGGAAGCTGCTGCTCAGCGTCGTCGTTCATAAGCCGACGTGGCGGGTGCTGCCCCCGCGCCCTCCGGGTCCCGAGCCCGGTGCTCTGCTGTTGAGCTACACGTCGATGATCGGGGAGCGTAGGTGGCCCGGAAGTCGTCGGGCAAACGGATTTCCGGGGAAGCGGGCGAGGCGCCGCCCGGGGCGTCCGAACCGGCTGGCGAAGGCGGGTCGATGCGGCCGGGTTCACCGGCTGCGATGCAGGTCAGAGGGCATTGTCAGACCCTGCGGCTACGGTCGTCGACATGAACGAACTGTCACCGCACGCGGCCCAGTTGCGCGCCGCGATGGCCGGACCGCCGCAGGACGCCGCGTGGTCCGGAGGCCTCTGGGCCGCTTGCGCGCAGCTGACGCCGGCGGAGCTGGGCATGCTGCTGCCGGTCGCGTACCGCATCCTCGCCGACGAGGACGCGCCCGACCACGCCCGCCAGGTCGCCCGCGAGGTCACCTGGACGAAGGTGCAGCCCTCGTTCACCTCCCTCACGCTCACCGAACTCTTCCTGGCGCTGGCCGAGTCCCCGCGGCCCCGCGATGTGCGGTTCGCGGCCGGTGGCCTGCTGCGCTGCACCGAAGCCTGGGACGAGGAGGCGCTGCGGAAGCCCGCGGCCGTCCTGGTGGAGGTCGCCGGGCGCAAGGCCGACGAAACCGCCGATGCCGCCCTGGCGGTGGCCCCGCTGGCCGGCCCGGACGCCGAACGGGAGCTGGCCGGGCAGCTGCGGGAGCTGTACGCCGACAGCCCGTTGCGCTCCGCGGAGATCGAGGTGCTGCTCGCGACGGGCCCCCGCGAACGGGCCCTGGTCGCCGAGGACCGGCGGTACGCACCACTGACCGGCGAGTGGCCACTGCTGACGGAGGCCGCGCTCGGGCCGTCCGCCGAGGAGCTGCACACCGAGCTGGCCCGCCAGGTGCTGAGCACCGCCGCCGACCACCTCGCCGCCCTGCACGCCGGCCGGATCCCTTACGCCGCCGACAAGGCCTTCACCGCCTTTGACACCGACACCCTGTGGCGGGCGGCCCGGCGCGCCCTGCGGCGTGACGAACCATGGGCCGGGCAGCTCCTCGCGACCCTGCTGCCGCACTTGGCCGTGGCCCCGACCACCGCCAAGACCCTGCCGTCGCAGGCCGCCTGCATCGGTCTGGCGCAGGCCGTCGAGGCTCACCCGACCCCCGAAGCCGTCGCCGCACTCCGCGAGGCCCGACGCGTCGTCCGGCACGCCGGCGTCACCAAGAAGCTCGACCGCGCACTGCGGCGCGCCGAGCGGAACCTCGCCCGTCGCCCCGAACTCGCCCTCCGGCTGACCGACTTGGGTTTCGATGCCGACGGTGTCCGGCGCCTCCCCTGCGGCCCGTACACCGCCGTGCTCGCGGTCGGCGAGGAGGCCACCCTGGCCTGGGAGAGGGCCGACGGCCGGGCGCTGAAGTCCCTGCCGGCCGCCGCCCGGCGGGACCACCCCGAGGAGGTCGCGGCCGCCCGAGATCTCCTGGCGAAGGCACGCGCCCAGATTCGCACGCTGATCCGCGGAGTGGAAGGCGGCTATCTGGAGGGCACCGTCCATCGGTACGACCGCTGGCGCGATGCCCTCGACCAGAGTGCCGTGGTCCGTGGCACCGCTCGACGCCTCATCTGGGAGGTCGAGTACGCGCCGGGGGAGTGGCGGGCGGTCCTGCCCGCGGCAGAGCCGGCCGACGACGCCCCCGAGCCGGCCGGGTCCGCCGCGGTCCGGCTCTGGCACCCGGCCCGCGCCACCGCCGCCGAACGGCACTACTGGCGCGACCGCATCGCGGAGCTGGGACTGCGCCAGCCGTTCCGCCAGGCCTACCGGGAGCACTACCGCCCCGAGGACACCGGAGACGGCGCCACCGGAGACAGCGATACGGGACACGAGGCCACCGGAGGCGGCGCCTCCGGAAGCGGCGCCACCGAAAGTGGGGCTACCGCAAACCGCGCCACCGGGGGCTCCGCCCACTCCACGATCATGTTTCACGGTCATCTGCTGCGGATCGAGGCGGTCCTCGGGCTGGCCGTGCGGCAGGGCTGGAACATCGAGGACGAGGTGCTCGTCCTGCCGGTGGGCGAGTTGACCGCTTGTTTCGTGATCGCCGGGTCTCTCTATCCCGGGGCCAGTGGCTGGGCGGAGGCCATGGAGGTCAAGCTCTTTCGCGCCGACGGAAGTCCCCAGCCCCTGGCGGAGGTCGATGCCGTACGGCTCTCGGAGATCCTGCGCGCCGTCGATCTGCTCGTCAGCGCCGGCAGCTTCGGCTGGTGCGACACCCACGCCCATGAACCAGGCGCCTGGCAGCAGCTGAACCGCCTCTACGGCCAGCCGCTGGGCCAGGGCGCCCGGATGCGCAGGGAGGCGCTGCGCCGCATCCTGGCCGCACAGATAGCGTCCGGCCGGGTCGAACTCGGCGCCCGCCAGCTTCTGTTGGACGGACGTTATGCCGTCCACCTGGCCACCGGACGGGTCACCCGCGACGGTGATCCGGTGGAGATCAGCCTGCCGACGGGGCGACGGGCCGTCCCCCTGCCGTTCCTGCCGTACGACGAGACATTGCTGGAACGCGTGGTGCGCACGGTGGAACACCTCATGTGAGGCTGTGGGCCCACGAGGTTCGGGAGAGGCTTCGGCCGTTGCCCACGGGATACGGGGGGCTTCGGCCGTGGCCGGAAGGGCGACGTCCCCGCGCAGCCGCGGATCTGCGCGGGGACGGTCCGTTGATGCGAATGGTGCGCTCGGGACCACCAGCGGCCTACCGACCCCCCATCAGCGGCCTACCGGTGGCCCACGAGTGTCGAGAGCGGCTCAGAGCGGCTCAGAGCTCAGAGCGGCTTAGAGCGGACGGGCCCACAGGTCCCACATGAGGCCCGAACCGTCGCAGAAGGGGTCGGCCCACTTGCCGCTGGCGACCAGGTCCGTGCCGGCCGCCTGGCAGCCACTGAGGGTCCAGAACTTCTTGCCGGTCCACACCGTGCCGGGCGGACCGTCCATCGGCCGGACCTGCTGCCGCACGGCGGCGGGCTTGGTGGCGTGGGACTGCGTGGCGGTCTGGGCGCCAGTGGTGGCGTGGGCCTGGGCGGCACCGCCCAGACCGGCAACCGTGAGCGCGGCGGCCGCCAGCGCGGTGGTGAGAACTCGCCTGTTACGCACGTGATGTCCTTTCCCCGTAGGTCCGAGCCCCGTGCGGGGCCCGTCATCCCGTACACGGAAAAGGGCACTTCGGCGTATGACACCCCTCTGTGTGGCCTGGGTCACATACGGGAGGGGGGTTCTCCGGGGGTTCTCCGCGATGTGGGTCATCGGCCGATGGTGCCGTCGAGGCGTTCGCGCAGCAGATCGGCGTGGCCGTTGTGCCGGGCGTACTCGGCGATCATGTCCACCAGGATGCTGCGCAGTGAGACCGGTTCGCCGGTTCTCTTGTGGATCCCGGTCTCCTCCAGCGAGGTCGCCGAGGTGACGATCTGCCGCGACCGTTCGCACTCCGCCCGCCAGACGGCGAAGGCTTCGTCGACGTCACCGTCGAGCGAGGTGAAGTCCTGGTCGGGATCGTCGTCGGAGTAGTACAGCAACGGCACCTCCTCGCCGGCGAACTGGATCCGGAACCACCAGCGTTCGCAGCCGGCCAGATGCCGGACCAAGCCGTGCAGGGAGAGCCCGGAGGGCGGCACCGCCTGCCGGGAGAGCTGCTCCGCCGACAGGCCGGCGCACTTCACCGCGAAGGTCGCGCGGTGCCAGTCCAGCACCGCACTCAGCGTCTCCCGCTCGCCACCCGTCGCGGGCGTCGGGCGGCGGGTATCGCTGTCCAACTGCGGGGAGTAGTGCGCAGGGGTCGATCGGTCGGTCATCGTGCGGCTCCCGTCGTCGTGCTCCCGGTGCCGGGCTCCCGGCGTCGGGGCCGCGCCTCGCGGTCGTGTCCTCTCGGACTCGAACGGTTCCGGGCGCGGATACCGCCGAGTGTGGCAGGGGCCACTGACAATCGCCGCTGACCTGCGCATTCACGGGCCCACCGACCCTCCCCTCCCGCCCCGGGTTCCGGAGCCGGCAGGGAGGGACGGTGTCGCGGTCGGGGCTCCTGGGGGTCAACCACCGCCCAGCGGACGGCGGTTGACCCCGGAGGCCGTTACGGGGCGATCTTCCAGCTCAGCGCGCCCGACATCAGCCGGCGCAGAGCCGGGTCGCGGACCGCGGCGGTCCGGTCGGCGGCACGGGCGGTGACGGTGTGCCGGCGGCCGTCGGCCGGGACGCCCAGGGCGCGCGGGACGACCGTGGTCCGGCCGCGCGCGGACTTCCGCTCCCGGCCGTCGACGTACCACTTGAGCTGTGCGGACGCGGGCACGGTGACACGGATGCGGGTGCCGCGGGTGACCGGTCGGTCGGTGGCCAACGGGCTGCTGAGCACACGCCCGAACCGGTAGAAGCCCGCGATCATCGCCTCCCGGCCGGGGAGGTTGAACTCCCGCCCCAGGCTCCGCATGATCGAGTTCTCGGTGGGGCGGTTGAGCCCGTACTGGTAGTAGCCGCCGCCCTCGTAGGCGCCCACGGCGCCGCCGTCCGGGGATTCCTGGCCGAGCCAGCGGTACCACTTCTGGCGCTGTGCGGCCATCTGGTCGGCGGAGAGGGTGGAGAGGTTGGACTGCTGGGGTTCGGGCCCGGAGTAGGTGCCGGACTGGCCGTAGTCGTACTCGTCGGCGAGCTTCCCGAGCGAATGGCCGGTCTCGTGCACCGCGATCTGGTCGGACCGGTCGTTGTCCGAGGAGGCGGTGGCGATCCCGTCGTAGCCGACCTTGGAGGAGATGTCGTTGTAGCCGGCGCCGCCGTATTTGGTGGAGTTGGAGAGGACGACGACCAGGTCGGCGGCGGGGGCCTTGGCGGCGTACGCCTCGACCTTCCCGGTGTCGACGCAGAGCAGCCGCTCGGTCCCGTCGCAGAAGAACGCGGAGCCGAGGGCGGTGTCCCGGACCACGTCCTGGGTCGGGTCACCGGAGACACCGGAGTCGTGGGAGACGGCGTCCACCGCCCAGACGTTGAACTGGCCGGCGTACGACGCGTACGGCTCCACGGCACTGATCTTCGCCCACTTGGCGCGGACGTCGGCGTGGAAGTCCTCCTGCTGGGCGGAGGTGTAGCCGTCGCCGACGAAGACGACGTCCAGTTTGCTGCCGACCGGGCCGTTCTGGACGACCGGTGTGACCTCGCCGTCGCTTGCGGCGATCGCCGACTTCTGCGAGCGGGACAGCGGCTTCGGGGCCGCTACGGAGGTGTGCCGGGGGTGGCCGCCCGGGCCGGTGAAGTACTCGACCCGCTGGGTGGGTTGGGCCTTCGGGGAGGAGGGGGCCGGGGTGGTGGCGCCCTGTGCGGTGCTCGCCGCGGCCGTCGCGGCGGCCAGTGCGGCGACGGCCAGCGCGCCGGAGAGGGAGGCGCGCAGCGACGGCCGGCGCGGGAAGCGTCCGGTGGCACCACGGTGCCGACCGGTGCCGGGTATCGAGGGGGAACGTCTGAGCATGGGGGGTTATTCCTTCCGAACGTCACCGCTGAAGCAGTGAGTTGAGCCTTGTTCAGGCGCCGCTCAAGGTAGAGGGTCGGAAGGGCAAGAGCAACGGGAATGCTCAGGGACCACAGGAGAACGCAGGGATAACGGAAAACCCATGGGTAACGGGAAAGCCGCCACGGCCTCGCGGACCGTGACGGCGCCACGTCACCTGGCACGGGCGGACGCGCCCGGCTCAGACCTCGATGACCAGCTTCCCCCGTACATGGCCCGCCTCGCTCAGCTCCTGGGCCTTGACGGCCTCGGCGAGCGGGAAGGTCTCGACGACCGGGACGGACAGCCGGCCCTCGACGGCCAGTTGGGCGTGCCGGACCAGGCCCGCGCGCACCTGCTCGGACGGCGTACCGCCCGCGGAGAACGGCACGCCGTGCTCGGCCGCGTTCGGGTCGGCGATGGTGACGATGCGGTCCGTCGTCCCGCCGCGCAGGTCGATGGAGAGCGGCAGCACGTCCTGGCCGGCCGCGTCGAAGACGGCGTCCACGCCCTGCGGGGCCGCGGCCCGGACCCGGTCGGCGAGCCCCTCGCCGTACGCCACCGGTATCGCGCCGAGCGATCGCAGGAAGTCGTGGTTGGCCGGCGACGCCGTGCCCACCACCGTGGCGCCCAGGGCCACCGCCAACTGGACGGCCACCTGGCCGACCGCACCCGCGGCCCCGTGCAGCAGCAGCGTCTCGTCCTCGGCCAGGCCCAGTTGGTCGAGCACCCGCTGTGCGGTCTCCCCGGCGACGGGCAGCGCGGCCGCGGCCAGGAAGGGCAGTTCGGCGGGCTTGGGTACGATGTCGCCGGCGAGGGCGTACTCGGCGTAGGCACCGGTGCTGGTCCAGCCGAAGACCTCGTCCCCGACGGACACCTCGTGGTCGCCCGGGCCGAGCGCGTCCACGATCCCGGCGAACTCCAGACCGGGCACCGCTGGGAACGTGGTCGGGTAGTACTGCTCCACCCAGCCGTAACGCCGCTTGTAATCCAGTGGATTGACGCCGACCGTCACGACCTTCACCCGGACCTGTCCCGGACCCGGTTCGGGCTTCTCGGTCTCCCCGAACGTGAGCACTTCCGGGCCGCCGAAGCTGTGGTAAATGATCGCCTTCATGAGGTATCTCCCCGCTGGTGGTGTGAGGGCTCCAGCCTCGCCCCCGGGGGCGCGCCCGGTCCCCGGCCATCGGGCCAGTCCCCCCTGGCCAAAAGGCCAGCGCCCGTTCCGCGGCGGCTGGCTAGGCTGACGACCATGGAGCTGACCGGAGCCGTCCCCGCCCTGACCGCCGCCTACGAGGTGATCCGCCGGCCGCTGGGCGAGATCCTGCCGCGGCTCTCCGAGGTGCTGTCCGAGGCGGTCCCGCACCGTGCGGCGGCCGAACTCTCCACCCACTGCGCGCACTCACCGTTCAAGACGGCCGGCGACCCGGAGATCACCGGACGGCTCTCCACCGCCGACCTCGCCCCGCTGCTCGCTGCCGGCACCCCGGGCCGGCCGTGGCAGGGGACGCTCGACCTTGCCGGGGCCGAGCGGCCGGTGCTCGCCGTGACCAGCCATGCGACGCCCCGCGGCGCGGTCCTGTTGCTGGTGCGTGACACGCCGGCCAGTCCGGTCGACGAGAGCGTCACCGCGCTCGTCCAGGCCCTGTGGGACATCGTCACCAGCCACTTCGAACGGCTGGCGGCGGAGGCCATGCCCGGTGCGCTGGCCCGTTCGCGGACCGCCGCGGGCACCCGGGCGCGGGTGATCGCCGAGCTGGGCGAGGCGTACTCGGCCGCGCTCACCGGCGTGCTGGGGGTCCTGCGCAGCCGCACCCTGGACGATGCGGCCGCCCGTGCCACCGCAACGGACCTGGCGGTCTCCGCCCTGGTCGAACTGCGCGCCGAGGCCGAACGCGACCAGCAGATCGCCGAGGAGCCGGCCGACCAGGCCTTCGCCCGGCTCGCCGAATCCCTCCGGCCGCTGGTGCGCTACAGCCCCGTACGGCTCGAACTGGGCGCGCCCGGCTCCGTGCGGACCCTGGCCGCCGATGTCGCCCACACCGCACGGGCGGTCGTCCGGGCCGTGCTGATGAAGGCCCTGGAGCAGGAGGCGGTGACCCGGGTGCACGTCTGCTGGCAGATCAACGACGACGAACTGCGCGCGACCGTACGGGACGACGGGCCCGGCACCCTCACCCCCGACGCACTGGCTCCCGGCCGGGTCCGGGACCGGCTCGACGTCCTCAAGGGCCGCCTGGACGTCGACGCGGTGCCCGGCTGGGGCACGACGGTCTCGGCGAGGATCCCGCTGCGGGTCTCCCAGGACCCCGCGCCCGACCCCCTCATCGCCCTGGGCGAACGGGAGTTGGAGGTACTGGCGCGGCTCGCGCTCGGGCACCGCAACCGGGCGATCGCCCAGGAACTCCACATCAGCGAGTCGACGGTGAAGTTCCACGTCGCCAAGATCCTCACCAAACTGGGCGTCGAGTCACGGGGCGCGGCGGCGGCACTCTTCCACGCCGTGGCGTGAGGGGCACGGGCGCGGCTGCCGCTGCGCCCGCTACGCGAGGTGCTTGCCGTTGCCCACATGCCGGGCCTTGGGCACGCCGCTGAACCGCGCCGCCTGCCCGGCCGGTGCCGCGCGCATCGCCCGTTCCGCGCGGGCCCGGCGCTCCTCGCTCTCGTCCACCGGGGTCACCTCGCTCCAGTAGATGTCCAGCATCGTGCGCAGCGAGGTCGGTTCGTTCGCCGGCCCTATCGGGACGGTGATCCGGTCCAGGGTGCGCCAGAGTTCGTAGTCGGCCTGGTCGGCGATGCCGCCGGACCGGGCGTGCGCGGCCTGGTGGCGGTGGACCGCGCAGGCCAGGTCGCGCAGCCGGTCGCGGTGGTTCTGCGCGACCTGGTGGTTCATGGAGCGGTTGAGTTCCTTCTTCGCCTTGTTGATCTCCGACAGGGCGTTCTGCACCGTCCGGCTGAAGTTCGCCGCGCGGTGCCGCCAGGCGTCGTACTCCCGTTTCGAGGCGAACCACTCCTGTTTGCCGGCCGGCCCGCGGGCGAAGCACTCCAGGCGGAACCGCTCGCGCTCCTCCCGGCGCTTGCGCAGCACCGAGGAACTGCGCTGGAAGAGGGCGTTGAGGGCGTCACGGGTGCGGTCGATGAGCGCCGGGTCGATCAGGGCCGCCCACACCTCCGGGTCCCGTGCGGGCGGGTGGGCGTTGTCGAGGACGAGTTGTTCGTACACGGCGTCGTCGAGACGGGACAGGCGGCCTGCGTCCATCAGTCGGCCTCCAAGCCGGTTGTGGGCTGCACCGCCCCATGGTGGCGGCTGGGTGCGACGGCCCGACAGGGCGCACTCAGGACGCCGGGAATGCGCCCGTGGCACAGTCCGGGCGCACGGCTCGGAAGCTCGGGGGCGGGGCGCGCGGTGGTGACGCGCCGGCTCAGTTCGGATACGGCGTACGGGTGAGCACCTCGCAGCCGTCCTCGGTGACCAGCGCCGTGTCGGAGCACGCGTACGTGCCCAGCCGCTCGTCCAGGACCCAGGACTGGACGTGGAACGTCATTCCGGCGCGCAGCCGCAGCGGGTTGCCGGGCCGCAGGGTGCGGGTCCCGCCCATCCAGCTCGGCGGGAAGCCGATTCCGACGAGATACCCGCAGTGGTGGCGGCGGTACGGCCGGCCGATGGCCTCCTCGACGGCCGCGCGCCAGGCCCCGAAGACCTGCTCGGCGGTGTGGTCCGGGCGCAGCGCCGCGCACAGGGCCCGCATCGCCGCCTGTGAGGCCTCGGCCGCCGGGCGGTGCCGCGCCGCTTCCCGGGGGTCGAGGTGGTGCAGCCGGGCGAGGGGTGCGTGGTAGCGCCCGTAGGCGGCGGACAGCTCCAGGAAGACGCCGTCC
Source organism: Streptomyces sp. NRRL S-337 (assembly GCF_000720175.1). Classification (GTDB taxonomy): domain Bacteria; phylum Actinomycetota; class Actinomycetes; order Streptomycetales; family Streptomycetaceae; genus Streptomyces; species Streptomyces siderophoricus. Next base: position 79,523 of record NZ_JOIX01000001.1, read on the forward strand.
CGGGGCCCGAACTCCCGCCGGGTCCAGGTCAGATGCTCCTGGTCGAGCCGGTCGGTGCTGCGCACGAGCGGGGCGAAGCCGGGCAGGTCACCGCCGGCCCGGAACATGGCGTCGTGCACCGCGGCGGCCACCTCGTTCTCCCGCGCCCCGGCGGTGGCCGCGGCGAGACCGGCGGCCATGGCCGTGTCGGAGAGCCGGGCCGCGGTACGGAGGTGTCCGATCTCGCGGGCGGTGTGCACCGACCGGCGGAGGATGAGCAGGTCGCCGCAGTCCGTCCAGGACACCGGGACATCGCGGCGCAGCCGGTCCCACACGGCGGGTGGCAGGGTGAGGGCATCGGCCTGGTATCCCACCCGCTGTGCGGGCCGGGCCAGTTGGGCGAGCGCGTCGACCAGCGCCTCGGTCGGAGCGGTGCCGTCCCCGTAGCCGTGGTGCGCCACGTCATGGGTCTGTGCGCGGGCGGTGGGGGCTTCCATGGCCCGTTCGACGAGGACGGGCGTCCCGTCGAGGGGCAGCAGGAGGGCGGTGACGGCGAAGTGCCCCTGGTGGTTGAGACCGCAGTGGTAATGGATGTCCTCGGGGGCCGTGACGAGCAGCAGATCCAGCCCGTCGCGCGCCATCGCCTTCCGGGTAACGGCCAGCCGCTGGGCGTATTCCTCGGGCGGGAACCCGGGTTCGGGCAGGTCGTGGGGCGGGTCGGGCTGCCGGGGCGGTGGGGGAGGAAGATGCGGCATATGTTCAGTCTGCCCCGGGTGGTGCCCTGCCTCTCACCGGATCTGACGGGAAGTGAACGCCCGCGGGCCGTCGTCCGTATCTTCCGGCAACCGTGCCCCACGGGGGCATGGGCCGACGAAGTGAGGAGCGCCCATGACCGACGCCGGTAACCCGCAGCTCCAGGCCCTGCCGGAAGGTGATGCCCAACTGTCGCTGGTGGTCCGCCTCCAGTGGGAGGACGTCGCCGCCCTCGGCCAGGAGGCCACCCGGCTCGCCGCCCGGTTCAAACGCCCGGTGACGCTGGACGAGGCGGCGGCCCACCGGCTGCGGATCCGGCCGCCGGCCCCGCCCGTCAAGACCGTGCCCCAGGAACGGACGCCACCCGCGGTCACCTCCACCACGGTGTCGCCGCTGCCCGCCCGCTCCCCACAGGAGCAGGCCCGGCAGGCGATCGAGCGGATCAACGGCACGGCCGGTCATGAGACGGCGTAGGAGCGGGCCACCGGCCGGGCGCGGAGGCCCGCGGACAGCTGTCCGGCCCGCCGTCAGCAGTGCCGGTCGACATGCCCCTTGGTGCCGGCCGGCCGGAGGTCCCGGTCGCGCAGGGTGACGGAGAGCCTCGGTCCCCAGGTGCGGCAGGCGGCGGCGAAGTCCTTCTCGCGGTACTCGATGACGAAGATCCGGTCGTCGTAGGCGTCCGCGAAATCGCCGCACTCCTTGTAGCGGGCGCATTCCTCGACGACGGCGAAGTCGAAGCCGATGGACCGGCGGCGGGGCAGCAGGTCGGCGGTGTTCTTCTGGGCGACGGCCAGACCCCGCTGGTGGGCGCGGCGGGCCAGCAGCCGGGCGAAGGCCGCCGCGTCCCCGGCGGTGAGCCGGCCGTCCGAGCGCTCGTAGGAATCGAGGTTGTCCGGTTCCACCGCGTCATAACCCGCCGTGGCGCAGCCGTCGATCCACGGGCCGACGACGTCCATGAGCGCCGTGCGCTTGGCGGCCGTGGAGATGTCCAGCAGCGGCTCGTCCCAGTCCTCGTCGACGACGGGCCTGCCGTCCGCGTCACGGAGCAGCAGGCCGGGGTGGCGCTGCCGCCAGTCGCGGGTCTCGTCCGGCTGGGCCTGGAAGGCGTTGACGTAACAGACGTTGTAGTGGCCGGGGACGGGCTTCGCCGTGCGGTCGCGGGAGACCGCGCGGACGCCGCGGGGCGGCGGGTAGGGGCCGCCGAGCTGGTAGTCGAACTCCGCGTCCGCGGCCGGCGGCCGCACCGCGCGGGGCGTCGCCGCGCCGGTGTCCCGCGGGCGGTGGCCGGTGGAGCACGCCGCGCCGAACGGCAGCAGCAGGGACAGCGCCAGGAGCAGGGCGCGGGCGGGGCGGGAAGGGCGAAGCTGCACGAAGTGGATCTTAGGTGCGAAGGCGATGTTCCTTGCCGCCGCGCTGCGTTCGGTGACCAACAGCACAGGTACTGACCAGTAGCGTTACCGGTCCACGGGCCTAGAGTGAGGGCCCGATGGCGCCGCCGGACAGCCGGCGGCGGCCCGCACCCCTCTTTATCCGACCAGGGAGACTGCATGCGCTCTCCGAAGGACTTCTTCCGCCCGCTGGCCGTCGGTGCACCGGCACCGGTGCGCGAAGTACCCTTCCGGCCGTCCCGGATGATCCACTTCTTCGATCCGGGCAACGAGAAGATGGCGGCCAAGGTGCCGGACATCGCGCCGACCGTGGACGTACTGCTCGGCAATCTGGAGGACGCCGTAGCCGCCGACCGCAAGGAGGCGGCCCGCTCCGGCCTGGTGAAGGTGGCCAAGGCGACGGACCTCGGCGACACCCAGCTCTGGACCCGGATCAACAGCCTGGACTCGCCCTGGGCGCTGGACGACCTCCTGACGCTGGTCACCGAGATCGGCGACAAGCTGGACGTCATCATGGTGCCGAAGGTGGAGGGCGCCGAGGACATCCACTACGTCGACCGGCTGCTCGCCCAGCTGGAGGCGAAGGCCCAGATCCAGCGGCCGATCCTGGTGCACGCCATCCTGGAGACCGCCACCGGCGTCGCCAACGTCGAGGAGATCGCCGGCGCCAGCCCCCGTATGCAGGGCATCTCGCTCGGCCCGGCCGACCTGGCCGCCAGCCGCCGGATGAAGACCACCCGGGTGGGCGGCGGCCACCCCGGATACCTCGTACGCGAGGACCCGCACGGGGCGGACGGCAGCGCGCCGCGGGCCACCTTCCAGCAGGACCTGTGGCACTACACCCTCGCGCGGATGGTCGACGCCTGCGCGGCGCACGGCATCCTGCCGTACTACGGGCCGTTCGGTGACATCAAGGACACCACCGCCTGCGAGGACCAGTTCCGCAACGCCTTCCTGCTCGGCTGCGTCGGCGCCTGGAGCCTGCACCCGGTGCAGATCGCCATCGCCAAGCGGGTGTTCTCCCCGTCCCCCGCCGACGTCGCCTGGGCCCGCAAGGTCATCGACGCCATGGGCGACGGCACCGGAGCGGTGATGATCGACGGCAAGATGCAGGACGACGCCACCTACAAGCAGTGCCAGGTCGTCGTCCAGCTCGCCGACGCCCTCGCCGCCCGCGACCCGGAGCTGCGCGACGCCTACGCCGCAGCAGAGAAGGAGTAGGTCCGTGTCCGACGCGATCCTGCGGCCGCGCCGCTCCGTGCTCTACATGCCGGGCGCCAACGAACGCGCCCTGGAGAAGGCCAAGGCGCTCCCCGCCGACGCCCTCATCCTGGACCTGGAGGACGCGGTCGCCCCCGACGCGAAGGCCGACGCCCGCAAGCGGGTCGCGGCCGCCGCGGCCTCGGGCGAGTACGGCCACCGCGAGGTGACGATCCGGGTCAACGGACCGGGCACCGAATGGCACGCCGACGACCTGCGGGCCGCCGCCGAGGCCGGCCCCGACGCGGTCGTCGTCCCCAAGGTCGAGTCCGCGGCGACCGTACGGGAGGTCGAGCGCGCACTGGAGGCGGCCGGCGCCCCGGACCGTACGGCCATCTGGGCGATGGTCGAGACCCCGCGCGCGATGCTGGACGCCCGCGCGGTGGCCGCCGCCAGCGAACGGCTCACCGTCCTGGTCATGGGCACCAACGACCTGGCCAAGGAACTGCACGCCGAGCACGTCCCCGGCCGGGCCCCGCTGCTGACCGGGCTGTCGCTGGCGCTGCTGGCCGCCCGGGAGTCCGGCAAGGTGATCCTGGACGGGGTCTACAACGACGTGAAGGACGCCGCCGGGTTCGAAGCGGAGTGCGTCCAGGGGCGGCAGTTCGGCTTCGACGGGAAGACCCTGATCCACCCCTCGCAGCTGGAGCCGTGCAACCGGGTCTTCGCCCCCTCGGCCGAGCAGATCGACCGCTCCCGGAAGATCATCGACGCCTTCGACGAGGCCACCCGCGAGGGCCGCGGCGTGGTCACCGTCGACGGCCGGCTGATCGAGATCCTGCACGTCGAGGACGCCCGCCGGATCCTGGCCCTCGCCGAGGCGGTCGCCGGCCGCGACTGACCGGCACCGGCCGGGACGTACGTCGAGCGCCCGCCCGTGGACGGCCGGAAACGGCCCCACGCGGCGGGCGCCGGCGCTCGGCCCCCCGCGGCCCACCGTGCCACCGTCCGTCAGAGCACCGGTGCGCGACGCGACCGGCCCATCCGCAGCCGCCCCCGGAGCTTGTCCACCAGCGGATACCTCTCCCGCTGCTCACGGGACTGCCGGTCCAGCTCCTCCACCAGACGCTGGGAGCGCTTCTCCACGTCGAGCTCGTCCAGGATGCGGTCGATCTCGGCCAGCAGCGCGCCGTGCAGCTGCCACTGCCGGGGATGCTCCTGCACCTCGTCGAGCAGCAGATGCGCCACCGTCTCGCGGCTCTCCCGGCTGGCGGCCAGCTCCTTGACCAGCCGGTCCTCCGCCTTGTCCGCGTTCGCGCTGACCTGCGTCGTGATCAGTACGGCGAAGCTGTCCACCGCCCGGGCCATGTGCCGGAACAGCTCGCTCAGGGAAGTGCCGATCCGCGACGAGAACAGCGACTCCTCGGTCCGGGCCTTGGCCAGGTCCGTCAGCGTCCGGCAGACCGTGCGCAGCACCACCGCGGAGATCTCCAGGGTGTCCAGACCGGTCCGCAGCACCACCCGGGAGAGCAACCCCTCCTTGACCCGGGGGTTGAGCCGCAGACTGTCCTCGGCCTGCCGCAGCGCCGCGTCCACCTGCACGATGTCGTGGTCCAGCCGCCGCGCCTCGTGCAGCCGGGCGGCGGCCTCCGCGACCGGCGTATGGCCCACCACCTCGTCGCTGAGGCTCAGCAGCAGTACCCGCATCCGGCCGGCCAGCCCCTCGATCGCCTCACTGGCGGGCTGCACCAGCACCGGCGGCACGAACAGCACGTTGAACAGCAGCCCGACCACCGCCCCGATCAGCGTCTCCAGCACCCGGTCCCAGGCCGTCGCCGCCACCCGCGTCGTCGTCACCCCCAGCACCAGCATCGCGCTGATCGCCACTTCGGGGACGAACTCGCCGGCCTTCACGAACCGGCCGATGACCAGCGAGGCCAGGATGATCAGCCCCAGGCTCCACCAGGTCAGCCCCACCAGCGAGCTGAAACCGATGGCGATGACCACCCCGACCACCACCGAGTTCACCCGGCGCATGCTGGTGGTCAGCGTGGTGTAGAGGGTGACCTGAACGACGAGGAGGGCCGTCAGGGGTGCGGTCAGCGGCGCAGGTTCGCTGCTGACCATCAGCGCGACGACGTACGAGATCACGGCGGCGATGGTCGAGCGGAGCGTCTGCGCGACCACGGGCTCGCTGTGCCGCCGGACGAGATCCAACAGCGGATCGGTTACTTCACGCACTCTTCTCCCCCTTCCCGCTTTCCGCACCGAGAGCAACATGCGTGGCCGCCCTACCCGCATTCGGCCCTCTGCGGTCGTCCGGCCGGCCGTCGCCACGCATGATCGTCCGGAGAGGACGGGACCGGCCCGGTCAGCAACGGCGGCGCACGGGAGTGGTGCGATGAGCGGCGACGACGCGGACCAGGAGGCACGACCGCGCGCCCCGCACGACGGTCACGGCGGCCTCGTCCGGCGGCACTTCCTCGGGGCCGCGGCGGCCGGCGCCGCCGGACTCGCCCTCCCCACGGCCACCGGCTGCGACGCCTCCTCGGGCAAGACCCCCGGCCCGGCCCCCGGCACCGGCCCCGACGACCTCGCCGCGGAACGGGCCCGGGCCGGCAGCCCCGACTGGCGGCTGCGCGCGCCCGGCCCGCCCGAGGCCGTCGAGGGCTACACCGACACGGTCAGCGTCCGGCCGGGCGGGGAATTCGGCCTGCACGTCTCCACCACCGCCCCCGGCTTCCGGGTCTCGGCCTACCGCGTCGGCTGGTACGGCGGCGCCCAGGCCCGGCTCGTCTGGCGCTCGCCGCGGATCGCCGGACACCACCGGCCCCGCCCGCGGCTGCTGCCCGGCACCCGGACCGTCCGCGCGGACTGGCCGCGCACCCTCGCCGTACGCACCACCGGCTGGCCACCCGGCGCGTATCTGCTCCGGCTGGACGCGGACCACGGGCACCAGCGGTACGTCCCGCTGGTGGTCCGCTCCGCGACCGCCGCCGGCCGGACCGTGCTGATGCACGCCGTGACGACCTGGCAGGCGTACAACCGGTGGGGCGGCTACAGCCTCTACGCAGGCCAGGACGGCGCCTACCGAACACGGTCGCTGGCCGTCAGCTTCGACCGGCCCTACGACGCCAACGGCGCCGAGAAGTTCCTGGTCCACGAGCTTGCCGTGGTCGTCCTCGCCGAACGGCTCGGCCTGCCGCTGGCCTACACCACGTCCGTGGACGTCCACCGCTCCCCGTCGGAGCTGCGGGGCGCCACCGCCGTCCTCTCGCTCGGCCACGACGAGTACTGGACCCCGCAGCAGCGCGCGCACGTCACCCGGGCCCGCGACACCGGCGCCAACCTGGCCTTCCTCGGCGCCAACGCCTGCTTCCGCCGGGTCCGGCTCGATCCCGGCCCCTCCGCCGCGCTGCGCACCGTGACCTGCTACAAGACCGCCTACCGGGACGACCCGTCCTTCGCGGCCCACCACGAGCCGCCCACCCAGGACTTCCGCCTGCCACCCGCCGCCGACCCCGAGTCGTCCCTCACCGGCGTCTTCTACGAGGGCTATCCCACCGACGCCGCCTACGTCGTCCACCAGCCGGACCACTGGCTCTTCGCGGGGACCGGAGCCGACCGCGGGGCGTCGTTCGATCACCTCGTAGGCGTGGAGTACGACCGGGTCACACCCGGGGTGCCCACTCCGGAAAGGCTGGAGATCATCGCCCACTCACCGCTGGTCTGCGCGGGCCGCAGCAGCCACGCGGACTCCGCGTACTACACCGTGGCGAGCGGCGCCGGGGTCTTCGCCACCGGCACGATGCGCTGGGTCGAGGCGCTGATGGCCGGTACCGGCGACGACGGCCGCGACCACGGGATGGACGCCCGGACCAGGGCGTTCGTCACCCGGACCACCGAGAACCTGCTCCGTGCCTTCGCCTCGGGGCCGGCCGCCAGGACCAGGCCCGCACCGCGGAACAACGTGGCCGCGGTGTACGGCACCTGACGCGCCGGGGCGCGCCGGGCCCGCTCAGTCCTCGGCGCGCTGGGTGACCGGCGCCCCGGTGCGGTCGCCGAGGAACTCGTACCACCGGCGCTGCAGACAGACGTAGCGGGCGTCGGCCTCCACCAGGCTGAGGAAGGCCGTGACGGTCTCGGCCAGCCGCTGCTGCAACCCGGAGTCGGCCAACTGCCCGTCCTCCGTGAAGCCTTGGTGCGCGGCGGCGAGACTGAACATGTCCGGATAGACCCGGGTGCCGAGGTGCTCCAGCGGCACCCGCAGCGCCCACAGCCCCCGGTTGCCGCCGACCAGCGAGGGGGAGGCGGAGACCAGCAGTGCGTGCTTGGTCTTGAACGGCTGCGGCCGGATCCGTGAGACCCAGTCGATCGCGTTCTTCACCACGCCCGGCACGGAGGCGTTGTACTCCGGCGAGGCGATGACGAAGGCGTCGGACCGCTCGATCCGGTCCCGCAGCGCCAGCGCACCGGCCGGCAGCCCCTCCGCCACCTCCAGGTCCCCGTCGTACAACGGCATGCCGAAGTCCCGCATCCCCGCGAGGTCGACCGTGGCCCCGGCCTCGGTCATCATCCGGGCCACCAGGGCGGCCAGCCGGGCGTTGGCCGACTCGGCCCGCAGCGAAGCACCGAGGACCAGTACGCGCAGCGGACCGGGGTGGGCGTCGGCGGGCAGGGCCATGGCGTTCGTCCTTTCCGCACCCGGGCCGGTCGCCCGGTGCGGGGGCAGCGTATCCGCGGCACGGCCGGAAACCCGGCATCCACCGGGTCCGCCGTGCCACGTCACCGTGACGAGGAGTTGCTGCGGGCCCGCCGACGGGCCATCCGGCGCCGCTCGGCGCGCCGCTCCTCCTCGTCCAGGCCGCCCCAGACGCCGTTGTCCTGGCCGGAGGCGAGGGCCCAGTCCCGGCACTCGGCGATCACCGGGCACTGCCGGCAGACGGCCTTGGCCTCCTGGATCTGCAGCAGCGAGGGGCCGGTGCTGCCGACCGGGAAGAAGAGTTCCGGGTCCTCGTCCCGACACCGGGCACGATGACGCCAGTCCATGGGAGTACCTCCGTTCCGCGCCACGAGCGCGGTCGATGTCCGCTGAGGGGGCGGGCGGGTCTGGCCGCACACCGGTCGGCAATGTCCGTACCGGGACGCCCCGTTGTGGTCGGGTGCCCCGTCCCGCCCCGGCAATGCGCCGGAACTCAGCGGACCACCCAGCCCCGGTCGCGCAGCGCATCGGTGAGCGGGCGCGCCACGTCCGGAGCCACCCACAACTCGACCGCGCCGTCCGTCGCGTCCGGGACGGCCGGGGCGTCCGGCAGCACCATGCCTTCGAGGTCCACCCGGGCCTCGGCCACATCGCCGAGCAGCCGCTCCAGCTGCCGCTGCGGGCCACCGACGGCTATCGAGAGCACCCTGTGCCGGCCCGCGCCGGTCGGCCCGTGCGGGGCGGCGATCCGTGCCCGTCCCGCGCTGCCCCGCCGCAGCACTCCGGTCAGTTCCGCCAGGGCGGCGGGGTGCTGCTCGGGAACGTCCTCGGTCAGCCGGCCGAGCGCCCGGGCCGCCGTCGTCAGGTCCCGGCCCAGCTCGGCCAGCAGCGGGCCGAGGGCGGCCGCGTTCGCCGCGAGGATGTCCGTCCACAGTCCGGCGTCGCCGGCCGCGGTCCGGGTGACGTCCCGCATGCCGCGGCCGGCCAGCCGCACCGCGTACTCCTCGCCGTCCACCAGCCGGGCGGCGGTGAGACTCGCCATCAGGTGCGGCAGGTGGGACACCAGCGCCACGGCCCGGTCGTGGTCGGCCGGCGGCAGCAGGACCGGTACAGCACCGCACAACGAGACCAGTTCCAGCACCCGGTTGAGCGCGCTCTCCCGGGACTCCGGGGTCGGCGTCAGTATCCAGTGGCGGTCCTGGAAGAGATCGGCGCGGGCCGCCAGCGGACCCGAGCGCTCCCCGCCGGCCATCGGATGCCCGCCGACCAGACCGGTGGTGTCACAGCCGAGGGCCAGGCACTCGGCGTGCACCAGCGCCTTCACGCTCGACACGTCCGTGTACACCCGGGCCAGTTCGGCCTTCTGGTGGTCCGCGATGGTCCGGGCGACCTCCGACGGGGGGACCGCGATGACCGCGACGTCCACCGGGTCCGGCGGGGGACCGGGGACGCCCGCCCCGAGCGCGGCGGCGATCCGCACGCTGTCCGGGTCGCGGTCGATCAGATAGGTGGTCACGCCCCGGCCGGTCAGTGCCAGGGCGATGGAAGTACCGATGAGACCCGTGCCGACGACGCAAGCGGTATGCAAGAGAACGCTCCTGGACCGTGAAAGGGGGAAGGCGGACCCGTCCGGGCCCGCCCGACAGGGGAACGGGCGGGCCCGGAGGTCCTGGGCAGGTACTACCGGTCGGCCGGTGCCTGGGCCGGGGCTGCCTGCTCCGCCGCCTCGGCCGGCCTGCCGAACAACCGCCGCACCAGCGCCGGATTGGTCAGCATCACCGCGTTGCCGATCAGGATCAGGGCGACACCCACCAGGTCCCGCACCGTCCAGTGGAAGCTCTCGAACACCGTGGACAGCAACAGCGCCACGATCGGGAAGAGCACCATGGCGTACGCGGCGCGCTCACCACCGATCCTGCCGAGCAGCGTGAGGTACGCGCCGAAGCCGACCACGGAGCCGAAGACGGCCAGATAGACCAGCGAACCGGTGTACTTCAAAGACGGGTCGAAGGCCGCCCCGCCGCCACCGAAGAGCAGCGCGAACGGGGCCGTGAGCAGCGCCCCGTAGGCCATCGCGAAGCCGGTGCCCTGCACCACCGGGATGCCCGCGGCCTGGGTCTTGCCGGAGACGACGTTGCCCAGACAGAAGACCAGGGTGCCGAGGGCGGAGAGCACGATGCCCTGGCCCGACCCGGACGACAGCCCGAAGTTCTGGAACTCCGGCCAGAACACGGTGACGATCCCCAGCAGCCCGACCGCCCCGCCGAGCAGCATCTTCGCGGTGATCGTCCGCCGGAAGAAGACCCGGGCGAAGACCATGTTCACCAGCAGCGACATCGCGAAGATGATCGAGACGAGGCCGGTGGTCAGATGCTGTTCGGCGAAGTAGAAGCAGACGAAGTTGGTGGAGAACATCAGCCCGCCCATCAGGACGAACTGCCCGTGCACCCGCAGGGGATAGCGCAGCGGCAGCCCCCGCAGCCGGGCCCAGGCCAGCAGGATCACCGCGGCCAGCGCGAACCGGTAGGCAACGGACACCGTGGGGTGGACATCGCCCAGCTGGCCCTTGATGGCCAGCCAGGTCGAACCCCAGATCAGCACCGTCACCACGTAGAGAACGGCGTTCACAGGCAGCTCCGTTCCAGCAGACCCACCAGTCGGCGGGCCCCTTCGGCAACCTGTTGGGGTGTCAGATAGCTGAGGGAGAGCCGGATCTGGCACCGGCCCCCCTCATCGTCGGGGTAGAAGTAGTTCATCGGTGTCCAGATCACTCCGTGCTCGCGGGCGGACTCTTCCAGCAGCGCATTGTCCGCCGGCACGGGGAGGGTGAGGGTCAGGAAGAACCCTCCGTCCGGCACGTTCCAGTCGATGCCGGCCGCCTCCCGCCGCTCGCGCGGCAGCAGCCGTTCGAGACTGTCCAACAGAACCGCCAGGTTCTCCTGGTAGAAGTCGGCGGCCGGCTTGTTGGCCTCGCGCAGCCGGAAGTCATGGGTGAGCAGCATCCCCCCGATGACCGCCTGGCTGAGCGCCGGGGTGTTGACCGTCACCATGCCCTTGATCTTGGACAGTTCGTCCGCCAGCAGGGTGCGGCGGCCGTCCGCGGCCTCGACCTCCTGGTCGGCGACGACGTAGCCGACCCGGGCGCCCGGGAAGCAGGTCTTGGCGAACGAACCGAGGTAGACCACCCGTCGCCGCTCGTCCAGCGCCTTGAGCGTGGGCAGCCCGCTGCCGGTACGGGTGAAGAACCCGTAGGGGTTGTCCTCCAGGAGGAGCAGGTCCTCCTCCTCGGCCAGCTCCAGCAGCCGCCGGCGGGCCTCGACCGGCATACAGGTCCCGGTCGGATTGGCGAAGTCCGGCACGACGTAGAACGCCCGCGGGCGCTTCCCGGCCGCCCGCAGTTCGGCGACCGTACGGCGCAGCACCTCCGGGTCCGTCCCGTGCGCGCCCTCCGGGACGTGCGCGACGGACAGGTCCAGCAGCCGGGCCGCCCCGGTGATCCCGACGTAGCACGGGGACGGCACCAGCAGCACGTCCGACGGCTCGGCGAACAGCGCCCGCAGGACCAGGAACATGCCCTCCTGGCAGCCGACGGTCACCACCAGCGACTCGGGTGCCGCGTCGATGCCCTCGTCGTTGCGCAGCGCCCGGGCCACCAGCTCGTGGATCTGGCCGTTGGTGCGCCCGTACTGGAACAGCAGCGTGCGGACCTCGTCCGGGGTGCGGCCCAGGTCTTCCACGAGGTGGCGCTGGTAGGCCGCGAGGTACTCACCGATCCGCTCGACCTCGAAGAGCCCTTCGTACGGGCGTCCCGGGCCGAAGGAGATCGCCTCCGGATAGCGGGAGGTGACCTCGTTGAGGAAATTCATCACCTCCATCAGGGGGTCGCCGAGCGAGCCGTGCAGCTCGCCGGCCGGAAGTACGGTGGGGGTGGAGCCGTTGGTCACCGGGGGTCCTCCCAGAGGACGGGGCAGAAGTCCGGGTCGGTGTAGTCGGGGTTGCCGTGCGCGTCCGTGCGCACCAGCACGTCATTGTTGTAGACGACGAGGTCGCCGGACGACAGCTCGTAGGGCCGCCACTGGTTGGTGCGGTCCTGGAGGTGCAGCGAAATGGCGCGCCGAGGACGGTCGCTGACGTTGTACCCGCTGCCGTGGTAGGTGCGGCAGTGGTGGAAGCTGATGTGGCCCTTGGGGATGTTCACGGGGACCTTGACCACTTCGGAGTTGTTGAACGCGGCGTTCTCCGTGAGCATGTCCTCCAGCTCCGAGCGGTCCCGCTCGGCGAAGTGCCGGCTGGTGGTGTCGTCGCCGCCGGTCTCCTTCCAGCGGTGGCTGCCGTCGACCATCGTGATGGTGCCCATTTCCTCGTCACAGTCGTGGAACGGGATGAACGCGGTCAGCATCTCGTCGGAGGAGCAGGTCTGCCAGTAGTGCCGGTCGAAGTGCCAGGGCACGATGTTGCGCTCGTCGTCCGCGCGCGGCGGCTTGTGGATCAGGGTGCTGTTCCACAGGCGTATCTGGCTGGTCTCCGCTATCCGCGCGGCGACCGCGGCGATGACCGGCTTGGACAGGATGCTCCGGATGGTGTCGTCCTCGTAGAAGATGTAGTCGTTGTGCCGGTGCACATCGCCCTTCTCCGGCTCCCAGTACGCCAGCCGCGGCGGCCGCTTCGGCAGGGTCCGGTCCCGGTGGCCGCCGTAGAAGCGGTCGGCCGCGGCATTGAGCGTGTCGACCTCGTCGTCGGTCAGCAGCTTCTTCGACAGATACCAGCCGTGCTCCTGGTAGAACTGCACCTCGTCATCGGCCGGCAGCAGCGCCTCTTCGGCGGCGGTCAGCGGGCGCGGGGTGTCCTTGCGAGTCATGCCATATCCCTGTCGTTGGTGAGAAGGGGCTGGGAAAAAGGGTGGGGGGAAAGGTGGGGCAGGCCGGCGGCGGGTGCCGCCGCGGCGGGGGAGAGGTGCAGCAGGTCCGGGGCGATCGCGTCGAGGACGGGGCGGCCGGTCAGGGCCATCGCCTCCGCCAGCTCCGCGCGGAGGGTGGCCAGCACCCGCTCGGCGCCGGCCGCCCCGTCGACGGCCAGGCCCCACAGGACCGGGCGGCCGACCAGCACCGCACGGGCCCCCAGCGCCAGCGCCTTGAGCACGTCCGTACCGCGCCGGATGCCGCCGTCGACCAGCACCTCACAGGTGTCCGGTACGGCCGCGACGACCTCCGGCAGGGCGTCCAGCGCCGCGATCGCACCGTCGAGCTGCCGGCCGCCGTGGGTGGAGACAATCAGGCCCTCGACGCCCAACTCGGCCGCCCGCCGCGCGTCCTGCCCGGTCAGTACGCCCTTGAGGACCAACGGCAGGCTGGTCAGCGAGCGCAGCCACGCCAGGTCCTGCCAGGTGAACGCGGAGTCGTGGTGCCGGGCGGCGTGCTCGGCCAGGGTGGAGCTGCCGGCCCGGCTGCCGTGCAGACCGCCGGACTGGCCGTCGTCGAGGTTCACCGGCCGGATGTGCGCAGGAAGGCTGAAACCGTTCCGCAGATCGCGCTCCCGGCGTGCCATCCGCGGCGCGTCGACGGTGATCACCAGCGCCCGGTAGCCGGCCGCCTCGGCCCGGCGCACCAGCGACTCGGTCACCGTGCGCTCGCGCAGCACGTACAACTGCAGCCAGAGCGGTCCGGTCGCCGCCCGGGCGGTCTCCTCGATCGTCCGGCTGGCGAAGGTGCTGGTGACGGTGAGCGCGCCGACCGCACCGGCGGCCCGCACGGTCGCCGTCTCGCCCTCCGCGTCGACCAGTCGGTGGTACGCCATCGGCGCGACACCGACGGGGAAGGACACCGGGGAGCCGAGCAGGGTGGTGCCCGGGTCGCAGTGGGAGACGTCGACCAGGGTCCGCGGGCGCAGCCGGTAGCGGTCGTACGCCGCCCGCTCGCCGCGCAGCGTCACCTCGTCCCCGCTGCCGCCGGCGATGAAGTCGTACACCGCCCGGTCCAGCCGGGCGCGGGCCGCCGCCTCGTAGTCGTCCGGTGACAGCAGCACCTCCCCGGCGTCGGCCCCGGGTTCCCGGCCGGCCCGCGCGGTCATACGCCGGCCTTCGCGGGTGCGCCGGCGGGGACCGCGTCGCCGCGCGGGTCGTCGGCCTCGTCGGTGCGGGTCCGCTCGCGCTCCACGGCCTCGTACAGCGCCTTGATGTTGCCGCTGCCGAAGGTGCGGGCGTCGAGCCGCTGGATCAGCTCGAAGAACACCGTGCGGCGGGCGTAGGGGGACCGGGTGAAGACCTGGACCAGCTGTCCCCACTCGTCCCGGTCGGCGAGCAGACCGAGGTCCTGCAGCACCGCCGGGTCGATGCCCACCTCGATGCCGCGCTCCGCGAGCGAGGCGTAGTAGCCGGCCGGGGTGGAGAGCAACTCCACGCCGGACAGCCGGAGTTCACGGGCGGCGTGCACGATGTCGTCGGTGCTGTAGGCGACGTGCTGGACGCCCGGGCCGTTGAACCCGTCGAGGAAGTCGTTGAGCTGTCCGCGACCGCCGACCGGGTCGGGCTCGACCATGGTGAAGGTGATGCCCCGGGTCTCGTCCTGGACGACCTTGGAGGCCATCGCCTGGCCGCCGACCACGATGTACTCGTCGTAGGTGTGCTTCAGGCCCAGCGCCCGCTGGTAGAAGTCGACCATGGTGTCCAGCGAACCGGCCCGCAGGCAGAGGGCCAGGTGGTCGACCGAGCGGAGCAGGGCGGGGCCGGACGCCTCGGCGGCCTCCGCCACCGGCCGGTACCGCCCCGGCAGGAAGTGGGCCGAGGCCTCGTCGTCGCCGTCACGCTGGACGAAGCTGTGGACCAGGTCGTTGGTCGCGGCGACGGTGGCGCGGACCACCCGCACCCCGTCGTCCTCGAACGTCTCCGGCCCGGCCACCGGCTCGGCCCCGGCGGCCAGCGCCTGCTCGAAGTCCGCGACGGCATCCGTCGACCGCAGGGCCACGTCCCGTACGCCGTCGCCGTGCCGGTGGACGAAGCGGGCGGCCCGGTGGTCCGCGTGCAGGGCGGAGGTCAGCACCAGGCGGACGCCGCCGTGCGCCAGGACCAGCGACCGGGCGCCGGCGAGTCCGGTGAGCGGCCCCGCTTCGGCCACCACCCGGAAGCCGTAGGTCCCGCAGTAGTAGTGGGAAGCCTGATTGACGTCCCCCACATAGAACTCAACGTGGTCGATGGAGTGGGCGGTCACAGTTGATCCAATCTGTTGCTCGGGAGGTGGGAGCAGCCGCAGCCGGCGCACCGCGGCTCGGCGCGGCGCCGGAAGCGTGCGGCGACGGAGCAGGGGGCAAGGGGTGGGAGCGGGCTACCGGAGGTGACCGGACGCCTCGGCAAGTGAGCGGAAAATGGCGGCTGTTGAGGTGGCACCGGGGTCCTGGTGGCCGATGCTGCGCAGCCCCAGGTACGCCGCCCGGCCCTTCCGGGCCTGCAGCGGAACGGTCTCCCGCATCCCCGCCTCGGCGGCCTCGGCCGCGGCGTGCGCCGCCGTGGCGAACGCGGCGCCGGACTCCGCGGCGGCCCGGAAGGCGCCGACCGCGGGGGCGTATGCGTCGATCATGGTCTTGTCGCCGGGCACGGCCGCGCCCAGCTGCTGGATCTTCGCCAGCGCCGCGGTGAGCCCGGCCGCGAACCGCCGGGCGTCGACCTCGGGGGAGGAGCCGAGTGTCTCGCCGAGGGCCCGGAACGCGCCGCCGAACAGCGGTCCGGACGCGCCACCGACGACCGAGACCAGACAGTTCCCGGCCCGGAGGAGGATCTCGCCGGGCGCGTCGGTGCCGTCCGGCGCCGCGACGGGTGCGGACGGCACGGGCCCGGAGCGGGCCAGACCGGCCTGTACCGCGGTGAACCCCCGGGCCATGTTGGCCCCGTGGTCCCCGTCGCCGATGGCGGAGTCCAGACGGGTGAGCAGGTCCCGGTCCCGGTCCATGGCCGAGGCGACGTGCTGCATCCAGCCGAGGGCGAGCGCCGAGTCCACCGCTACTCCTCCGGTTCTGCCGATCGTCCTGCACCGGCGGGGTCGTACCGTCCGGCTCGTCCGGTGGCCGCCCGCATGAGCGTCCGGGCCGCCCGGCCACCGTGGCGGAGTCCTCGTCGACGCGCGGAACCCCGGCCCCGGCACCGGCGTCACCGGCCCGGACCGACTTAAGTTGTCGCTCTTCTCCGCAGGCTTCCGCATGGCAGGCGCTCCTTCGTTCCCCCGGTGCCCGCGACCTTGAGGGCGAGTCGGATAACTAACGCTTTACCGAAAGCTGTTCGGCATTGCCGAATGGCCATAGGAAGCAAAACGCAGCGACCCCGGCCCCGTCAAGGCCTTCGGCGCATTGGCAACGCAGGCAACACAATCGCCGGGCAACCGGCCCCTGAGCACTGCGGGTTGATGAACCCGTGATGAAGCCGCGGAGTCTTCGGCGCACGTCAACCGGCGGCGCGCAGCCCGGCGTTGCGCGGCGCCCCGAGATCACGCGACAGGCTGCGGGCCACCTCGCGGACCGCGATCGCGCACTCCTGGCGAACGGTTTCGGCCAACAATCGCTCGACCGGTCCCACCAGCCCGAGCGCACCCACCACCTCGCCGCTGCGGTCGAACACCGGCGCCGCGATGCCCGCGTCGCCGAGCGTCAACTCACCCTCTTCCAGGGCGTATCCGGTCTCCCGGGCCCGGTCCAGCTGGGTCGCCAGCCAGCCCGGATCGTCGATGCTGGCGCCGGTGACCCGGGCCAGCTCGCCCGCGAGCAGCTCGCCGCGCCGCTCGGCCGGCAGGAACGCCGCGATCGCCTTCCCGATCGCGCAGGCGTTCCAGGGCAGGCTGGCCCCGGTCTCCAGTACCTGCACCGAGCCACCGGGCCGGAACGCATGGTGGATGACCAGAACCTGATTCCCCGTCAAAATGCCTACCCAGACGGCCGCGCCGGCCTGGTTGGCCAGCAGGTCCGCCCAGGTCACGGCGCGGGTGCGGAGCTCGTGCGAGTCCAGATAGGCATTGCCGAGGGTCACCAGGCCCGGGCCCAGCCGGTACTTCCCGGTCTCCCGGTCCTGGACGACCATGCCCTCCGACTCCAAGGTGCGCAGCAGGGCGTGGACGGTCGGCTTGGCCACCCCAATGCGGTCGGCCAGCTCGGTGACCCCCAGGCGCGGCGTCGCCGTGGCGAGCTCCCGGAGCACGTGGATCGCCCTGTGCACAGCCTGGACCATCGATCAACTCCCTGTTCGGTATTGCTGAACGGCGTTCCGCTCCGTAGAGTCCTCGTTCATGACACAGCTGGTTGGCATCGTACTTGTGTCGCACCGTGCGGAGATCGCCTTCGGCGTACGGACCCTCATCGAGCAGATGGCCGGCCCCGAAGTCGTCGTCGCCCCGGCCGGCGGCACCGATGACGGGCGGACGGGCACGAGTTACCCCCGCATCCTGCGCGCGCTGCGCACCGCCGCCTCCGGCGAAGCGGGCGCGGTGGTCCTCCCCGACCTGGGCAGCTCGGTCCTCGCCACCCGCCTCGTCCTGACCGATCACCCCGGCATCCACGCCGTCCTGGCCGACGCCCCTTTCCTCGAAGGGGCGGTGGCGGCCGCCGTCACCGCGGCCGGCGGGGCCGCCCTGCCCACCGTCCTCAAAGCGGCCGAAGAGGCCCGCCACACCTCCAAGTTCTGACCGGATCCGGCTGTCGTGCCGCACTCCCGGTGCTACGTCTGACCGGATCCGGGCGTTCGCGGCTCACCCCCGGAAGCCGCGGACCAGGAGTTCGGTGTTGCGGTCCGCCGGCCGGCCCGCCATCTCCTCGTGCACCCCGCCCGCCATCCCGTCGGCCAGCCCCGGGGCGTTGTACGACAGCTCGCGGTACAGGGACGCGAGGCCGACCGCGGACAGATCACCGAGGTCGGTCCGGTGCGGCGCCGCGGACTCGATGAGCGTGGTGAACAGCGACACCGTGCCGTCGTGGTTGTCGACCAGTTCCAGCAGCCGGGCGTGCTGCGGATAGTCCACGTGTGAGGCGGTGTTGACCTCCCAGAAGGACCGGGACGGCGTCGGGTGGGGATGCGGGGTGATGCGGTTGACGTGGCTGTGCCCGTTGATCCACGCCACCACGTTCGGGAACCGGTTCAGCAGCGCGATGACCTCGGCGCCGTCGTGCCGCGGCGCGTCCGTACGGGCCGCGTCCGGGCGCCGGGTCATGCTCGGACTGTGGTGGTGGCTGAAAACCAGAACGTGGGCGTCCGCCGCGCCCGGATTGTGCACCGGACGGCCGTCCGCGTCGAAGTAACGGGAGCTGTGCGCCGCCAGCGTCCGCTCCAGCCAACCGAGTTGCTCGTTGTCCAGGGACCCTTCGAAGTGGCCGCTGCGATACGTCGTGTCGAGGCTGATGCCGAGCACGTTCTCCGCGACCGGGAACGTGTAGTACATGCGCTCGCCGTCGAGATGGTTCTCGGTGTAGCCGTGCCCGGCCGGCCCCGCCCCGGCGTGCGCCGGATCCAGATGCGCGCGCAGATACGCCTGCGGAGTCACCATCCGCCGCCGCTCATCGGCGACCACACTCCGGGCCCCGGCGGAATTGCGCTGCAGAATCTCCTTCAGCACCACGCTCTTGGGATCGTCACCGGTGTTGAGCACCCGGGCCAGTGCGGCCACATCGGCGTCCGGGACGGAGAAGATCTTGCGGGCCCCGGCGACGTAGTCGCACAGCCAGGGATCGGCCGGATTCAGGCACCCGCCCGGCAGGTCGTCGTGATTGCCCGGCGTCGAATACCAGGGAATGCGCAGCCCGGGGCTGGTCACCGGACGGATCGCGGCGTCGAGGAATCCGGGGACCTCCGGAAGCCCCCGCCGCTTGTCCTGGTCGCGCAGGCCGGCGTCCGGATGCCAGTAGAGCGGAAGCCCGGAATTCTGGACGCCCTCGTACGACGCCGGGGCCCCGGTATTCGGCGTGATGCGGCCCCCGCTCATCAGCGTGAGGAACCACTCCAGCTCCACCATCTCGTGATTGTCGATGTTGTCGCCGGTGGACATCGCGAAGGCCGGCGCCCGCCCGGTGTGCGGCCCGCCGCGGATCGCATTGACCTGTTCCACCAGCGAGACCGCACCGGCCACCGACAGCGCCTCCTGCACCCGCCAGGACCCCGGCGATCCGGCGCGCAGGAATTCGGTCCGCAGCGGGCTCTGGACATCGGCCACATGCAGATCGGTGAGCTGGACGAAACAGGCCAGCGGGGTCCGCCGGTCCTGCCGCCGGGGCCCGGCCGCGGCCAGCTCGTCCCGTACGACCAGGGGCCAGCCGGGCCCGGAGGCCAGACGCCGGTAGCCGCTTGTGCCGGTGAGCCGGGCGGTGGTCTCCAGGGTCGTGACGCCGTACGGCGCCGGGCGCCCGGAAGCGGGCCGGGCCGGCGACGGCACCGAGCCGGTCCGTGCGGGTCGGGGGTCCGCGGCGGCGCTGCTCCGGCGCTGGCCGGGCAGTGCCCAGGCGGCGCCGGCCCCGGCGACCGCGGCACCGGAGGAGAGAAGGAATCGACGACGGTCGGTGGGGGTGTGCAAACCGGCCATGGGGCCCTCCGTAGACGGCGGCCGGAATGGCGGGCCACCGCGGTGTCACCAAACGGAACATCTCGTTCCGAAGAGTGCGCGGGATGCGTGGCCGGAAGTTGAACGGGCCCGGAACGCGGAACACCCATCGCCCGTCGATTCGGGGACGCAAAAATACCCCGCGACGAATTTGACGTCCGGGGTATTTCTCTGCGTATATTGAGGGCTTCTGTGTCTTGGTTGCGCAAGAACACTACCCAACGTTCCAAAGCAAACCGTACTTGAGCGGAGTCGAATTGTCAAACGAGGAATTGCGGCAGGAGCAGGAATTCATCGACCTGCTCTACGAGCGCCTCGCAGAAATGCGGGCGGAAGCCGCGACGGCGGTACGAAAGGCCCTGGCGCTCGCGGGGAACAACGCCCAGGCGCGGCTGGAGCGCGATGTCGCGGTGGCCGAGCAGTCCGGCGTGCTGGCCGCCGCCGACGCCGGGGAGTCCGGGCTCTGCTTCGGCCGGCTGGCCTTCCGTGACGGCCGCGACCACCACATCGGCCGGATCGGCATCCGCCGCGACGACGTCGACCGCACCCCGCTCGTCCTCGACTGGCGCGCCGAGGTCGCCCGCCCCTTCTACCTCGCCACCGGCCACACCCCCATGGGCCTGCGACGCAGACGCCACATCACCACCGAGGGCCGCCGGGTCTCCGCCCTGCACGACGAGATCCTCGACCTCACCGACACCACCCGCACCGGACACGAAGGCGCCGACGCGGACGCCGTGCTGCTCGCCGCCCTCGACACCGCGCGCACCGGCCGGATGCACGAGATCGTGCAGACCATTCAAGCCGACCAGGACCGCATCATCCGCGCCTCGCACCACGGCGTCCTCGTTGTCGAAGGCGGCCCCGGCACCGGCAAGACCGTCGTCGCCCTGCACCGCGCGGCCTATCTGCTCTACGCCCACCGGGAACAACTCGCCCGCCGCGCCGTGCTGATCGTCGGCCCCAACCCCGCCTTCCTCAGCTACATCGGCGAGGTGTTGCCCGCTCTCGGCGAGACCGGGGTGCTGCTGGCCACCCCCGCGGAACTCTTCCCGGGCGTCACCGCGACCGGGACCGACACGCCCCGGGCCGCCGAGGTCAAGGGCGGCGCGGCCATGGCCGAGGCGCTCGCGCGGTTCGTCCAGGACCGGCAGACCCTGCCCGACCCGGAGATCGTCATCGAGCACGACGACGGCGAACTGCGGCTGGACGCACCGATGGCGAAGGAGGCCCGGCGCCGCGCCCGCGAGACCGGGCTGCCGCACAACCTCGCCCGCCCGCACTTCGCGTTCCGCATCATCGACGCACTCACCGCCCAACTGACCGACCGGATCGGCGCCGACCCCTACGGCGGCCCGAACCTGCTCGGCGCCGACGACATCGCCCAGCTCGGCAAGGCCATCGCCACCAGTGGCGAAGTGCACCGCGCCATCGAGGAGTTGTGGCCCACCCTGACGCCCCGGCAGCTGGTCGCGGACTTCCTCGCCGAGCCCGTCCACCTCCCCGAGGCGGACGCCGACGCGATCCGGCGGACCGGCGGGGAGTGGACGCCCGCCGACATCCCGCTGCTCGACGAGGCGGCCGAACTCCTCGGCGAGGACGACTCGGCGGCCCGCGCCGCCGCCGAGGCCGAGCGCCTGGAACAGATCGCCTACGCCCAGGGCGTGCTCGACCTCTCCTACGGCTCCCGCACCCAGGAGTTCGAGGAGCGCGACGACGAGGACTCGGAGGTGCTCGCCGCGCACGACCTGGTCGACGCGGAACGGCTCGCCGAGCGGCACGAGGAGGCCGACCACCGCAGCGCCGCCGAACGCGCCGCTGCCGACCGCACCTGGGCCTTCGGCCACATCATCGTCGACGAGGCCCAGGAACTCTCCGCGATGGCCTGGCGGTTGCTGATGCGCCGCTGCCCGACCCGCTCGATGACCCTGGTCGGCGACCCGGCCCAGACCGCGGAACCGGGCGGCTGCGGCGCCTGGGAGACGATCCTCGCCCCGTACGTCGGCGACCGCTGGCAGCACACCCGGCTCGGCGTCAACTACCGTACGCCGACCGAGATCATGGAGGTCGCGGCCGAGGTGCCGCGGTCCCTGGACCCGGAGTTCGCACCGCCCCGCTCGATCCGTTCCACCGGCGTACGGCCCTGGGCGCAGCGCACCGACGACCTGGCGGGCGCGGTGGCCGAGGCCGTCGCACGGGAGAGCCGGGCGGAGGGCCGGCTCGCGGTGATCGCCCCGCGCTCCCGCCACGCGGACCTGCTGCCGCTGCTCCCGTCCGCGGCCGCCGGACCGGCCCCCGACCTGACCCGCCCGGTCGTGCTGATCGATCCGCGGCAGGCCAAGGGCCTGGAGTTCGACACCGTGCTGGTGGCGGAACCGCAGGAGCTGGGGGCCAGCGATCTGTACGTCGCGCTCACCCGGGCGACCCAGCGGCTGGGCGTGCTCCACACCGGGCCGCTGCCGGCCGGGCTCGCGGCGGCGCCGCTGGCGGAGGCCGCCGCGGCCGACCGGTGACGCCCGGCGCGGGCGGCGCGGGGCGGGGGAGCGGCGGCGGAATGCCCGCGCCGGTCCGCCGTCCCACGCCGTCCCCGCGCGCCGGTGATGCCCCGTCAGGCCCGCGGACCGGGGCATGAACGCACCCGCTCCCGGCTAGGCACTCTGCGCCCCTCGCGCACAACCCGGCGAGCGGGCCGTTCGAGATCACGGTCCCGTTCCGCCAAGGGGGAGTTTCGGCATGCCCGGACCGCACGGCACGCGTCCGCACCACCCCCGGCAGGGGAGGCGTCCGCGCCACGCACTGGCTCTCGTGCTCGCCGCCGCGGTCCTCGCCCTGCCGGCCGGCCCGGCCGCGCTCGCCGCCCCGGGCCCCGCCGCTGTCGAAGGCCCACCCACCGGCTCCCTGCGGCAGGCCGCCCACCAGGTCATCCTGCTGGTGAACGGGAAGCGGGCGGCACACGACTGTCCGGGGGTGCGGTGGAACGCGGCACTCCAGCGGGCGGCGCAGCGCCATGCGGACGACATGGCCGCCCGCCGGTTCTTCGGCCACACCGATCCGGACGGTGCCGATCCGGGAGCCCGGATCACCGCGGCCGGCTACTCCTGGTCCGCGTACGGCGAGAACATCGCGGTGGGACGGCCGACCCCGGCCGCCGTCATGAAGGACTGGATGAACAGCCCCGGCCACCGCCGCAACATCCTCCGGTGCGACCTGACGGACATCGGCGTCGGCCTCCGGGAGGGCACCGGCGGGCCGTGGTGGACGCAGGACTTCGCCGCCCGCTGAGGTTGAGCGCGGTGCGGAGGTCGGCGGTCCGGTCCAGCCAGGCGGTGACCCGGACGTCCAGCAGCCGGGTGCCGCGGGTGAACGCCTTCGTCGCGAGGGCGGTGTTGAGCCGCTCGGCGGCGGACGCGGACAGGGTGATCGGAGCCTTGAGACGCAGCACCCGGGTTCTGGTGTTCAGCGCGGTCCTGAGGTCGGCGCGGGGGAAGCTGCCCAGCGTGGCCCTGGCGCCGTGGCCGGTGGCGGCGCTGAGCGTGCCCTGGCCGAGGTCGGCGGTGAAGCCGGTGAGCCGGAGGGCCTTGTGCGCCTTGGCACGCACGAGGGCCACTCCTCCTCCGCCGAACCGCAGTTCGCCGCCTGCCTTGCCGCCGCTGTTGGTGACCGCACCACCCGAGAGGCGCAGGCTCAGCGTGCGGCTGCCGTCGCGTGCGAGGTGCGGGCGGGGCTTGCCCTTCGCGCCGAGGGCCTTGGGCACCACACCGCGGGCGGCGAGCCGGGTGAGCAGGGCGGACGGGACACGGAAGCGGGCGGTGCCCCGTTCGACGGGTACCTCGGTGTTGCCGGCGTGCCGTGCGGCGGTGGTCCGGCTGCCGGGCGGGGGAACGGCGCCGGGTGGGGGACCGGCGGCGACGAGTGCGGTGGTCGTGAGCGCGAGAGCGGCGGCGGTGGCGAGACGGCGAGCGTGCATGCGGGTCCTCGCTATGTCATGTGATGTACCGATCTGCCACCTTACGTTCCGATCGGTCGACCGCGGCTGAGCGGCGCAGTGCGGCTGACGACCGGTCAGTGCCGGCCGGCCGGAACGGCCGTACCCTCCTCGACCGCGGTGGCGGCGGACGCGGTGAACTCCGGGTCCGGCTCCAGGAACCGGATGGCGAGGGCGGTCAGGAGGTGCAGTCCGGCGAAGATCCAGACGATCCCCTCGATCCCGAACGGGCCCAGCGCGAGCGCCACGACGGCGGGCCCGGCGAAGGTGCTGAGCCCCGCGCCGAGGTTCAGCGCGGACATCGCCTGACCCTTGTGGCGCGGCGCCAGGGCCGGCACGAGCGCCGAGATCGGTACGTAGCCGGCCAGCGCGATGCCGTAGAGCGCGGCGGCCACCGCGGACGCGGCGAAGGACGGGCCGGCCACCAACGGGACGTAGTACAGCGCGAGGCAGGTCAGCGCACAGGCCACGGCACCGAACCAGGTCATGGTGCGCTGCCAGCCGAGCCGGTCCCCGACGGCGCCGAAGAAGAGGTTGGCGAAGATGTTCGCGGTGAACATCACGCTGAGCAGCCGCAGCCACGCCGAGGTGGTGAATCCGGCCGTCTCCGTGAAGAAGAACGGCATGCAGACGAGGAACCCGAACTGGGAGCCGGTGCTGATGACGCGTACCGCGGCACCCACGGCGACCCGCGGGCGGCGCCGCATGATCGAGACGCTGCCCGCCAGCGTCGCCAGCGGCCGTTCACCGGCCGGGGCGAGCCGGGACCGTCCGGTGGGTTCGCGCACCAGCAGCAGGGCGAGCAGTCCGCCGAGCGTCACCAGCCCGAGCGCGAGCCAGAGCGTGCGGTACGAGCCGACCTGCGGGATCGTCGCGCTGGCGAGCAGTGAACCGAGCGTCGGCAGGCCGCCGGTGAAGGCGAACCAGTACCAGCCGACGGCCGTGCCCAGCCGGTGCGGCGGGGTCGCCGCGGTCACCCAGACCAGGAACCCGTAGGCGAACAGGGGATAGCCGAAGCCGCGCAGTCCGTAGACGAGCAGCAGCAGCGGATAGTTCATGGCCGGCAGCGCGACCGACAGCAGGAGCAGCTGGAAGACGAGCCAGATGGCGAACCCGGCCGTCATCACCCGCCGCGGTCCCCAGAGGTCGGACAGCGCTCCGGAGAGCCAGGCGCCGACGGCGACGGTGATGCCGTAGACGGCGATGACGACCGCCGCGTCGGCCTTGGTCAGGCCGTGGTCGGCCAGGTACTTCGAGAAGAACCCGGTCTCCACGCCGTCGCCGGTCATGAAGAGCAGGACGCCGACGAAACCCCAGGTCAGCGCCGGGGGTATGCCCAGTCGTGCGAGGCGGGAGCGGTCGGCTGCCGGCCGGGGCGCACCGGCCGGGGTCCGGGCCGGGCTCGACGAGGGGGCAGGGCTGCTCATGGGCCCTCCAGGGCGGAGAAGGAAGGGGGTGCGGGTTCCACCGCCGCGCCGGCGGAGTCGGAAAGTGCCGCCGAACGGTGGACCGGCCGCAAAGTCTTCTCGTATTTTGTGCGAAGTCAAGACTGCTCTGTTAAAAAAGAGCGCACATCCTCGAAGACCCCAGGGAGCCGTGCCCGCCATGACCGCAACCTCCGCGCAGCCCGCGATCCCCGCCACCATGCGCGCCGCCGTCCTGCACGGCCCCGAGAAGCTGAAGCTCGAAGAGCGCCCCGTCCCCACCCCCGGACCGGGAGAGGTCCTGATCCGCGTCGAAGCGGTCGGCACCTGCGGCTCCGACGTGCACTACTACCGGCACGGCCGGATCGGCGACTTCGTCGTACGGGCACCCCTCGTCCTCGGCCACGAGGCGGCCGGCACCGTGGTCGCCTGCGGGCCGGGCGTCGACCCGCGGCGGACCGGCCGGCGCGTCGCCATCGAGCCCGGCACCCCGTGCGGCACCTGCGGCGAATGCCGGGCCGGCCGCTACAACCTCTGCCCCGGCATGCGCTTCCTCGCCACACCCCCGGTCGACGGCGCCTTCTGCGCATACCTGGCCGTCCACCAGGACTTCGCTCATGACGTCCCCGACTCCCTGACCATCGAGGACGCCGCCCTGCTGGAGCCGCTCTCGGTCGCCGTCTGGGCCTGCCGCAAGGCCCGCGTCGCCCCCGGGGACCGGGTGCTGATCACCGGAGCGGGACCCATCGGCCTGATCGCCGCCCGGACCGCACGCGCCTTCGGCGCCCGGGAGGTGCTCGTCACCGACGTCGTCCCGCACCGCCTGGAACTCGCCCGCGCGGCCAGCGCCACCGCCCTCGACGTCTCCCGCACCCCCCTGCCCGAGGCCGGATACACCCCCACCGTGCTGCTGGAATGCTCCGGCGTGCCCACGGTCACCGGCGAGGCGATCCGCACCGTCGGCCGGGCCGGCCGGGTCGTGCTCATCGGCATGGGCGGGGACGAGATCCCGCTCCCGCTCAGCCGGGTGCAGAACCACGAACTCGAACTCACCGGCACCTTCCGCTACGCCCACACCTGGCCCACCGCGATCGCGCTGGTGGCGTCGGGTGCGGTCCGGCTCGACTCGCTGGTCTCGCACCGTTACGGTCTTGCCGAGGCCGAGCACGCACTGACCGTCGCCACCAAGGACGCGACCGCCGTGAAGGCCGTCATCCATCCGCAGCGGTAGGCGCGCCGCTGCCGCTGTGCGACCGGGAAAGGGGCGGCCCCGATGGCTTCCACACGGTCGTCGCTGGCCGAGGTCGACCGGCGACGACAGGACGTACTGGCCTTCGTCGTCGAACGCGGAGAGGTCCGGATCGACGAACTGGCCAGGCACTTCGGGGTCAGCCTCGCGACCATGCACCGCGACCTGGACCAGCTCGCCGAACGCCGGCTGCTGCGCAAGGAACGCGGCCGGGCCGCCCCCTTCCCGACCCTCACCATGGAAACCGCCACCCGCTTCCGCATCGGCGTACAGCGCCCGCTGAAGGAGGCGCTGTGCGACGCGGTCGCCGACGAGATCCGGCCCGGCAGCACCGTCGTCCTGGACGACTCGACCACGCTGTTCCCGCTCGCCGCACGGATCGCCCGGACCGAGGCGGTCACCGTGGTCACCAACTCCCTCGGCGTGGCCCGGCTGTTCGACGAGACACCCGGCGCCGAGGTCACGCTGCTCGGCGGCCGCTACCGCGGCGAGTTCGGCTCCTGCGTCGGCCCCGACGTCCTGCGCGCCCTCGGCCGGCTGCGCGCCGACCTCGCGGTGATGTCGGCCGTCTCCGTCCTCGGCGGCCGGCTCTTCCACCCGATCCGCGAGTACGCCGAGATCAAGGAGGCCATGCTGGACTGCGCCCGGCGCTCCCTGCTCCTCGTCGACCACACCAAATTCGGCAAGACCGCCACCCATGTGTACGGCGACGCCGGCCGCTACGACCGCATCGTCACCGACCGCGCCACCCCCGCCGCCGAACTCGCCGCCCTGCGTGACCGCGGCGCGACGGTCGACGTGGTGGACGCCTGACCTGTCCCCGCGCGAAGCGGCACGGTCGTCACTCGCCGGGGCGCGGGCCCTCCGCGGACGCGGGCGCGCGGCTGCCGGTGCGGGTGGCGCCGATACCGGCGAGCACGACGCAGACGACCCCGGCCGCCGGGCCCACGCCGGGCAACTGGCCGAGGGTGACGGCGCCGATGACGAGGGCGATGGCGGGTTCCAGGCTCATCAGGGTGCCGAAGGCAGTGGTGGAGAGCCGGCGCAGGGCCAGGAATTCGAGGCTGAACGGGATGACCGGGTGCAGCACCGCCAGCGCCAGGCCGGTGAGCACCAGCGGCCAGGTCACCGCCCCCAGGGCGGACGGTCCGGCGAACAGCGTGGCGACCAGGGCGGCCACCGGCATCGAGACGGCCAGGCCGTTCAGACCGGTGACCCGGTCGCCGACGCGCTGGGTCAGCAGGATGTACCCGGCCCAGCAGGCCGCGGCGGCCAGCGCGAGCGCGAGGCCCACCGGGTCGCTCCCGCTGTGCCAGGGCTCCGTGAGCAGCACCACCCCGACCGCGGCCAGCGAGGCCCACAGCTTGCGGCCGCCGCTCGCTCCGAACATGGCCACGCCGAGCGGCCCCAGGAACTCCAGGGCGCTGGCCGTCCCCAGCGGGATCCGCGCGACCGCGCACATGAACAGGAGCATCAGCCCGGCCGTGACCACACCCAGCCCGAGGCAGGCGAGCAGGTCCCTGCCGGTGAAGTCGGAGCGGCGCGGGCGGACGAGGACCAGCAGGAGCACCCCCGCCCACGCCAGGCGCAGCGCCGTCGTTCCCACCGGCCCGAGCTGGTCGAAGAGCCGCACCGAGAGCGCGAGGCCCAGCTGGACGCAGCTCATCGAGGCGAGGGCCATCAGCACACCGGCGTCCGCCCCGCGGAAGGAGGGGCGGCGGGCGGTGGCGGGGGACGTCAGGGCAGGTGGCGCGGTCATGGCCGTCAGTAGACGGTCTCGGTATCGTTGCCGTCCACGTGCCGATCATGGACATTCCGTTCGGGAAAGCTGAACAATGGCGCGCATGGAGACGAGGCGACTGGAACTACTGGCCGAATTGTCCCGGCTCGGGTCGATGCGTGCCGTCGCCGAGACCCTCGGAACGACCACCTCGACGGTCTCCCAGCAGATCGCCGCGCTCGCCCGTGAGACGGACACCACGCTCATCGAGCCGGACGGGCGCCGGGTCCGGCTGACCCCGGCGGGCCGGCGACTGGCCGCACACGCCGTGACGATCCTCGCCGCGGTCGAGGCGGCCCGGCTCGACCTGGGACCCGGGGCCGAGCCCCACGGCACCCTCAGGGTCGCCGGCTTCGGCACGGCGATCCGTACGTACCTGCTGCCGATCGTCACCGGGCTCGCGACGAGCCACCCCCAGGTGCGGATCCTCATCCGCGAGCACGAGCCCGCCGAGGCCCTGCACGCGCTCGCCGCCGACGAGACGGACCTCGCGCTCACCTACGACTACAACCTCGCACCGGCCACCCTCGACCCGTCCGTCGCCGCGACGCCGCTGTGGACCACGGAATGGGGCCTCGGCGTCCCCGCCGGTACGCAGGTGCCCGAGGGCACGGCCCTGGACGTCGTCACCCACTTCCGCGCGGAGAACTGGATCGTCAACTCCCGGAACTCCGCGGACGAGGTGGCCATCCGCACCCTCGCCTCGATGTCGGACTTCACGCCCCGGGTGACCCATCAGGCCGACAGCCTCGACCTGGTGCAGGCAATGATCGCCGCCGGGCTGGGCGTCGGGCTGCTGCCCGGGGACCTCGCCCCCTTCCCCGGCGTCCGCATCGTCCGGCTCGCGGCTCCGGAGGTCGTCCTGCGCGCATACGCCGTCGCCCGCCACGGCAGCATCAACTGGCCCCCACTGGCGCTGGTGACCGACCTCCTCGCCCGCCGGACCCACGAGGACACCCGCCCGCCGCGCCGGTAGCCGCCGGGCGGGTGACGTACCGGCGCGTACCTTCGGGGGAATGCCGGCCCACGGGCGTTCGAGAACCGGTGCCGGGTGATACCACCTCTGGGTAGGCACGGGCGCGCGGAGGGCGGTGGCGGCCAGGTGCGGAACCGACCCGGCAGGAAGCGGGAGAGTACGTCCGGCGCCTCGGGGAGCGGCGGCCGGCCGCGCGGCCGGGTCACGGTTCTGCGGACCCGCGGCGGCCGGCGGACCGTGACCGTACGCCGGACGGCGGGCGGGGGACCGGAGCGCCGCCCGGCCGTACCCACCGGGCCGTCCCCCATGCTGCAGGCCGCCGCCGCGTACGGGTGGCGCCTGATCATCGTGGGCGCGGTCGTCTACGCGGTCTTCGTGGCGCTGGGAAAGTTCCACCTGGTGACCCTGGCGGTCTTCGTGGGCCTTGTCCTGACGGCCCTTCTGGAGCCGCTGACCAGCCTGCTCGGCCGCTGGATGCCCCGGTCGGTGGCGGTCGCCTCCGGTCTGTTGCTCGGCATCCTGCTGCTCTTCGGTGTGCTGAGCCTGATCGGTGCGAACGTCGCGGGGGAGTGGGCGGGCCTGCGCCGGGAGTTCGACGGTGGTGTGGCCAGGATCGAGCGGTGGGCACAGGGCCCGCCGGTCCACCTGAGCCACGAGACCCTCGCACATCTGCAGACATGGGTCCGGAGGTTCGTCTCCACGCACCGGTCGGCGCTGATCAGCACGGCGCTGAGCGGCGTCGACCGGATCGTCGAAGCGGCGACGGTGGGCGTGCTCGCGCTGTTCTGCTCGGTCTTCTTCCTGCATTCCGGCGGCCGGATGTGGCGCTGGTTCGGCGGCCAGCTGCCCGGCAACCGGCGCCGCCCCGTCCAACTCGCGGGCCGTGCCGCCTGGACCACGTTCACCGGCTACACCCGCGGCATCGTCCTGGTCGCCGCGATCAACGCCGTGCTCGTGGGCGTCGCGCTGTTCATCCTGGGGGTGCCGCTCGCCGTCCCGCTGGCCGTGCTGGAGTTCTTCGCCGCCTTCATCCCGCTGGTGGGCTCGCCGGTCGCGCTGGCCGTGGCCGCCGTGGTGGCGCTGGCCGCCAAGGGCCCGTTGATCGCGCTGATCGTCGTGCTGCTGATCGTGGTCATCGGCCAGATCGAGGGCCATGTGCTGCACCCGCTCGTGATGAGCCGCGCGGTCCAGCTGCATCCGGTCGTGGTGGCGCTCTCGGTGGTCTGCGGCGCGGTCACCGCCGGGGTGCCCGGCGCGATCGTCGCGGTACCGCTCGTTTCGGTGGTGTGGTCCGTCTACGGCGTGCTGCGCGCGCTCCCCGCCGCGTCCTTCCGGGCCCCCTGAGCGCGCCGC
This sequence comes from Streptomyces sp. NRRL S-337, assembly GCF_000720175.1. Classification (GTDB taxonomy): domain Bacteria; phylum Actinomycetota; class Actinomycetes; order Streptomycetales; family Streptomycetaceae; genus Streptomyces; species Streptomyces siderophoricus. The sequence goes on from NZ_JOIX01000001.1 coordinate 109,870, forward strand.
GCGCCCGGACGCCGATTGCGGCTGCGGCACCGTCCGGGGCACTCTTGCGTCATGTCATATGTGCGGCTCGAAGCCTGGATCGGTGGGGAGTGGCTGGAGGTGGACTCGGTGAGCGTGAGCCTCGTGGAGTCCGCCCTCACGCTCTCCTTCGAGCACCAGCGGACGGAATCCGGCTACCGCGATCTCATCTGGGAGCCGCTGGAGAAATTCCTCCGTGAGTACCGCGACGAACCGCTCGTCGTCGTACCGCGCCGACGCAATCTGCCGGTGATGTTCGGCCCCGGCGCCGCGGGGCCGTTCCGGCTCGCCGAGGTGTCGGACGGCTGATCTCCGCTGACATCCCGTCAGCGGAGGGGACATTTCGTGGCCATCTACGGCACGGCAGAGGGAATGCTCTCCTAGGGGCCCAGCGCCGTGCTGTCAGACCGGAGTACCGGGTCGGCAGCTACGTTCTCACCGCATTTCCGTCAAGAGGATCGTCGGAAACGAGCAAAACTGGCAACTATTTGACCGGACTGTCGCGTCCTCCGTGCAGAGTCATCAGGTGGGGGCTCCCGTCACCACACCGCCACCGCGGCGGGTGGGAACCGGGTCTTGTAAAGGAGAAAGCATGCGACCGTTTGCGTTGAGCTACGCCCGTCCGGCGGTGACGCCGTCGAGCGCCGCTCCGTACACCTATGACGCCGCGCGGCAACTCAACGTACTGCCCGACGGACGCCCGGCCACCTCCAGCCGGGCCGTGCTGCTGGCCACCGGCACCACAGCGTCCACGGCCGGCTCCAAGACCCACTTCGACGACTGAGCGTCCATGACCGTCCTGGTCCTCACCTGTGAGGAGGACTTGACCGCGGACATGGTGGTCACGATCCTTCACGACCGCGGTGTCCCGCTCGTCCGCCTCGACCCCGCCGACCTGCCGGGCCGGGTCGCCCTGTCGGCGGACTATGCCCATCACGCCTTCCACGGCTACCTGAAGGCGGACGAACGCATGGTGAGCCTGCGCAGCCTGCGGTCGATATGGGTCCGCCGGCCCGGAACCCCCGGCACCCGCGCCGAGGAACAGTCCGCCTGGCTCGCCACGGAGGCCGAGCACGCGCTCTACGGCATGCTCACCTGCACCCCGGCGCGCTGGATGAACCACCCCGTCGCGGCCGCGCAGGCCCGCTACAAGCCCTGGCAGCTGCACCTCGCCCAACAGAGCGGTTTCACCATCCCGCCCACCCTGATCACCACCTTCCCCTCGGACGCCCGGCAGTTCGCCACCACCCACCGCGACCTCGTGGTGAAGTCGGTCTCCGGCAAACACCCCAGCGAGCCCCCGATGGTGCTGCCCACCACGCGGATCGGCCCGGACGTGGACTTCACCGGAGTGGCCGCCTCCCCCACGCTGCTCCAGCGCCATATCCACAAGCAGGCCGACATCCGTCTCACCTGCGTCGGCGGCCGGCTCTTCGCCGCCCGCAAGCAGGCCGATCCGGACGAGGTCGACAGCCGTTTCACCCAGAACGCCGCCTGGAAGCCCACCGAGGTGCCCGACACGGTCCGGCGCTCGGTGGCCGCATACCTGCGCCTCGCCCAACTCTCCTATGGGGCCTTCGACTTCGCGGAGGACCGGGAGGGGTCCTGGTGGTTCCTCGAATGCAACCAGGGCGGCCAGTTCGGCTTCGTCCAGCTCGACACCGACCAGCCCATCGCCCAGGCCATCGCCACCTGGCTGGCGGAGGAACCGGCGTGACCGGCCCACCGCCAGGGCCGGCCGCGGGTGCCCCGCCCCCCGGCGCAAGGGCTCGGTTCCGGCCATGGTGCAGGGCTTCGGCCATCGGCGAAGCGCCGTCGCTGACGAAGGCACGGATGGCGGCGAGGTACTCCTCGCGGGCGATGCGTCCGTCGCCGTCGGTGTCGAGCGCATCGAACGCCTCCCGGGCGTTGTCGGGCGGGTTGCCCAGTACGGCACGCAGCCGGACGAACTCCGCGCGCTGCAGGGCCCCGTCCGCATCGGTGTCGGCGAGGTCGAACAACGACCCCAGCGCCTGCCGGCAGACCTCGTCAAAGGCTTCCGCGCCCGCCCACGCCGCGTACTCCTCGAAGGTCACCTTGCCGTCGCCGTTCCCGTCCATCGACGCGTAGACCTGTTCGTGAGCGGCGCGGGCGGCGGAGACCAGGGGGTCGTCCCCGTCGCGTCCCAGCGCCTCCGCCGCGCGAACGGGCCGGGCGACGTACTCCCGCCGGGAGATGACACCGTCACCGTCCACATCCAGCATGGTGAAGATGTGTTCCTTCGCGGCCCGAGCATCCATCGGTGTTCCTTTCGTGCGCTTGAGGGGCCCGGTAACTGCCCGCTCCCGCGCCCCGCTACACGCCGGAAGTGCCTGGTCACCCCGGTCGGGTGAGCCGCGTCCCGGTGTCGACGCGGCCCGGCGCGCTCAGCGCCGCAGCAGCGCCCCGGCCCGGGCGGGGGTGGATCCTGTACGGCGATTGTCGCGCGTACGGGGCGCTCAGTGGGGGCGGGACGGTACGGCGAGTGTGGAGGGACCGTGTGCCACCCGGTGCGAAATCTCCCGCTCCGGTCGTCTAGGGTCGACGCGGCACCAACGAGGGGAGCGGGTATGGCCGGCTGGCCGGTGACACTCGACCGGGCCGGGATCATGGACCCGTCGCTCCGGCACGACTACACCGAACAGCGCCGTCTGGTCGCGCGGTTCGCCCGCGCCGAGTACACCGCGGTGCGGCTGCTGCTCCCCCCTGCGCTCGTGCCCGATGTCCTCGCCGCCACGGCCTTCATGCACCACACGGACGACCGGATCGACCAGGGGCCCGTGGCGGGACGTGCCGCGGCCCTCGCCGCGTGGGACGGGCAGGTACGGACGGCGCTCGCGGGCGCCCCGACGGACGAGCCGTTGTTGCGCGCGCTACGGCACACCGTCACCCGTCACCCCCAACTGGGCCCGTACGTACGGGAGTTCCTGGCGGGAGCGGCGGCGGACGTGGACTGGTCCGGGTTCGCCACCGAGCGGGACTTCCAGGACTACATCGACGCCTATTCGCTGCCCGCCTTCATGCTCCTCACCTGCCTGCTCGCGCCCGACACCGGCACGGAGGCGTACGTGGCGGGCTGCCGCAGCTTCATCGAGGCGATGCAACGCCTCGACTTCCTGGACGACATCGCCGAGGACCTGTCCCACGGGCGGCTCGGTATCCCGCAGGACGCCCTGGCCCGGCACGGGCTGACCCACCGGGACCTGGCCGAGGCCGGTCCCGCCACCCGTACCGCCTTCGCCGCCCTGGTGCCGCAGCAACTGGCGCTGGTCCAGGCAGAGTTGTCGGCGGCGTGGGACCTGCTCGAGCGGGTGGCGGCACCCGGCCGGCCGCTCGTCCGCGCGCTGCTCGCCCTGCAGGAGCTCCGGGTGCGCACGGTGCGACGGAAGGGCGCGGCACTGCTCTCCGGCGCCACCCGGCCGCCGGTCGTCGGTGCGCTGGGCCTCCTGGCCCGGGAATACCGGGCGGCGCGCAGCCAACGGCTTCCCGTACGGGCCTGAGGCCCAACCGCCGCCCGGGCACGGCCGGTCCGACCGACGCGCTTGCCCGGCAGCACCCCGCACACCGCTATCCACTACGGCCGCGCCGCCCACCCCGCATGCTTCACCCTCGACCCGGCCAGACGTGCGCCTTACTGACGCCGCTGGCCAAGGACACAGAACTCGTTACCTTCGGGGTCTGCCAGGACAACCCAGGATTGGTCACCCTGGCCGATATCAACCCGCTGTGCACCATGGGCCACCAGTCGAACCACCTCGGCATCCTGGTCATCAGGCCGGAAGTCGAGATGCAGTCGGCGGCCGCAGGTGGCAGGAGGGCTGACCCGCCGGACCTCGTGCGGACGCCTCGTCAGCCGCCGGCGCGCGCCCCGGCGGTGCGGTCGCGCCGGGCCGGGAAGAGCGCACCGAGCATCAGGACGGCGGTGACCGCGAAGGCCGCCGGATAGCCCGTCCAGCCGGCGACCACCCCGAAGCCGGCCGCGCCCACGCCCATGCCCGCGTCGTACGCGACGTTCCACAGCGCGCTCACCGTGCCGTAACCGGAAGCGGGCACCCGGGCGTACATCAGCGTCAGGGTGGCGTTCTGGACGACGCCGAATCCGGTGCCGAAGAGGGCGGCCCCGGCGACCACGGCGGCCGGACTGTCCGTCAGCACGAGGCCGAGCGTCCCGGCGGCGGACAGCAGCAGACCGGGCAGCACCAGACGGGAGGGGCCGTGCCGGTCGCCGTACCTGCCGGCGACCCAGCGCGCGACGACCGAGGCGAGCGGCTGGACGAACAGCGCCACCGCGACCACCCCGGCCGAGCCGGACGCCACCGCGAGCGGCAGGAACGTCACGATGATCCCGGCCGCCAGCGCGGTCGTCCCGAAGACCGCCGCGGGCCGCAGCAGCGCCCCGTCCCGCAGCCCGGCGACCACGCCCACCGACGGCCCCGGCGCCACCTCCCGGTCCGGCAGCCCGGGCACCGCGACGACCGACACCAGCGCGACCAGTCCGGCGGCCACCGCGACCGGGCCGTACCCCACCTGCGCCACGAGCCACACGCCCAGCGGCAGACCGCACAGCGACGGCACCGCCGAGACGATGCCGACCAGCGCCAGCCCCTCCCCGCGGCGCGCGGCCGGTATGAGCGAGGCGGTCAGCGCGCCACCCGCGACGACGGCCGCCGCGAACCCCAGTCCGCGCAGGAAGCAGACGGCGACGATCCCCGTCATCGCGCCCGAGAGGGGAAGTACCAGCGCGGGCGCCCCCAGGAGGAGCAGGCCGCCGCCCAGCACCACCCGGTATCCGAAGCGGCCCACCAGGCGGGGAGTGGCCAACTCCCCCAGCACCGTGGCCAGCATCAGCGTCCCGGTGGCCACGCCCGGCGCCCCGCCGCCCCCACCGGACGCCTCGGCGTACCGCGGCACGACCGGCAACAGCAGGAAGAGACTCGCGGAGGCACCGACCATGCTCACGAAGCGCAGCAGCAGCGCACGGCTCACCAGCCGCGGCCGCGCACCGGCCGTGGCACCCGGACGACGAGGGTCCATCGATGTGGTCATGGGGGCGACGCTAGGGTCCGGGTGGACCCTCGGTAAGCTCCAATTCCGTGTCGCCACAGTGGTCCGGTCTGTCGCCCGATCTCCTGGTAGCCGTCGACCGGAACAGCGGCGAACCGCTGCGCTCCCAGGTCGAACGCGCACTGCGGGACGCCATCCGCACCGGACGGCTCCAGGTCGGCGAGCGGCTGCCCTCCTCCCGCCAACTTGCCCGCGAGGCCGGACTGTCCCGCGGCCTGGTGCAGGACTGCTACGCCCAGCTCCAGGCCGAGGGCTACCTCGTGACCCGCGTCGGCTCCGCCACCAGGGTCGCCGCCGGCGCCTGCGCACCACCCTCGCCGGCCCCGCCGTCCCGCCCCGAACCGCCCCGCCTGCTGGCCGACTTCCGCTGGGGCGTCCCCGACCTCCGGTCCTTCCCGCTCGGCGACTGGCTGTGGGCGATGCGCGAGGCGGGCCGCACCCTGCCCACCGCGGCACTCGACTACGGCGACCCGCGCGGGAGCGCCGTGCTCCGCGATGTGCTCGCGGGCTACCTGCGCCGGGTACGGGCCGCCGCGGCCGCCCCCGAACGGCTCGTGATCTGCTCCGGCTACGCCCAGGGCCTCGACCTGGCCCTCCGTGCCCTGGCGCGAACAGGCATCCGTTCCGTCGCCCATGAGGACCCCGGCTCCCCGGCCACCCTCACCGCGGCCGCGGCGTCGGCCGGCCTGTCGGCGGTGCCCGTACCGGTGGACGAGCAGGGCATCGACGTCGCGGCGCTGGCCGCCACCGACGCCCGGGCCGTCGTCGTCACGCCCGCTCACCAGTGGCCGACCGGAGTGGTCCTCGCCCCCGAGCGGCGGCTGGCCCTCCTCGACTGGGCGGAGCGCCGGGACGGCTTCGTCATCGAGGACGACTACGACGCGGAATTCCGCTACGACCGGGAGCCGGTCGGGTCGTTGCAGGGACTCGCGGCCGACCGCGTACTGGCCATCGGCACCGTCAGCAAGTCCCTCGCCCCCGCGCTGCGCCTCGGCTGGCTGCTCTGCCCGCCCGCCCTCGCCGAACCCGTCACCGCACTCAAGCAACGGGCCGACCGCGGTTCGCCCACGCTCGACCAGCTCGCCCTGGCGAAGCTGATCGAATCCGGCAGGTACGACCGGCAGCTGCGCCGGATGCGGACGGTCTACGCGGCCCGCCGGGACGCCCTGGTGACGGCACTGGCCGCCCATGCCCCCGGCGTCGCGGTCACCGGCCTGGCAGCCGGCTTCCACGCCGTCGCCCACCTCACACCCGGGACCGACGAGCAGACCCTGATCGCCGCCGCCCGCACCCGGTCCGTCGGCCTCCACGGCATGAGCGCCTGCCGCTCGACCGGCGCCTCCGCACCCGCCCAACTGGTCCTGGGCTTCGGCGACCTCGGTGAGCGCACCATCACCGACGCCATCGCCGCGGTCGGGGACCTGCTGGGCGGCCCGGGCTGAAGTCGACCGGCCCGGACGAATTCCTGCCCTTCCACCGGGCGGCCCGCACTCTTCCTGATCGGACCGCCCCGAACTGGGCATCCTCATACGTGACCGCCTCGGTAGCATTGCCGCGGCGAGGAAGATCGCGAGCGGCCGGCGGCGGCTCGCGCGGACCGGACCGGGGCGGCACCGCCCCGGTAAGTCGTCAGAAGGGACTGGGGATTGCGTACCACCGAGGCGGCAGCACGGGAGCGCATCGCGGCGGCGCTGCGTACGGAGGCCGACGACATCGCCGACCGCTGGGTGCAGTTGCAGCTGGCCCGGGCGGCCTCGGGGGACGGGGTCGGGGAGAGCGCACTGCGCGAGGAGGCCGACGCACTGCTCGGCGCCCTGCTCGCCGGACTGGAGGGCGACCTCCCGGTGGAGCGGGTCTTCACCGGCCACCAGGCGCTGCGGCAGGCGGTGTCCGACCTCTCGCTGCGCCGGGCGCGCAACGGCGTGAGCCCCACCGTCACCGCGCTGGCGGTGATGGCGCTGAAGGACGCGCTGCTGGAGGCCGTACAGCGGCACAGCGTGGACGGCGACGAACTCTTCGCCGCGTCCCTCCTGGCCAACCGTCTGCTGGACACCGCCGGGGCGCTGTCCTTCGAGACCTACGTCGACGGCCGGGAAGAGATCATCCGCAGGCAGAGCCGGCAACTGCTCGAAGTCTCCACACCCGTGGTGCGGTTGTGGCGCCAGGTGCTCGCCGTCCCCCTGATCGGCACTCTGGACACCGCCCGCACCCAGGTCGTCATGGAGAACCTCCTGGAGGCCATCCAGGAGCACGAGGCGCTGGTCGCGATCATCGACATCACCGGCGTGCCCACGGTGGACACGGCCGTGGCCCAGCACCTGATGCAGACCGTCAACGCGGTACGGCTGATGGGCTCGGACTGCGTGATCAGCGGGATCCGGCCGCCGATCGCCCAGACCATCGCCCAGCTCGGCATCGACCTGTCCACCATCCTCACCCGCGCCACCCTCGCCGACGCGCTGGCCGCCGCGATCCAGCTCACCGACGCCGCGCCGGCCATGAGCGCACCGGGGGCCGAGCGATGAGCAGCCCGCCCGCCACCGGAGTGCCGATCCTGCGCCTGGGGGACGTCCTGGTCACCGGCCTGCTCAACGAGCTCGACGACGAGGCCGCCGTGCTCTTCACCAGCGAGCTCACCGAGCGGATCGCCGCTGAAGGGGCCCGCGGGGTGCTGATCGACATCTCCCGTCTGGAGATCATCGACTCCTTCGTCGCCCGCATGCTGATGGAACTGACCACCACCGCACGCTTGTTGGGCGCCCGGGTGATCGTGGCCGGCATGCGGCCGCCGGTGGCCATCACGCTCGCCGAACTGGGACTGCAGCTGACCGGGGTGGAGACCGCCCTCAACGCGGAACAGGGCATGGCGGCCCTGGGCTGGTTCCAGAGCCCGGAGCCGCCCGGAGAGGTTCGCCATGACCGGCGCCGGTGACGGGGGCACGACCGTGCTCGGGGACGCGGACCGTCGCGCGGCCAACGGCGAGGCCGTCGCCCGGCCGGCCACGTACGGCGTGCGCAGCGAACAGGACCTGCTGACGGTCCGGCATGCCGTGCGGGCCGCCACCCGCCGGGCCGGCTTCAGCATCGTCGACCAGACCAGGGTCGTCACCGCCGCCAGCGAACTCGCCCGCAACGCCTACGTCCATGGCGGCGGAGGAACCCTCACCATCGACTACCCGACCCGGCGGGACGCGGTCGGCCTGCGGCTGACCGTCACCGACGACGGCCCCGGCATCGACGACGTCCCCACCGCGCTCGCCGACGGCTACACCACCGGCTCCGGACTCGGACACGGCCTGGGCGGCGCCCGGCGGTTGATGGACGAATTCGACATCCGCACCGAGGTGGGCGGCGGGACGACCGTGACGGCCACACGGTGGGCCGTACGGTGACCGCTCCGCCGCCCACGGCGTGCGTCCCCATCGACCACTACAGCGCCGTCCACGTCGCCGCGGAGACCGCCCGCGCACTGGCCCGGGACTGTGCGCTGCCCGCACCGCTGCCCGACCAGGCCGCCGTCCTCGCCTCCGAACTCGGCAGCAACCTCGCCAAACACGCGGTCAACGGCGCCCTGTACGTGCAGCGGACCCCGCTCGGCGACGGTGTGGAGATCCTCGCCGCCGACCGCGGACCGGGCATGCCCGAGCTCGGGCGGTGCCTGTCCGACGGCTACACCACCACCGACACCCTCGGCGCGGGCCTGGGCGCGGTCGGCCGGATCGCCACCGCCTTCACGATCCGCAGCGCGCCCTCCGACGGGACGTTCGCCTGCGCCCGGCTCACCCCGTCCGCACCTCTGGCCGCCGACCTGCACGGACTCGGGGCGGTCTGCCTCCCGGCCGCCGGTGAACGGCTCAGCGGTGATGCCTGCGCCGTCGCCGACGGGCCGGACACCCGCACCGCCCTCGTCGTCGACGGACTGGGCCACGGCCCGCCGGCCGCCGAGGCCGCACAGCTCGCGGTGCGCTCCTTCCGCCGCGAGCCGCACGGCCCGCTGCCCGACATCCTGCACGCCGTCCACCGCGCCCTGCGCCACACCCGCGGCGCCGCCGTCGCACTGCTGCGGCTGCACCCGGACCGCGCCGAGTACTGCGGGGTCGGCAACGTCCGCGCCCTGGTGGTCACCCCTGACCGCGTCCACCACCAGCTCACCGGGCAACCCGGCGTGGCCGGCCTGAACCTGCCCCGTGCCCATCCCCGCCAGCTGCCCATGGAGGACGGGGCCACCGCCGTGCTCCACACCGACGGCCTGGACCACCGCTGGACCCGCACCCCGCCGCCGTTCCTGCTGCGCCTGCCGCCGCCCCTGCTCGTCACCGCCCTGGCCCACGGCCACCGCCGTACCAGGGACGACGCGACCGTCCTTGCCGCCAATCGCTTCCAGAGACCCTTGTGACCCCACGCGTACTCCACACCCTCCCGGCGCTCCAGCAGGCCGTCCGCGGGCTGGCCGAATCCAGTGCGCTGCCCGTCGAGACCCGGGCCCGGCTGGTGCTCGCCGTGAGCGAATCGGCCGGTGCCGCGCTCGACGCCGGCCAAGCGGTGACCCTGGAGGTCACCCGGGAGACCGGCCGGGGCCGGGCCGCCGCGCCCGCCCTCGTTCTCACCCTCCGCACCCCGGGCGCCACCCGCCCGCCGCGCGCCGGGCACTCCCCGCTGCCCGCCCGCACCGGATCCGACGGGTCACTGACCTGGCGCGTCCCGCTCACCGACCCCGGCGGCGGCCCGGAACCGCACCGCCCGCCCGGCGCCGCGGACACCGCGACGACCGAGACCGCCGCGCTGGAGGAGGAACTGCGGGCGGCCCTCGGCCGCGTGGACGCCCTCGTGGCCGAAAAGCGCCGGCTGACCGAGGAACTGGAGGAGACCAACACCGGGGTGCTGGCCCTCTACGTCCAGCTCGAAGAGCGCGACGAGCGGCTCCGCAACGCGCACGGCCAGACGCTGCGCGAACTCGAGGACGCCCTGCGGCCGCCGCCGCTGACCCTCGACGGCCTGGAACTCGCCGTCCACTACGCACCGGCCGGCACCGACGCCCCCACCGGCGGCGACCTCTACGACTGGTTCCTGCTGCCGGACGGCACCGTGCACATCACCATCGTCGACGCCCTCGGCCACGGCGTGCGCAGCACCCGCAGCGCGCTCAACGTCACCCACGCGGTCCGCACCCTGGCCCTCGAAGGCCACCCGCTGGAATCGATCGTGGCGCGCACCCACGAGATCCTCACCCCCTTCGACCCCGAGCTGATGGCCACGGTCCTGCTCGTCCGGCTCCACCCCACCACCGGCGAACTGCAGCTGGCGAACGGCAGCCACCCGCCGGCGCTGGTGGTCCGTCGCGACGGGACCGCGGAATTCCTGGAGGTACGCGGCCGCGGCGTGGGCTTCCCGCTGCCCGGCAGCGAACGGCTGCTGCGCACCCGGCTGCACGAGCAGGACCTGCTCGTGCTCTACACCGACGGCCTCACCGAAAGCCGCCGGGACCCGCTGGAGGGCGAACAGCGGCTGATCGAGAGCGTCTTACGGCACCGGCACCGCCCGATAAGGGAGATCCCCGGTGCGCTGGCGGAGGACATGCACGCGGTCATCCTGCACTCCGACGACACCCTCGCACTGACCCTCCGGCGGGTCCCGCAGCCGGGGTAGGCAGCAGCACCTCCGGTGCTCACGGGCGGGCGCTCACCGCGCCCGCCGGCGGCACGGGATCAGCGCGTGCACCGTCTTGCCCTGGTCGGTCAGGCACACCGACGTGGCGATCGCGAGCCGCTGGACCATCGGCCAGCCGAAACCCCCGGTGTCGCCGTCGACATCGGGCACCCGTCCCACGGGCGGATCGCTGGACGCGTCGGTCACGCCCACCGCGAGCGCATCGCCGCAGACGGCCAGCCGCAGCGAGAACGAGGAACCGGCCGCGTGCCGTACGGAGTTGGTGACGAGCTCGCAGACCACGAGCACCACCGCGTCGGCAGCGCCGGCGTCCACCGGGGGCCGCAGGCCCGCCAGGAACTTCCGGGTGACCTCGCGCGCGGCGGCGGCCGCACTGGGCCGCCTGGCCATCGTCGTCACCTGCGCCGACGGCGAGGGGGCCGACGGCGTCATGCCGTGGTGCCGGGCCGTGGTGCTGCTCAACAGGATCACCTCGTTCGTGTCGTCCTTGAGACGGGCCACCGGGCCGCCACATTGTCCTCCGCGTACGCTCCCGGTCCGCCGGACGGTGACCGCCGGCAATCCCGTGTGTCATACACGGAGAGTCACTCCTCTCGTGCGTCCGTCGCAACGCAGGTCAAGAGCATGCCTCTGACCTGCTGTTCCGTCGGCCTCTTCGAGTGCAGATCCTTACTACCCTGGTCACCCTGCGTTAATCCGCCGGGGGGCAAGGGATCACCAGAGCTTGTCGATCGTCCCCGGATACAGCGCGAGACGGGCATGCCGGAACGCGGCGTGGTGCCGCCGGGCCTCGGCGGAGAAGAAGTCGGCCATGGTGACCTTGTCGAAGGGGGGCCGGTCGCTCGGGAGGGGACACCGCGGCGTGCCGCCGATGAGGTGGGTGCCGGGCAGCAGCCGCCAGCCCGCGCTCCGGTAGAAGGGTTCGAGGGGCCGGTCACAGGTGAACACGCCCAGATCCAGGCCCGCAGCGGCCATGGCCGTACGGGCGGCGGCCACCAGCCGTCGGCCGTATCCCCTGCCGCGTACGGCGGGTTGGGTCACGACGGTGCTCAGCCCGCCCGCCCGGTAGCGCCGGCCCGCATGCACCAGCGGCTTGGACAGCACGTCCAGCGCCGCCACCACGGTGCCCTCGTCGACGAGCAGCATCGAGCGGGGATGCAGCGCCGGATCGTGGGTGAGGGCGGCGCCGGGGCCGGGGGAGGGCTCGGCCGGGGGCCATGCCTGGTGCTGGAGGTCCAGGACCTGCGCGCGCAGGGTGGCCGGGGTGTCCGCTTCCGGGAAGCACAGTATCTGCATGCGGTGATCGTGCCTCGCCCCACTCCGCACCGAAAGCGCGTTTTCGCCCGCGGGACGGCTCAGGTCCCCAGACAGTCGACGAACGACACCCGCCCGCCCGCGCCCTCGATGAAGTCCTGCGCGGGGTGGTTGCGCAGCAGGCACATGTCGTAGCGGGCCTTGGGGCCGCCGTCGCCGTCCTCCTCGTAGAAGTGCTTCCCGGACAGCTGGCACGAGTCGTAGCGCACCAACGGCCCCCGGGGGCCGATGCGGTAGCGGTGCGGGCGGCTGGCCCCGGCGAACGGCTTGAAGGCGTGCGCGGTGTCGTCGCAGTCGTTGAAGTGCACCGTGCCGCTGTCCCAGGCGCAGTCGATCACGACGGTGTCCGGGCCGCGTACCTCGAAGCGGATGTCCTCGGCGTGGAAGCGCTGGACGGAGTCGTGGTGCGGGCCGCGCGGGAAGCGGAAGAAGGTGCTGGTCCGCCCGTAGTCGGGGGAGTCGCCGGGGCGGCGGCCGGTGATGATGTACGAACCGCCGCGGCAGGTGACCGAGCCCCCGTAGGGGAATTCCAGGAAATTCCCCCAGGAGTACTCGACCTTCATGTCGGTGAACCAGTAGTTGAGGAACTGGTCCTGCTGCGGACGGTCCGGCGACTTCTGCGACAGCCCGGAGTAGAGGAACGCCTTGCGGTAGGAGCCGCCCACCCGGCACGCGTCCCAGCGCATCTCCGAGTTGGTGTTGCTGCCGTCGAGGGCCAGCCCGTAGGTCCACTCCCCGGTCCACTCGCACTCGGAGAAGCGGTAGTCCTGGGCCTGGCCGGTCGAGAACGAGTAGAAGAACGACGCGCCGGGCGTGCCGGAACGGAAGGCGATCTGCTCGAACATCACATTCGCCCAGCCGTCCTCGTTGCGGCACAGGTAGGCGTCCTCGGCCCGGGACGGCGCGAAGATCAGCTGTGTCATCCGCTTCCCCGCCCCGCGGAACCGCAGTCCGTTGGCCTTGAGCTTGCCGGCCGGCGCGTCGAGCAGCGCGTGCGGCGACCGGATGAGGTACGTCCCGGCCGGAATGTCGATCACGGTCCGGCCGATGTGGTCCCAGACCCGCCCGGCCGCGTAGGCGTAGGCCCGGGCGAACGCACGGCTGTCGTCGGTGCGGCCGTCCCCCTTGGCGCCGCAGTCCGCCACCACGTCGATGACGTCCTTGCCCTTGGGCTTGCGGCCCGTGACCAGCGGCCCCTGCGGGGCCTCGTCGGACGGCTGCCGGGAGGGCGCGGAGTCGCAGCCGGCCAGGGCGGCCGCGAGCGCGGCGGCCGTACCCGCCAGAACCGTCCGGCGGCCGACGCCACCGTTTGACGGAGAGGTCCTGCCTGCCATGATGTGCTCCTCCGGGGGGTCCATTTCATCGAGTGGGGGGACATGAGTCAGTTCGGATATGCGCTCAGGGAACTGTCGGCGGCCCAGAAATCCGCGAAGGGGGTGTCCCTGTATTCGCGCTATGTGAACCGGCCGGCCGGGCGAATACTCGCCGCGGCGGGCTACCAGCTGAAACTCACGCCCAATCAGGTCACGCTCATCAGCGCGGCCGTGACCTTCGCCGGGGTGGTGATGATCGCGACGCTGAAGCCCTCGCCCGCCGCGGCGCTCGGAATCGTCGCGGCACTGGGCCTGGGTTTCGCTTTGGATTCGGCCGACGGCCAGCTCGCCCGGTTGACCGGGGCCGGCAGCGCCGCGGGGGAGTGGCTGGACCATGTCGTCGACTGCGCGAAGATGCTCGCCGTCCACATGGCCGTACTCCTCGCCTTCTACCGCCACTTCGGATTCTCCGACCCGGTGTTCCTGCTGCTGCCGGTGGCCTTCCAATTCGCCGCGGTGATGGTCTTCTTCGGCGGAATCCTCACCGACCAGCTCAAGCGCGCCGAGCGGCTGCGGAACGGTGCGGGGCGGCCGGTCGCGGCACCGGTGTCCACCCTGCGTGCGGTGGCCCTGCTCCCCGTCGACTACGGCGTGTTCTGCGCGGCGTTCCTGCTCTTCGGCAGCCGTGACCTGTTCGTCGCGGCGTACTGCGCGCTGCTCGCCGCCCATCTCCTCTTCATGGTGGCGTTCCTCGTCAAGTGGTACCGGGAACTGTCCGTCCCCGTGCGCTGACGGCCGGGAACGAGGCAGCGAGGCATTCCCCGGAAGAACTCCGGGGAATGCCTCCGCACACCTCTGCCGGCCTCCCGTACTACGCCGAATTCGCCAGCCCGTCGAGCGCCTTGCGCAGCAGGGTGCTCGACGTGTGCACGGTGTAGGGGAAATAGATCACCTCGACGCCGACCGCCGCGAAATCCCGTTCGAGCTTGTCGCCCTTGCTCGTTCCCCGCCAGTCGTCGCCCTTGAAGAGGACGTCGAACCGGACCTGCTGCCAGGTCACCAATTTGTCCGGCACGGTTTCCACGAACGCCGCGTCCACGAACCGGACGCTGCGCACGATCTCCAGCCGCTCGGTGAGCGGAATGACCGGTGCCGTGCCCTTTGCCTGCTCGGCCATTTCGTCCGAGACGACCCCGGCCACGAGATAGTCGCACTGGCTCTTGGCATGCCGGAGAATGTTCAGATGACCTATGTGGAACAAGTCGTAGACCCCGGGTGCGTACCCCACGCGGTGCGTCATGTGCTCCCCAGTCGACGAACGGTCAGTTCTTGGCGGTGACGTTGACCGGGCCGTTGCGGCCCGAGACGTTGGTGCCGTCGGTGACCTCCAGCGAGTAACGGTGCGCCGAACCGGGCTGCACGGTGTCCGTGAAGCTCATGTCCGGCCGGTTCCAGTAGCGCGAGTCCTTGGTGAGCGAGGTCAGATACACCCCGTCCCGGTAGAGCTTGTACGTCAGCACGCCGTTGTCCCGGTCCCACGAGGCCTTCCAGGTCAGCGTGATCTTCCCGCGCGACGGGCTCGACCCGCTCATCAGCGGCACCTGCGGCGCACCGGTGTCCGGAGCCGCCGCAAACCGCGTCAGGCCCTGCTGCGGCGCGTCGTTGACGGTGGTGAACTCGCCGCCCGCCCACAGGACCCCGTCCGCCATGGTCAGCGCACGCGGGCCGATCTGCTCGCCGATCCCGTCGTTGGTGTCCGGGAACCACGGCAGGATCGTCTTGTCCGCGATCGACTGGGCGAGGAAGTGCTGCCGGTTGCCGATGTCGGGGAAGCCACCCGGGGTGTCGGAGCAGTTGTGCGCATGCGACCCGCTGTAGAGGACGCCCTTGTACGGCAGCACGGCCTGGGTGGCGCCCAGGCAGGTGTCCTTCCAGATCTGCCCGCCGTCCGACAGCCGGCCGGCGATCCGCCCGTCGAAGACGCCGCCGCCGGTGCCCTCGGCGCCCAGATAGAAGTTGGTGCCGTCGTTGACGAGCGCCTTGACCGCCGACCTGTTGGGGATCCAGCCGGTGAAGGTGTTGACGACCTTGCCGGTGGTCGCGTCGAGCCCGGCCAGCGCGTGCACGCTCAGCAGACTGCCGTTCACCGAGGTGAACCGGCCGCCGATGATGACCTTGTTGAGCTTCGGGGCGACCGTGATCGCGTTCACCCCGGGCGTCGGGTCGTTCGGGATCGACGAGCCCCGGATCGTCGCCTTGAACGGCAGCAGCGCACCCGTCGGACGCAGCGCGGCGACCCGCTCGCGGGTCTGCCCCTGGACCTTGTCGAACTGGCCGCCGATGTACACCGCGTCGTCGGTGACGTCGAGGGCGCGCACGGTCGAGCTGACCGTCGGCTTCCACTCGTCGCCGATCGTGCAGTCCGCGGTGGTGAGCGAGGCGGTGTTGGAACGCCCGACCGGACCGGCCTTGCCGAACGAGCCGCCGATGTAGATCAGCGAACCGTCGGGGGAGGCATTCATCGCCCGGATGGTGTTCTCACCGCCGCTGAACGCCGGGGCGCAGGCGAGCGGTTTGCCGGTTTCGGCGTCGAAGGCCGCGAAGTTCCTACGGGTGAGCTCACCGCTGCCGGGGGCCGCACCGGGCGGCCGGATGTGATCGAACCGGCCCCCCACGTAGACGATGCCCTTGGCGTAGGCCAGGGACCACACGATGCCGTCGGTCTGCCAGGTGCTCAGCGGATCGGCGGTCAGCGTGGCCTCTCCGTTGGCCTGGGCGGGACCGGCGGCGAGCGCCGCCGAGGCGGTGCCGAGCACCGCGGCCGCGAGGAAAAGATGGACGGGTCTGCTTCGTTGGCGCACAGGTCCCCCCTGGAAGCATGGCGCGAGCAAGAAATGTTGTTGGACAGGAAGCGCGAACGAGTTGATTTCCGTGTGGAATTGCGACCAGCGTTCACCGTGAGTTTTCCGAACTGCGCTTGCGCAGCGCACCGAAGAACTCCCCTACCCCCAGCGGCAAACGATAGCGCCAGACGAGGGTGCTGAACGCCCCTATGGAAAAAACCATTGCGAAAAGCGCACCGGCCACGCTGTCCCCGCATAGCGCCCGCATACCGAACGCCCCGCACGACACCGCTCCGAGCCCGGTCAGCGCGGCCAGCAGATAGCCCCGGTCCACGGTGCGGAACCCCAGCCGCCGGCGGACCAGCAGCGCCGAGACCCCGTTGTCCACGACGATCGCCAGCCCCCAGGACACCGCGGCGCCCAGCACCCCGTACCGCGGCACCAGCCACACCCCGCTGCCCACCTGGACCACGAACGCGGACCCCGCCACGGCAAGGTTTCCCACGCTCCGCCCCGCCATCAGCAGCGCGGTCTGGGCGTTGCCCACCCCGACGTTGACCACCGCGGCCACCGCCAGCACCACCAGCGCCGGCGCGCCGTCGGCGAAGCCGGTACCGAACACCGACAGCACGGTGCGCGGAAAGGCCGCGAGCAGCACGAACACCGGCCAGGAGAACAGGGCGATCCACCGGGTCGAGTGCCGGTGCAGCCGCTGTGCCGCGCCCGTGTCACCGCCCGCCAGCAGCCGGCTGATCTGCGGCGCCACCGCCAGCCGGACCGCCAGTTGCAGCAGCGTCCCAGCGGTGATCAGCCGCCCGATCGCCGTGTAGACGCCGGCCTCCGCGCTCGTGCCCAGCACCGACAGCAGGATCACGCCGATCCACACCGCGGCGATGTCGAACAGCGACGACACCGCGCGCGGTCCGGCGAACGCCCAGAATTCCCGGGCCCGCGGCGGCGGCCGGCCCGTTCCGGGATGGGCCCGCCGGGACCGCCGCAGCGAGATCCCGGCCGCCACCGCGCCCAGCACCCCGGGCAGCAGCCAGGCCGCCCAGACCCCGGAAACACTCGGCGCCCACAGCACCAGCGGCACCGCCAGGAGCACCCGCAGCACCGGCTTGCCGATCTGCTCCACGCCCACGAACGGCACCACCGACCCGTACCCCCGGGTCGCACCGAGCAGCACCAGCGTCACCGTCGTCACCGGCAGGAACACCGCACACAGCCGGAGCACGGCACCGGCCTGCCCCGGGTCCAGTTCGGGCAGCAGCCGGCCGGCGAGCCCGGGGGAGCACAGCAGCACCGCCGCCCCGGCCCCGCTCGCCACCAATGCCGGCAGCACCGCGGTCCGCAGCAGCCCCGGCACCCCGGACCCACCGGTCAGCTCCAGGTCCTGGGAGACGAAACGGACCAGCGCGGTGTCGGCCCCGAGCTTCAGGGCGTTGCTCAGGATGGTGAAGGCCGCGACCGCGGTGAAGACCGCACCGGCCCCGCGGGCCCCGAGCCCCTGGGTGACGACGGCCACCAGCAGGAACCCGAACACCGCGTTCGCCGCGGAACCGGCCAGCGCGAACAGACTCCCACGGGCCGTCGTCCGCACCCCGAGCGCACCAACGTCCTTGTGTGGGGAGCCCGTTGCCGTCGTCGTGCTGCCCAGTCCCGCCGGGCGGAGGCCGGTCACCCGCGCAGCGGTCGGGCATCGGCGGACGCGCCGTCCGCCGCCACCGGGCCGGTGCGCGGAGCCGGCGGACCGGGTCGTACGGGCGGTGCCACCACGGTCGTCCGGGGCTGGTTCCGGCCGCGCTTGCGGCGGGTCGGCCCGCCGTCCGTCAGCCGGCGCAGCGACGGACCGCGGCGCCCCTTGTCCAGCACGGCACCCAGGATGTGCCCGCCGGCGCCGGTGATCAGCTCCCACACCCGGTCCAGATCGTCCCGGCGCACCTCGTTGAGGTCGCAGACCACCACCACACCGGCGCCCTGCTTGGCGACGGCCAGCCCGTCCGCGTGCGAGAGCAGCGGACCGGTGACCACCACGACCCGCTCGTCCGGGCCCGACGGCGCGTTGAGCAACCGTGCGAACTGCGGCGAGGACAACACCCGGGCCGGATTGGGGACTTCACGCCCGGGCAGCAGCTCGAACCGGCCGTCCACCCCCGCCTCCACCGTGAGCCGTTCGCCCTCCGCCCAGCTGCCCGGGACCGGCCGGCCGTGGCCGGGCCGCAGCGGCAGCCGCTGGGCGAGTTGCGGCGTCCGGAGATCCGCCTCCACCAGCAGGATGTCGTTGCCGATCTCGGCGAACGCGCCGGCCAGATTGACCGCGACCGGCACCGCCTCCGCGTTCTCCCGCGGGGAAACGATCAGCAGGCTGTCCGTACCGGAGAACCGCAGGTCGTGCATGAGCCGGAACGCGATCGTGCGATAGGCCTCCGCCCGGTTGCCGTGCCCGGACCGGCCCACCTCCAGCACCTGCTCGCCACCACGCCGCCGCGGCAGGATGCCCAGCACCGGAGCCCGCAGATTGTCCTGCACATCCGCCACCGACCGCACCCGCGGCTCCAGCACCGACCGGACCCACGCCGCCAGGATCCCCAGCACCAGTCCCGCCACCGCACCGGCGAGCAGCAGCACCGCGAGGCCGGGGCTGGACGGGAAGGCCGGCGGATCGCCCTTGCGCACGATGTCGCCCGGCGTGGTGTCCAGGGACTTCAGACTGGAGATGCGGCCCTGCAGGTCGGTGATCTGCGACACCAGGTCTCTGCGCTCGGACTCGTCGGCGGCCCGCCCCGCACCGCCGCCCGCGTCCGCGATCCGGCGGTCCAGCACCTTCCGCTGCGCCATGAGCGGCTTCAGCTCGTCCCCGAGCTTGCTGACCGTGGTCTCAATCCGCTGCGCCGCGGCCTGCTGACGATACGTCAGGTAAGCGTGGACGAAGGCGTTGACCAGCGCGGACGCCCGGTCCGCGGAATCCGCGCTGTACTCGAACAGCAGGGTCTGGGTCTCGGGCGGATTGCTCACCCGCAGATCGCGCTGCAGAACGGCCGGGTCCGTGCGTTCCCCCAGGGCCTTGGCCGCACCGGCCGCCACCGAAGCGCTCTGCGCGATCTGCCGCTCGGTGCCCATGCTGATCTGCTTGTCCGCCGAGACCCCGCCGGCCTCGAACGGCGCGGTGCTGATCGCATGCACCACGACCTCGCCCGTCGCCGTATAGGTCGGGCCGCCGAACACGAACACCGCACCGCCACCGAGCAGGCCCAGAACCAGGCCGAGCAGGATGAACGCCCGGTACCGGAAGAGCCGGCGCAACTGGTCGCGGATCTGGTCCGGTTCCTCCGCGGGCTCGTCGAAGACGTTCACGTACGTGTTCCTCCTGTGCATAGCGACGGTGCGGTGCGGTCCGCCGGGGCCACCGGCTCCGGCGCGGCCGCGGGCGGGGACGGACGCCCCGGCTTGCGGGTGATCAGCAGCGGGATGCACACCAGCAGCGCGAGCGGCCCGACGATCGCCATCAGGCTGCCGCGCAGCAACACCAGCTGGTAGAAGCCGAACGCCGGGACCAGCAGCGCCGCGAGGGTGCCCCGGTGCCGCCGCAGCCGGTGCCGCAGCTCGTCGATCCGCCGCCCCACCGCGCCGATCAGACCGAAGACCGCGACGACCGACGGGAACCCGGCCCACATGTACGACTCGATCCACAGCGGTGCGGAGAGGTTCTCGAAGGAGTACCCCGCGTGCCGGGCGAGCAGGATGCCCGCGTCGTCCGGCTTGCCGGGCCACGCGGCGCGCGGCACGAAGAACAGCGGCGGCCCGAGCGCGGCCGTCGGCGTGAAGCCATGGGTGCGGACGTAATCCACACCCGTCTCGATCTGCTGGAACGCGTCGTAGTCCCCGTTGGACGTGAACTGCTCGGCGAGGGAGACGATGCGGACCGGCTCCCGCTTGTCGTAACGGAAGTAGTCGCTGTACGGGAACACCACCAGCACCACGGCCGCCACCGCCGCCGCTCCGACCCGGAACGCCCGCGGCCCGCGCAGCCAGGACGCGCCGAAGACCAGCGCCAGCAGCACCGTCCCGGCCCAGAACCGCGGCTGGCTGACGGGGTTGTTGACGATCACGTTGACCGCGGCCAGCAGTGGCAGCAACAGCCAGCGCAGACCGCGCAGAATCCGGTCGCCGGCCGGGAACCGCGGCACGTGCACCAGCGCCACCAGCGCCCAGAACGCCGGCACCGACAGCAGCCAGGCCGACATCGCCCGGTCCGCCGACCCCGCCGGCTCGGCGAGCGCCGCCGCCTCGTTGGCCGCCTGCCGGCTGAGGAAGAACGCCGCCAGCCCGCCCTGCTGCGGGATCAGCACCACCGCCAGCAACAGCGCCGCCCCGCACAACAGCAGCACCCGCCCCGGCGCCAGGCGCCGCGCGAGCACCGGTTCGAGGACAGCGGACCCACGGCCGGCCCGCCAGGCGGCCACCGCCGACCCCGCGCTGTACGCCAGAAGTCCCGCCTCCACCAGTGCCGTTGAGACGAAAGCGGTGTGCGCATCAACCACGAACCCGCGCGGATAGGCGTCCGTGGCGAGCATCGCCAGCGGCGCCAGCCCCAGCCACACGTACGAGAACAGCCAGAAGCCGAACGCGATCAGCCGGGCCCGGACGTCCGTCAGCACCCGCGCCAGCGCCGCACCGGTGTGCACCACCACCACGAGTTGGACGGCGAGCGCGGCACCGAAGCGGGCGTCCAGCGACCGCAGCACCAGCAGCGGCAGCAACACCACCAGCAGCAGCGCCCAGCAGCCCAGCGCGGCCACCGCACGCCCGGGCCCGACGGCCGTCCGACGCCCCGCCCTCACCGGCCCACCTCCCCCAACTCCTCTTCAGCGGCCCACAATCTAAGCGACATCGGATGACAAGAGTGGCTTCGGGACACAATCGCAACCCAATTCACAGTCCGGGATGCCCTGACCGCTTCTACGATGACCGGCACAGCCAGAGGGGGGCATTCGTGGAAGACTCGTTCGACGGGCGGCGTGTCCTGGTCGTCTCGACCAACTACGCACCCGAGCACACCGGCATAGGGCCGTACTCGACGCAAATAGCCGAGCACCTCGCCGCGTCCGGGGCCGACACCCACGTCCTCGCGGGCCTGCCGCACTACCCGTCCTGGCGGGTGGCGGAGGGCTACCGCGGCCGCTGGCGGATGCGGGAGCAGCGCGCCGGGGTGACCGTGCACCGCCGGCGGCACACCGTACCGGCCCGGCAGACCGCCGCCCGCCGGGCGCTGTTCGAGGCGAGCATCCTGGCGCACGGCCTCCTGGCGCCGCCGCCCGTCCGGCCCGATGTGGTGCTCACCCAGATGCCCACCCTGGCCGGGGGAGTGCTGGGCGGACGGCTGGCGCGACGGGCCGGGGTACCGCACGTCGTGGTCGTCCAGGACCTGATGGGCGCGGCCGCCGAGCAGAGCGGCATCCAGGGCGGGGGCTGGGCCGCGGTCCTGGCCGGAGCCGTCGAGGCCCGGGTCCTGCGCGGCGCCACCGTCGTCGGGGTGGTGCACGAGTCGTTCGTCGCCCGGGTCACGGCGATGGGGGTGCCCCGCGAACGGATCCACGTGGTGCCCAACTGGACGCACGTGACGGGCCCGCGCGGCGACCGCGAGCGGACCCGGGCCCGGCTGGGCTGGGCGGCCGACGAGACCGTGCTGCTGCACGCCGGCAACATGGGCCTCAAACAAGGACTGGAGGTGCTGGTCGAGGCGGCCCGGCTCGCCGACCGCGAAGCCGCCCCGGTACGGATCGTGCTCATGGGGGACGGCAACCAGCGCGCCGACCTGCAACGGCTGGGCGCCGGCAGCCGCGCGTTGTCCTTCCTCCCGCCGGCCGACGCCGAGGATTTCCCCGAGGTGCTCGCGGCCGCCGATGTGCTCGCCGTGACGCAGAAGGCGTCCGTGCTCGACATGAGCCTGCCGTCCAAGCTGACCTCGTACTTCATGGCCGGCCGGCCGGTGATCGCCTCGGTGGCGGCCGAAGGCGGGACCGCCCAGGAGGTCCTCCGCTCGGGCGCCGGAACCGTCATCGCTCCGGAGGACCCCAAGGCGCTGCTGGCCGAGGTCCGCGCGCTCGCCGAGGACCCCGTACGGGCCGCCGGGCTGGGCGCCCGCGGTCCCCGCTACGCCGAGGAACGGCTCAGCAGCCGGGCCGGACTGGCGCGGATCACCGCCCTGCTGCGGCTGGCCATGGACGGCCGGGCCGGCGGCCGCTAGGCACCGGCCCGTGAGGTACCGGCGGCGGGGCCGCAGCCCCGCCGCCACCCGGCTCATCCGCCTCCCGCGAGGGACCGGTAGTGCTCCTCCAGCCGGTCGGCCACCGCGGCGAGCGAGAACTCCTCGTCCAGCGCCGCCCAGCCGGCCCGCACCACCCGCTCCCGCAACGCCTCGTCCTCCAGCAGCCGCAGCACCGCATCGGCCAGCTGCTCCGGCGAACCGTCGGTCACCAGGGCCGCCCCGCGGCGCCGGAGCGCACCGGCGATCCCGCAGCGGTCCGTGCAGACCACCGGCGTGCCGACGGCCAGGGCCTCCAGCACGCTCATCGGGAAGGGCTCCTCGACGCTCGGCAGCACGTACACCGCGGCCCGCGCGATGCGCTCCACCGCGGTCCCGTGGTCCAGCGCCCCGCCGTACGTCACCACCTCACCGAGCCCCTCGTCGGCGATCAGCCGCCGGACGGCACCGAGCCGTCCCTCGTCCGCGCCGTACACGGGGAACGTCACCTCGGGGCGCTTGCGGTGCACCAGCGCCGCCATCCGCACGAACGCCTCGGGCCGTTTGCGGGCCTGCAGCCGGGCCAGGAACAGCACCTCGGCCGGCAACCGCACCGTCGCCTCGGTCGCCCCCCGCCGCACCCCGTTGTGCAGCCGGACCAGCCGCGGCCCGCGCGGTCCCAGCACCCGTCGCAGGCCGGCCTCCTCCTCGTCCGTGAGCACCAGCGCCGCGGCCGCCCGGCGCAGCAGCGGCACATAGACCCGGTCGAAGACCCGCGCGACGGCTGACGACCGCGGCTGGACCATGCCGTGCGTCTGCACCACGAACGGCCGGCGGCGCAGTACGGCGACGACGAGCGCGGCCAGCGACACCAGATCGCGGCCGGCGTGCAGATGCAGGGCGCCGGCCCGGCCCGCGGCGCGCCACAGCAGCGGCAGCAGCCCCGGGTGGAACAGGCCGAGGAAGCCCTGCCCCGGGACGAGCGTGCGCGCGGGGCGGGCCCGCAGCGGCACCCTGTCCACGGTGCGCGGCGGGCCGCCCCGGCCGCGCCACAGCGCGATCAGCTCGACCTCGTGCCCGCGCGCGGCCAGTTCGGCCAGCTGCCCGGTGGCCACGCTCACCGGCCCGCCGTACGCCCCGTCGTCGCTGACCAGGGTCACCACATGGCTGATCCTCACCGGGCGGCTCCGGTGGTGTGCACGGCCCCCGCGGGCACGTCCCGGTGGGCGACCGCGCCCGCACCGACCACCGCGCCCGCACCGACGGTCACCCCGCGCAGCACCATGGCGCGGGCGGCCACCCAGGCGCCGGGCTCCAGACGGATCGGCCCGTTGTCGAACTCGAAGGTGGGGGAGCGGCGTTGATGGCTCCCGGTGCACAGCACGGCGCCCTGGGACACACAGACGTCATGGCCGATCGTGATCGGCTCCAGCGTGATCAGCCAGGCGTCCTCGCCCACCCAGACGTCGTCGCCGATGGTGAGCTTCCACGGCCACTGCACCCGCACCCGGTGCCGGATCAGCACCCGGTCACCGACCCGCGCGCCGAACGCCCGCAGCACCGTGGGGCGCAGCCGCGGCGGGAACCAC
Source organism: Streptomyces sp. NRRL S-337 (assembly GCF_000720175.1). Classification (GTDB taxonomy): domain Bacteria; phylum Actinomycetota; class Actinomycetes; order Streptomycetales; family Streptomycetaceae; genus Streptomyces; species Streptomyces siderophoricus. The sequence goes on from NZ_JOIX01000001.1 coordinate 133,940, forward strand.
CACTTCACGAAGAACAGGTTGAGCACGGCGAACCAGAGGGCCTGGGTCAGCAGGCCGCGGCCCTTGTCGTACCCGGCGCCGGTGAATCCGCGCAGCCGGCGGGCGGTGGCGGACGTGGTCATCGGTCCACCCGCACCCGGTGGCCGGAGAGTTCGTCCTCCAGCTGCCGTATGTCGGACTCGACCATGATCCGCGCCAGCTCGTCGTACTGCACCTTCGGCGACCAGTCCAGCAGCCGCTTCGCCTTGGACGGATCGCCGATCAGCGCGTCCACCTCACTGGGCCGCTCGTACTTCGGGTCGAACCGGACGCTGCGCTCCCAGTCCAGCCCCACGCAGTCGAACGCGGCGTGCAGGAAGTCGCGTACGGTCGCGGCCACTCCGGTCGCCACCACGTAGTCGTCGGGCTCGTCACGCTGGAGCATCAGCCACATCGCCTCCACGTACTCGGGTGCGTAACCCCAGTCGCGGACGGCGTCGAGATTGCCGAGATAGAGGTGCTGCTGCAGACCCGCCTGGATACGGGCCACCGCACGGGTGATCTTCCGGGTGACGAAGGTCTCGCCGCGCCGCGGGCTCTCGTGGTTGAAGAGGATCCCGTTGACCCCGAACAACCCGTACGCCTCGCGGTAGTTGACGGTGGACCAGTAGGCCATGACCTTGGCGCAGCCGTAGGGGCTGCGGGGGTGGAAGGGCGTCGTCTCGTTCTGCGGCGGCGGGGTGGCGCCGAACATCTCGGAGGACGACGCCTGGTACAGCCGGGTCTGCACACCGCTGGCGCGGATGGCCTCCAGCAGCCGCAGCGCACCCAGCCCGGTGACGTCGCCGGTGTACAGCGGGGCGTCGAAGGAGACCCGGACATGGGACTGCGCGCCGAGGTTGTAGACCTCGTCCGGCTGCAGGTCGCGCAGCAGGTTCACCAGCGCCACCCCGTCGGACAGGTCGACGTGGTGCAGCAGCAGCCGGCGCCCCGGGGTGTGCGGGTCCTGGTAGATGTGGTCTATGCGCTCGGTGTTGAAGCTCGACGAGCGTCTCATCAGCCCGTGCACTTCATAGCCCTTGCTCAACAGCAATTCCGCGAGATACGAACCGTCCTGGCCGGTGATGCCGGTGATCACTGCGGTTTTGGTCATGGCTTCCCCCCACGAGAAACGTTGTATTTCCTGAAATGGCAGGTGGATGTAACGGTTCCACTGCCACAATCCGGACCATGGATGACTTGCTGCCCCCGCCCGCCCGGGTCTTCGTCGCCGGCCACCGGGGCCTGGTCGGCTCCGCCGTGGCCCGGCGGCTGTCCGCCCAGGGTTACGACGTACTGACCCGCCCCCGCACCGCACTCGACCTGCGCGACGCCGCCGCCACCGCGGACTGGCTGCGCGCCGCCCGCCCCGACGCCGTCGTCCTGGCGGCCGCCAAGGTCGGCGGAATCATGGCCAACAGCACCCAGCCGGTGCAGTTCCTGGAGGACAACCTGAGCATCCAGCTCAGCGTCATCGCCGGCGCCCACCAGGCAGGCGTCCGCCGGCTGCTGTTCCTCGGGTCGAGCTGCATCTACCCCAAGCACGCCCCCCAGCCGATCACCGAGGACGCCCTGCTCAGCGGGCCGCTGGAGCCCACCAACGAGGCGTATGCGATAGCCAAGATCGCCGGCCTGGTCCAGATCCGCTCCTACCGCCGGCAGTACGGCGCCTCCTTCATCTCCGCCATGCCGACCAACCTCTACGGCCCCGGCGACAACTTCGACCTGGAGACCTCGCACGTCCTGCCCGCACTGATCCGCCGCTTCCACGAGGCGAAGGAGCAGGGCCGGCCCGAGGTCACCCTCTGGGGCACCGGGACCCCCCGGCGCGAATTCCTGCACGTCGACGACCTGGCCGCGGCCTGCGAGGTGCTGCTGCGCCGCCACGACGGCGAGGACCCGGTCAACGTCGGCTGCGGCGAGGACCTCACCATCGCCGAACTCGCCTCCTGCGTCGCCTCCGTCGTGGGCTATGAGGGTCGGATCGCCTTCGACCCGACCCACCCCGACGGCACCCCGCGCAAGCTCCTCGACATCAGCACGATGCGCGCCCTGGGCTGGTCGCCGACCGTGCCGCTCGCGGACGGCATCGCCGCGACCTACGCAGCCTGGCGGTCGCAGCCGGCCCCGGCGTGAGAGGGCCGGGCCCCGGGTGTGCGTACGGCGGTCGCTCCCACGAGCGCCCGCACCGGCCGCACACCCGGGCCGGCCGACCTGCTCAGTACGCACCGCGGCCGTCCAGCACCGCGCGGACCGTACGGGCCAGCACGCCGATGTCCCGGCCGTAGGACCAGTTGTCCACGTAACTCAGGTCCAGCCGCACGGTCTCGTCCCAGGAGAGATCGGACCGCCCGCTGACCTGCCACAGGCCGGTCAGCCCCGGTTTGACCGACAGCCGGCGCAGCTCCGTCCCGTCGTACCGCTCGACCTCCTCGGGCAGCGGTGGCCGCGGCCCCACCAGGGACATATGGCCCGCAAGGACGTTGAAGAGCTGGGGCAGTTCGTCCAGTGAGAGCCGGCGCAGCACCCGGCCCACCCGGGTCACCCGGGGATCCCGCCGGATCTTGAACATCGCCCCGTCGTGCTCGTTCGCCGACTCCAGCGCGGCCCGCATCCGGTCGGCGGTGGCCACCATGGTGCGGAACTTCCACATCCGGAAGGGCCGCAGATCGCGGCCCACCCGTATCTGCCAGTAGAACACCGGACCGGCGGAGGTAAGCCGGATCGCCGCCGCCACCAGGGCGAACAGCGGGGCGAGCAGCACCAGCAACAGCAGTGCGCCCAGCCGGTCCGTGGTCTGCTTCAGCAGCACCGGCAGCCCCCGTCGTGCCGCCGGGTCTATGTGCATCACCGTCAGTCCGGCGGCCTTCGCCAGCCGGACCCGGTGCCGGGACACGTCGATCAGCCCCGGAAGTATGGCCAGATCCCGTCCCTCGTCGTGCAGCGCCCAGGCCAGCCGGCGCACCCGCGCGGCGGACATCCGGCGGCCGGGCGCCACGAAGACCAGGTCGGCGTCGAGTTCGGCCGCACACCGCAGCACGGTCTCGCCGTCCTGCGCGCCGTCCGGCCCGTCCCCGTCGGAGGTCAGCCGGGCCGGCACCGGCAGCGCCGAGTCCGTGTCCTCCTCGCCGACCAGGCAGCCACCGACGACCACGTACTCGTGATCGGTACGGTGCGCCATCTCCTCCAACACCAGGTCCACGGCGTCCGGTTCCCCGATGAGCAGCACCCGGCGCAGCGCCTCTGCGCGGCGGCGTACGCCCTGCAGATAGCGGTGTACGAGCTTGCGCCGCAGCACGGCCAGCGCCAGCCCGGGCATCAGCGCGAGCACACAGATTTCGGTGGAGACGTCGATCCGCGCCACGACGCAGGTGACGGCCAGCACGCCCAATACGGTCAGCCAGTCCCGCAGGATCGGCAGCACCGCACCGCTGCCGCCCAGCTCATCTTTGGAGTAACGATTCTTTGCGGCTCCCACGGCCAGCCAGGCGGCGCCGGCGAGCGCCGCGACGAGCAGCGGCTGCGGTTGCCGGGTCGCGGTGCAGACCGCCCCCATCGGCACCAGCGCGCCGAGAAGGTCGGCGGCCAACGCCCCCTGTAAGAGCCGCTGTTCGGTGGATCGGTGCCTGCTTTCCTCGCGCTGTTGCGATGTGCGCTCCAGCTTGGCTGTCCCGGCGGATGACGCGATCACCCGTGATCCGGCAGCTTCGAACAACCCCATGGCCCCCCACTTGGTCGTCCCCTCACGTCCCGTGCGGTCGGACCCCCCCCGGTACTCGACCGCCTCCGTGTCGGAGGTGAACGCTAGAGCACGGTGCGTCCGACTGCTGAGGTTTACCTATTTTGAGTGTTCTTGTGCCTCATTGTTTACAAGCGCGTGCAGGCATGCTCCACTTCAGGACCTTCCAGACGCAAGAGACGCAGAGGCCCCGGGGGTGTGATCCAGCCCCGGGGCCCACGTGTCTCTCGCGTCAGGTGCTCAGTGCCGGTGGCACACCAGGTGTGTCCGGTGCCAGGTCCGGGTCCAGTAGCCGGGGTGGCGGTGGCCGCGCCGGTCCTGCCAGGCCGGGTGCCAGACCCGGATCCAGCGGCCGTGGACCACGCGACAGTGGGCCCGGTCGATGTGCCTGGACGCCGTGTGGTCGCCGTGCGGCGGCGCCGCGGCCGAGGCGGAACCCACCGAGGAGAGGGCCATGCCCCCGGTGAGGGCAACGGTGGCGGCGCCCAGTGCGAAGGCGCGCTTGAATCCGTCAATCATTGAGGATCATGCCTTTCTGCATTGCCGTGCTGCGAGATGCCCCGGCTCTGGCCGGGCAGCAAGGAGAATGCACCCGCGGGACGGCACGGGCCCGGTCAACACCGAGGCCTTTACCGAATACAGACATAAGGCAAATGAGGCGGACAATCCGACTTATCTGATGCGGGGTGTGATGTGCTACTGAAGCCCCGTCTGTGACTTGCTGAAGAGCACGCCCTCGGAATAGAAGAACACCGCGTTGCTGCTGCCGTCGGCGCCGTAACACGTCCAGGTGACGGGGTAGTTGTCGGCGGGCTCGGTCTTGTTCTCCTGCTGGCAGGTACTCGCGTAACGGAGCAGGGTCCGCACGCTGCTCCCCGCCTTGATCTCGTTGAATTCGGCGAGGGTCAGCGGGTCGCTGGCGATGGCGATGCCTTCGTAGGCGCCGGCGGCCACGAGGAGGCCGAGGGTGCAGAGGCCGGCTATCGCGCTCTTCTTCACGGGTGGGATCGTCCTTGTGCGGCGGTGGCGACGGGAGGTGTGCGCAAGGAGCGTAGCCGTCCGGCCCGATTCCCGGCACCGAGGCGGCGAGCTGCATCACAACCGGTGCCCTCCGGGGCCCGGGCGCCGTAGCGTGGGCGGGTCCCGCGAGAAAGCTGGCGATAATTCGTACAACGCGGGTAGACGCAGGGGTGTCACGAAGATCGGCCCGGTTCGGAGGAGGGGGGAAACGGTGACCCAGGCAGCGTCCCACGTACCGGCCACGGCCGCGCAGGCACGCGATCGCGTCAACGACCTCTTGAAGGCCCACCCTGGCGCCGTGGAGGCGATGAAGCTCACGGATGCCTTGCTGATCACGTCCGAGCTGGTCACCAACGCCCATCGCCACACGGACGGCTTGATCGCCTTCACCGCGCGCATCACCGGCAACCGCCTCACCCTCCTCGTCGAGGACGCCAGCCCGCACCACCCCGTGACGGCCTCCCGCCACGGGGTGGGGGACATCGGCGGCTACGGCTGGCCCATGGTGCGCCAACTCGCCACCTCCGTCACCATCGTTCCCACGGCCCGCGGCGGAAAGGTCATCAGCGTCACGCTTGACCTGAGGTGAATCGATATGCCCTGACCTGATCTGCTCCGGGGTGACTTGGCCTGATATGGACAGGGCCCGGAGGCCTCGCTCAGGCTCAGGCCCGTCCGGACCGCGGAATGCGTTCCAGCAGCCCACGCAGATCGTCCGCGTGCTCCTCCTCCTGCGCCAGCAGGTCCTCGAACACGCGCCGGGTGGTCGGATCGCCGTCGCCCAGCCACTGCGCGATCTCGGTGTACGAGGCGATGGCCACCCGTTCGGCCACCAGGTCCTCCTTGATCATCTCCAGCAGATCGGCGCTCGCGTCATAGCCGGCGTGCGCCCGCTGCGTCAGTGTGTCCGGGTGAAAATCGGGCTGACCGCCGAGCTGCACGATGCGCCGGGCAATCTTGTCGGCGTGCTCCTGTTCCTGCGTGGCATGTTCCAGGAACTCCGCCGCGACCGGCTCCGAATAGAGACCGGAAGCCGTGTAGTAATGCCTCTTGTACCGCAGCGTGCACACGATTTCGGTGGCCAGTGCCTCGTTCAGCACCTGCAGTACGCGTTCCAGATCGGCGCCGTAGGCATCGGTCACCGGACCCTTTTCGATTTCCTGGCGGGCGCGGGCGCGGGCGCGGATGGTTTCGATGTCGGTAAGGAAATCAGCCATGACTTTTCTCCCTTTCCATTGATCGACCTTCGTTGATCGTATTCCGCTGGTCTCCCACTTCGGGTGAGGGGACGCGCCCGGCTCCGCGCGTGCCGAGGTCCGGTCTAGACGTGCCAGCTCACCGTCCCGGTGGCCGTCGACACGACGACCAGCAGCACGAGGTCGGCCACGCCGAAGGCCAGTCCCAGCCAGGCCCGCAGCCGGCGGATCGTCCCGCGGCGGAGCGCCAGGAAGCCGAAGACCAGCGCGCACGGGCCGAAGAAGACATTGAAGATCAGCGTCCCCAGCAGCCCGCAGACGAACGAGGCCACGGCCATGCGGTCGGCCTGCGGATGCGGGCCGGTCTTCAACGGAAGCCAGGTGGACGTCATCGGTGCGCCCCCTTCGACGGGGTCGTCGCCTTACGGCGCTCGCGGACGAAGAACACCGCCAGCCACGCCGCGATCGCGATCCCGGCGACGATCGTGACGGCCGCGGGGACATGGCCTGCGGTCCCCAGCAGCACGCCGAAGAGGAAGAGTGCTACGACCAGAAAGAGCATGGTGTGCCTGTGCCTTTCCCTAGGGGGCCGGCGGACGCGCAGCGCGCTGCCGGCACGGACGGGCACCGGCCGCTCCATTGCGGCGGCTTGCACGAACGCTGGTACCCGGGGATCGCCGGAAAAATCAGTTCGGCGCGGCGCAGATCGCCCTCTTCCCGGCCCGCCCGGGGGTCCCGGAAGCCATTTCACCCCTACCCCTTACCGACGTCCTTCCCGCCCTCGTCCGAGACGCCCGGACGGTCCGTCACGGCGTCCGCCCACATCGCCGGAACGGGGTCCCGGCCGGCACCGGATCTACGATCGCCGGACGGAATGAGCACCGAAAAGCGGGCGGGAAAGGGTGGGCGAATGAGGAAGGCAAAGAAAGAAAGGCAGGAATGGAAGGATGGGGAGGATGGGGAGGAAGTGGCGGCGACCGGTGGCGGGGGCCCTGAAGATCATCGCGGCCTGATCGACCGTCACCTCCGCACCATCGAGGACGTACTCCAGCTCCTGGACGGGTGGTTCGCGCCGGAGGCCGACCGCTGGACGGCCGGTTCGGCGTCCTGGTGGGACGGCTTCTACGCCGACCGTTCCAGGCCGGTGCCGTTCTTCGTGGCGAAGCCCGACGAGAACCTGGTCTCGTACCTCGACCGCGGCCTGGTCGCTCCCGGGCGCGCGCTCGACCTGGGGTGCGGGCCGGGCCGCAACGCCCTCCACCTCGCCGCCCGGGGCTTCCGGGTGGACGCCGTGGACCTCTCCCCGGCGGCGATCGACTGGGCCGAGGACCGGGCCCGGGAAGCCGGGGCCGGCATCACCTTCCGCTGCGGCGACGCCTTCACCCTCGTCGGCTCCGCTGACGGTGCCCCGCTCCGCGGCCCGTACGACCTGATCTACGACTCCGGCTGCTTCCACCATCTGCCGCCGCACCGCCGCGTCAGCTACCTCGCCCTGCTCGACCGTGCACTGGCCCCCGGCGGCCATCTCGCCCTCACCTGCTTCGCGCCCGGCGATGAGCGGGGCGGTTCCGAGATCGGTGACGCCGACCTCTACCGCCGGGCCACCGGTCTGCACGGCGGCCTCGCCTACACCCCCGAGTCCCTGCGCCGGATCTTCGCCGACCTGACGGTGGTGGAACTCCGCCGCATGCACGACGAGCCGTCCCACTCCCCGCACTTCGGCGAGCCCTTCCTCTGGACGGCACTGCTACGGCGCCGCACCCGGCCGTTACGGCCGCCCGGGGGAGAGACCTCTAGCAGAGGCTGAGAATGGCCTCGGCGGTGAATTCCGGTGCCTCACGGGGTGGGAAGTGGCCTACGCCGCCCAGGACTTGACGGGTGTAGCCGTCGGCGAACAGCTGCTGCTTGCCGGCGGTGGTGCCCAGGAGGTTGTCGGCGTCCTCCGCGCCGTGCAGCACGATCGTCGGCACCTGGATCGGGGCCGGGGCGGCGAGGCGTTCCTCGACGGTGTCGTACGCGGGGTCCCCGGGGGCCTCACCCCAGCGGTGGAGGTAGGCGTGCACGGTCACGTCCGCCCAGTCGTCGTTGTCCCACGCCGCGGCCGTCTCGTCGAACTCCTCCTGCGAGAAGTCCCAGCCCGGGGACCAGGCCGTCCACAGGTAGTGGCAGAAGGCGCGCCGGTCCTGCACCATGGCCCTCCGGCCGCGGCCGGTGGCGACGAACCACTCGTACCAGTACGCCTGCGCGAGCGCGTAGGGGAGCGGTGCGTCCGGGCGGTGGGTCGCGTACCCGGCCGACAGTGCCGTGATGGCGCGTACCCGCTCCGGCCAGAGCGCGCCGACCACGTACGCGGCGCGGGCGCCCCAGTCGTGCCCGGCCAGGATGACGTCACCGAGGTCCAGTGCGTCGAGGAATTCGCCGAGGTCGCTGCCGAGCGCCGCGATCTGCCCGCTGCGCGGCCGGGCCGGGTCGCGGAACCGGGTCGGGCCGAACCCCCTCAGATACGGGCGGTAGACGCGGCATCCGGCAGCGTGCAGGGCGGGCAGTACGCCGTCCCAGCAGTGGATGTCGTCCGGCCAGCCGTGTACCGCCACGACCGGGCGCCCGGTCTCGGGGCCGCTGACGGCGTAGGCCGTGTCCAGCGTGGGCGTGCGTACGGTCCTGACCTCGAGCTCGGCCTCGGCTCCGCTCGCCGCCGCCGTCCCGGTCTCGCGTTCCGTCACCGATGGGCCTTCCGCAGAGTCGAGTCGCCGGTCATGGGGGCGCGCCCCCTGCGACTGTGCCAAGCGGCCCGGCTCCCGCCCGTCATCGACACGCGCGGGCACGGCGATGGCCCGGCGGAGGGGGAATCCGCCGGGCCACCGCCTCACACTCTGCGGGCTCTGCCCACCTCGCCGCCGGTGTCGCCGCCGAAGCGGCCGTGCGGCGCGGTCATCGCTCCATGGCGTCCCGGGCCTTGTGCCCGGCCTGACGCAGATCGCCCTTGGCCCGTTCGGCGCGGCCCTCCGCCGTCATCCGCTCGTTGCCCACGGCGCGGCCGACGGTTTCCTTCACGGCGCCCTTGATCTGCTCGGTCTTCGCAGAGGTCTTCTTGTCGGCAGTCATGGTCGTGCTCCCTTGCTGTTGAGCCGTTCCTTGACGAAGAGCCGCTTGCCCGGGGCGCCCCGGCGCAAACGCAAGAATCGTTCCGCCCGTACGGGGCACATGTCCGTGGTCGTTCCACTACGGAAGACGCCCTACGGAGGGAGACGACACCAGCGATGAGCGACCACCGCGAGTTCGCACACGACGACGAGCGCCACCACGACCAGGAGCGCCGCCAGGAGTACGAGCAGTGGCAGGCCCGCACGGTCCGGTGCCCCGAGGACGTACCGGTGACCACACCGCTGTCCTGGATGGCGGAGAAGCACTTCGCCCACGGGGAGCGGTTGGCCGACCGCCGGCTGCCCGCGGCGTACCGGGGGTCCGCTGAGCGGGGCGATGCGGGGGACGCGCTGGCGCAGCTCGCGCTCGGTGTCCGGATCGCCCGCGCCGTCGAGCAATATCGTGCGGAGACCGTGCACGAGGCGCTGCAACTGGGCGCCACCTGGAGCCAGATCGCCACCGCCCTCGACCTCGGCACCGACGAGGCGCGCGGCATCCTGCGCAGCCATGCGGACGGTCAGCTGCGGCTGTACGAGAGCGAGGACAGCGGGGGAGCCGGGCTGCTCGGCATGAGCCCCGAGCAGCACCGGGCCGCCATGGCACTCACCGCACTGGGCGACGACGAAACCGCCGGCGTCCCCGCGGAGGCGGTCATCCGGTGACCGTCGCCGTCAGCTGCCCGCCACCGTCTCCTCCCAGTCGATGCGGTGGAAGTGGAGCGGACGGAGCATCTGCTCGGGCGTGGGGAAGGCGGCCGCGGCGTCGAGGTCGGACTTGCCGGCCTTGACCTTGTTGGCGGCGGCCGCGTTCCGCCCGATGGCCTCCACCCGCTCCCGGCGCAACCCGACGTAGGCGCTGAACGCCTCGGCGGGCGTGGGCAGATCGCGCAAGCAGCGGGCCAGTTCCACCGCGCTCTCGATGGCCAGCGAGGCGCCCTGGCCCGAGCTGGAGGACGGGGCGTGTGCCGCGTCGCCCACCAGGACCATGCGGCCGCGGTGCCAGTGCGGCACCGGCGGCATGCGTTCCATCCGGCCGACCACCACCAGGTGGTCGGGGCCGGTGTGGTGCAGCAGCAGCTCGCCCGGGAGATGGCCCGCGTAGGTCTCGCGCAGCACGGCCAGCCACTCGGCGGCCGGGACCCGCGCCATGCCGGCCGGGTCCGGCGGGGTGTCGGTCGGCAGTCCGGCGAACCAGATCAACCGGCCGTCCGGGCCGCGCCAGTGGCCGGTGAAGGTGCGGCCGAAGGCGAAGTACATCGTGCCGGGCTCGGCCTCGATGCCGCTGTCCGTGGCGTATCCGCCGAAGCTCAGCACGCCGCCGTACTCCGGCTCGGGCGCCTGAGGGTCGATCAGGGTGCGGACGGTGGAGCGGATGCCGTCGGCGCCGATGAGGATGTCGGCGGTCGCCGACGTGCCGTCGGCGAACCGTGCGGTGACGCCCTCGGGGGTTTCCTCGGCGCCCACCAGCCGTTTGCCGTACGCGAACGGGATGCCCTGGTCGGCCGCGTGATCGGTGAGCGCGCGGTAGAGCGTGGCGCGGGGCATCGCCAGGCTGGGGGGCAACTCGGCGAAGCCGTCGAAAGCGGCGAAGCGGTGCCCGGCGCCGTCCGCCATGACCATCCCGGGCACCGGCTGGCCCAGGGCCTCCACCGCCTTGCCGGCGCCGATCGTCCGCAGCGCCGCAAGTCCGTTGGGGGCCAGGGCCAGCCAGGCGCCCACCCCGTCCGCGGCCGCGGGGTAGGCCTCGTGGACCGTCGCCGTGATGCCCGCCTCGCGCAGCGCGAGTGCGGTGACCGGGCCCGCCACCCCGCCCCCGATGACCAGTGCCGTCCGCACGGCCGCGCCGCCGCGCCCGCCCTGAGTGCCGTTGACGCTCATGACCCCTCCCAAGGATGCGCCCGCCGGTCAGCGGGCTCCTGCCGTCCATAGTTGCACTGCATCTAGTCGCAATGCAACTAGTCTCGCCTCGCTACGCTACCGGCATGACCGCTCCCGTGAAGAGTTCGCCGCTCGCCCTGACCGTCCTGGCGCTGCTGCACTACAAGCCGCTGCACCCGTACGGCATCCAGCAACTGATCAAGCAGTGGGGCAAGGAACAGGTGGTCAACGTCGGCCAGCGGGCCGGTCTGTACCGGACCATCGAGCGGCTGCACGCGGGCGGGCTGATCGCCGTACGGCAGACCGAGCGCGACCAGCAGTACCCCGAGCGCACCGTCTACGAGGTCACGGACGAGGGCCGGGCGGTCGCCCGCGAGTGGCTGGACCAGATGCTGGCGGTCCCGAAAGGCGAGTTCCCCGTCTTCCCGGCCGCCCTGTCCAACGTGCCCATGCTCACCCCGGCCGAGGCGCTGGACGTGCTGGAGCGGCGCGCCGAGCGCCTCGCGGCCCGGCGCGCCGACCTGGCGTCCCAACTGGCCGTCCACACCGAGGAGGGCGTCCCGCGCGTCACCCTCATCGAGCACGAATACCTGCTGGCCATGGTCGATGCCGAGGAACGCTGGGTCCGCGCGGTGACCGCCGACCTGCACGACGGCCGACTGGCCTGGTCCCCGGAGATGCTCGCGGCCTTCGACGAGCAGCACAACTCGGGGGCGCCCTCGGGCGGTTGACCGAGCTCCGCTCCCGTTCACCTACCTTGTCCACGGGCCGAATCCTGTCCTCGGCCGCGACGACTGTGCGCCTATGCGCCTACGAAGGGAAGACCCGCCGTGTGGAATCCGACGGAGCTGTGGCTGGAGGGCGCGGTCATGGCGGTCCTGCACGCCGCCGGGCCGGAGCAGGGCTATTGGGTCGAGGAGACCGGACTGCTCCATGACGACGGCAGCAGCAACTGGTGGCAGCTGATGCCCTTCGAGGGCGGCCGGGCGATCGTCATGGGCAAGGACCACGACCTGCCCGGAGACCTCTACGACGCACTGCCCCGGGCGCTCTCCGACGCGCCCGGCTGGCTCCGCGACGCTTGGCAGGACGACGCCGGGCCGCTGCGGAGCGCCGTCCGGGCCAGGGCACCGATCGGCTTCTTCTGCTGGGTGGACGAGCACGGAATCTGGGACGAGGTGCCCACGGACCCGGCGCAGGACGACGGCAGCGCCCTGGTGAGGGCTCCCTACAGCGAGTCCGGCGAGCGGCTCTTCGAGGACTGCACCGACACGGACAACCTGCGGGAGGCCTACCGCCTCGCCGATGCGGCGTTCGACGCGGCCCGCGCCGGCACGCTGGACGCCGAGGTCCTGCTGCCCGTCCTGCGCCGCGCCGATCCGGAGCGCGACCGCCCCTTCGACATCGAGGCGGCCCTCGCCGTCGCCGCCCGGGCGGGCCTCACCCCCGGCACCACCAGGCCCGCCCTGCCCGGTGCGACCCTGCCGCAGGAGGTGGGGTGACCCCCCATTCCCTGGCGTTCTACCTGGACGTCGTGATGTCGGGAACGGTGCTCGGAGCGAAGCCGACCGATGAACCCGACCGGGTGACCGGCAGGTTGGGAACGGAATTCGCGGAGAACCGGTCCGGACGTCACCACATGTGGCGGGACTACGGACTCGCGGAGTTCTTCTGGCAGCGGGAGTCCGGCGACGGCCCGTGGGCCGGGCACCACTTCACCCTGCAGGTGCACCGGCTCACGTACGGCGGAAAGGTCGTCAACGGGAAGATCCGGACCAGGTACGGACGGTTCGCCCGCCGACTGCGGTTCGCGAAACTGCAGCGGCTGCTGGAGAACCGCGGAACGGTGCTGCGGGAGATCCCGTCCGGTCAGGACCCCTGCTACCGCCTGTTCTGGAACCCCGCGTCATGGACGTGCGTCAGCGTGATCGGCGCGAAGGAGGAGTACCGGACGCCGGACGACCTGCGGGTCGGCGATGTGTACGGCATCACCGCGCCGATGACTCCCGACGAGGTGGCGTGGCGGACCGCGCGGTAGGGCCCGCGGTCCCGCGGTCGTAGGCCGCGACCGCGGCGCGGTCGACCTTGCCGTTGGTGTTGAGGGGGAGTTCGGCGAGGTGGGTGAAGGAGCCCGGGATCATGTAGACGGGCACCAGGCGGCGCAGGAAGCCGGTCAGTTCCGCGGCCGCGGTGGGCTCGCCGGAGTAGTAGGCGACCAGGACGGAGTCCTCGCCGGTCTCGCGGACCAGCGCGACCGCGTCCCGTACGGCGGGGTGGCGGGCCAACGCGGCGTCCACATCACCGAGTTCGACGCGCTGGCCGCGGACCTTGACCTGATGGTCGAGGCGGCTCAGGAACACCAGGGCGCCGTCCTCGACCCGGACCCGGTCACCGGTCCGGTACCAGTGGTCCCGGGTCAGCGGCGCGGTCCCGTCGTGGATCACGGCGCGGGTGCCCGGGCGCCACTCCAGGAACCGGCCGACGTTGTCGGCGGGGTCCAGGTAGCCGTCGAAGCGCTGGCTGCCGCGCAGGCAGAGTTCACCGGTCTCCGCGGGCACGCCCGCATCGTCGAGGACGACGTGCTCCAGGTGGTCCGGCACCCGGCCGATCGGCAGCGTCCCGTTGGAACCGGCCGGTCGCAGCGAGCTGCCGCTGCCCAGTTCGTGCGCCGTGGAGACGATCGCCACCTCGGTCGGGCCGTACAGGTTCCACAGCCGCGCGCCGGGCGCGGCCGCCGCCCACTGCTCGGCCTGCTCGCGAAGCAGCCGTTCGCCGCCGAACATCACCCCGGCCATGGTCGGCATCGAGTCCGGGACCAGCGCGTTCGTCCGGGCCGCGATGCTGCCGACGGACGGTACGCAGAACCAGCGGGTGATCCGCTTGGCGCTGACGAAGGCCGACGGGCGCACCACGTCGTTCGGCCGCGGGATCACCAGCGCCGCACCGACCGACCAGGTCGTGAACAGTTCGAGCACCGCCACGTCGAAGGAGAGCTCGACGTTCTGCGAGAGGCGGTCCTCGGGCCCAAAGCCGTGCTCCTCGACCAGCCACCGGAGGGTCGGCAGGACGTTGGCGTGCCGGATGGGGACGCCGCGCGGCCGGCCGGTCGAGCCGGAGGTGTAGAGGACGTAGGCGATGTCCTGGGCTGAGGTGGGTGCGGCGGGGGAGGAGGGCCCGTCCTCCGGACCGGGCGTGCGCAGCCGGGTCAGTTCGGCGGGGGTGAGGGTGAGCACGGGCGGCAGCGGCGTGCCGTCCTCCGCCGCCTGAGCGGTGAGGAGTCGGGCCGCCCGGGCGGAGTCCTCGTCGGTGACGATGACGTCCAGGTCCGTGGTGGCCGCGATGGCCAGGATGCGGGAGGCCGGGAAGGACGGGTTCAGCGGGACGACGGCCGCGCCGGCGCGCAGGGCCGCCAGATATCCGGCGTAGGCCGTCAGACTGCGGGCGGCCAGCAGGCCGACCTTGGCGGGGCGCCCGGTGCCGCGCTCCGCGGCCGCGGCGGTCAGCCGCTGCGCCAGACCGGCCGCCAGACGGTCCAGTTCGGCGTAGGTGAGGACCTCGTCCCGGACCTCCAGCGCGATCCGCTCCGGATACCGCTCGGCGCTCGCGGCGAACAGTCCGAAGAGGGTGGTGGCGAACGGGTGCGGCGTCGTGGCGGAGGGGGCGGCGCAGGTCATCGGAGGGTCCTGTTCGTCGGCCGGTGTGCCAAGGGGCAGGGCGGGGGCGGAAGGGGCGCGGCGGTGGTCACAGCAGCTCCTCGAGCGTCCGCCACACCTCGTCCCAGTGGTCCGTCAGATACATGTGGCCGCCGGGGAACTCCGCCGTCCGGAAGGCGGCCGAGGTGAACGCCGACCAGTCCAGCCACTCTTCGGCGGGCGCCAGATGGTCGGCGTCACCGCGGAGGGCGGTGAGCGGCAACGGCAGCGGGGTGAGCGTCGCGGGGGTGTAGTCGGCCAGCAGGTCCACGTCGGCCCGCATCGCCGGGAGCAGCAGCGAACGGGCCAGGGGGTCGGCGAAGATCTCGATCTCCCGGCCCGCGATGGCGGCGGCCTGGGCGGCCGCCACCTCGTCGTCGGGGTCGAGCCGCTCGGCCTGGCGGTGGCGCGGGCTGGTCGAACCGCTCACGACGAGGTGGTCCGGGAGCGGGCCCCCGGTCGCGACCAGGTGCTGGACGGCCTCGTACGCCAGGATCGCGCCGAAGCTGTGCCCGAAGACGACGAACGGCTCCTTGCCGGCCGCCGCCCGGAAACGCTCGGCGGTACCGGCCGCGGCCTCCGCCATCGTCCGGTAGAACGGCCGGTTGAACTCCTCCTCCCGGCCCGGCACCTGCACGGGCACCGCGCGCAGCACCTCGGACTCCCGGCGCCGCCAGGGACGGTAGACCCCGGCCCCCGCTCCGGCGTAGGGCAGGCACATCAGCGTGGTCGTCATGCGGGACCTTCCGGTACGAGGGGGTGCGGTGGGGCGGATGCGGGGGCCAGCAGGCCGAGTTGGGTACGGAACGCGTCCGTGAGGTCGGTCAGGCGGTGCGCCCAGGCACCGGTCGTCGGCGCCTGGACCACGCATTTCAGCGTTCCGTCGGGCAGCTCGCACACCTGGAGCTGGACCTCGGCGACCGCGCCCACCGGCGGGACGGGAACGGTGTGCATCCGCACCGGACCCGCCGGGTGCTCGACCCGGCGCCAGCTCTCGAAGGCGAACACCGCCTGGAACACCGGCATCCGGCGGCCCGCGACGGTGCGGGCGGCCCGCACGATCTCGTCGCAGGGCAGCGCGGAGCCCAGGATGGTCTCCCGGACCGACGCCCAGACCCGTCCGACCGCTCCGGGCGCGGACAGCTCCGGCATCCGGACCGGCACGGTGTTGATCAGACAGCCCAGTTCGTCCGCCTGCCCGGCGGAGCGGGCGACCACCGGAGTGCCCACGCAGAAGTCCGCACCCCCGGTGAGCCCGGCCAGCGCCCTGCCGTACGCGGCCAGCAGCACCACGAACGGCGAGCAGGCGCTGCGCCGGGCCTCGGCGCACACCGCCTGCCAGACCGTGGGCGGACAGGTGGTCCGCCGCTCGGCGAGGCCGGCCCGGGCCAGGGCTCGCTGGCCCGGCGCCGGCCCGTCGTCCGGCACCGGCAGGTCGGCCGCGCCGGCGAGCACGGTCCGCCAGTGCGCGGCGAGTTCGGTGCGCTGCGCGGCAGCGGGCTCCACGGGCACCGGCCGCTCCCGCACCGGCAGTTCGGGCGCCCGCCCCTCGGCGGCCAGGCCGTACGCGCGGGCCAGATCGGTGGCGAACACCTCCTGGGAGAGACCGTCGAAGGCGATGTGATGGACGGCGAGGAAGACCGTGGCGCCCTCGTCGTCGGGGGCGACCGCGGCGCGGTGGACCCGGCCCGCCGCGATGTCGAAGGTGTCCGCCCCGAGCAGCGCGGCCGCCGCGTCCGCGAACCTGGTGCCCGCGGGGAGACGCAGCGGGGGCTCGGCGACCGGCTCCGCGAGGACGGTCCGCACCACCTGCCCCCGCTCGATGACGAAGGCGGTGCGCAGTGACTCGTGGCGGCGGGCCACGGCGGACAGCGCCGCGTCGAGCGCGGACGGCTCCACCGGGCCGTCGGCACGGACCTCGGCGAGCACCCAGTTGGCGGGGCTCGCCGGGGCGATCTGCTCACCCAGCCAGAACTGCCGCTCCAGCGCGGAGGCCGGCTGCACCCGCAGCGCGGTGCGCTCAGTCACGGGCCAGCTCCTTGTCCGCGCCCGCCGCACCGTCATCGTCCCCGGTGCCGTCCGGCGGGGTCAGGTTGTCCATCTCCCGCAGCGCACGGTTCCGCAGCGAGACCAGCACCAGCACCACGTAGGTCGCGCCGAAGGCCAGCAGGGTCCAGCGCAGCCCGATGCCGTGGATCGCCCAGCCGGCCACCAGGATGCCGACCGGCGCGGCACTCATCGCGACGGCCGAGGTCAGCGCGAAGACCCGGCCGAACAGGGCCTGCGGCACCTTGTTGAGCATCACCGTCGACAGCACCGGGTTGAGCGGTCCGGCGGCCAGCCCCAGCAGGAACGAGATCGCGATGGACAGCACCGCGCCCGGCTGCCCGCCGAGGGCCAACCGCAGTCCGCCGATGACCAGGAAACAGCCCAGCAGCGTCCAACGGCGGCTGGTCAGCAGCCGCTTGCTGGCCGGGCCGTAGAGGAACGTGCCGGCCACCGCGCCGCAGCCGGAGGCGGCCACCAGCCAGCCGAGGTACTGACCGCCGCCCAGCACCTGGTCCGAGTAGACCGGCAGGATGACCGGCGTGAAGGCGTCGTCGAGGAAGTTGGTGACGAACACGAACGAGGTCATCGCGCCGATCACCGGCAGCTGCTTGACCAGCCGCAGGCCCTCGGTGAGCTGCCGCACGAAGCCCTGCCGCTCGGCGGCCGGAGCCACCGGCCCGCCCGGCACGGCGACGCCGATCAGCAGCGCGGAGAGCAGGAAGGTCGCGGAGTCCACGTACATGCC
This sequence comes from Streptomyces sp. NRRL S-337, assembly GCF_000720175.1. GTDB lineage: Bacteria > Actinomycetota > Actinomycetes > Streptomycetales > Streptomycetaceae > Streptomyces > Streptomyces siderophoricus. The sequence goes on from NZ_JOIX01000001.1 coordinate 151,420, forward strand.
GATCACCGGGCCGGACACGGCCGCGAGCAGACCGCCGAGCGGCGCCCCGACCAGCAGACCGAGCCGCGGGGCGCCCTGCATCCAGGAGTTGGCGCTCTCCAGCCGCACCCCGCCGCGGTCGGCGAGCCCCTTGAGCAGGCTCTGCCGGGCCGCACCGGTCGGTGTCGAGCCCAGACTGCGCACGAACAGCAGACCCATCAGCACCGGCAGGGCGAGCCCCACCGTGTCGTTGAGCAGCGGGATCAGCCCGATGACGGTGCCCGCGAGCAGATCGCAGAGCACGCTCATCCGCTTGCCGCCGATGCGGTCGATCCAGACCCCGCCGACCGCGCCCGCGAAGATCAGCGGCAGCGTGTTGGCGAAACCAGCCAGGCCGGTCGAGACGGAACTGCCGGTGACGCCGAGCACGTACAGCGGGATGGTCACCACCGTCACCGCATTGCCGAACGACGACAGGTAGTGGGCCAGCAGCAGGACCACCAGCGGCCGGCGTTCGCGCACCGTGGTCGTGGGCCCGGGGGGCGAGGTCATCGAATCTCCTGTTCCGCACGGCGGGTGCTGGCGAAGAGCTGCTCCAGGTACTCCTCCGAGACCCCGGCCCGCCCGGGGACCTCGGAGTCCGGGATGCCGGCCGGTGCCAGCGGGTTGCCGCGTTGCCGCAGCAGCTCGGTGAGGGCGGAGAGGGTGGTGTGCTCGGTGATGTCCCGGGGCCCGGCGGTGAAGCCCCGCGCCGTCAGCAGCCGGGCGAGGCGCACGGCCAGCAGCGGCGTGCCACCACGGTCGGCGAACGCGTCCTGCGGGTCCGCGGTGGGCACGTCCAGCGCCTCGCACCACGCCGCGGCCACCAGTTCGGCGGCGCGCCCGGCCGGGCTGGCGAGCGGAGTGTCGGGCGAGGTGGCGAAGACCTCGACCAACTGCAGCAGCCGCCGCGCGAGCCGGTCGATGGTCTCCGGCTCGAAGAGCGCGGTCCGGTACTCGAACCGCCCGTAGACCAGGTCGCCCAGATGCCACCAGGCGACCGTCGCGTCCATCGAGGAGATCCCCTCGGGCACCGCGTTGGCGTAGACGGTGGCGCCGGGCACCGAGTAGGACACCGTCTCGGCGAGGTCGAGATGGACGAGCATGGTGCGCAGCAGCGGATAGCTGTGCACGGACCGCTCGGGGGCCACCGCCCGTACGATCTCGCCGAACGGCGTCTCGTGGTGCTCCGCGACGGCGGCACCGGCGGCCTGGGTGGCGGCCATGAAATCGTGCGGGGTCGGATTCTCGGGCAGCCGGATCCGCAGCGGCACGTTGGTCAGCAGGAAGCCCACCAGGTCCTGGACGGCCGGCTCGCCGCGGGTCACGCTGGGCACCCCGAGGAGGACGTCCCGCTCCCCGCTCTCCTCGTACAGCAGCGCCGCGTAGACGGCGGCCATCGCGTTGGCGACCGTGCTGCGGGCCTGCTTGGCGCGGGCGATGAAGGCCGCCGCGATCCCCTTGTCCAGGACGAAGTTGTACTGCCGCCCGGCGCGGTCCTCGGTCTCGGGGGAGTGGTCGTACGGCAGCAGCGGCCGGTCCGGGAGGTCCGCCAGGTAGCTGCGCCAGAAGGCCCGGTGGCGTTCGCCGTGCTCGCTGTCGAAGTACTCCCGCTGCCACTGCGCATAGTCCCCGAACTGCACGGGGAGATCGGGGAGTTGGGGCTCGCGGCCCTCTCGGACCGCCCGGTAGACCTCCAGCAGCTCGCTGTTGAGCCGTACGTAGGACCACTGGTCGGTGAAGGAGTGCGGCATGGTCTGCACGATCTGGTGGTCGCCGCCGCCGAGGTCGGCCACCCCGATCCGCAGCACCGGGTCGCGGGCGAGGTCGAACGGGCGCCGGACCTGCTCCCGGATGAACTCCGCCCGGCGCCGCTCCCGTTCACCGTCCGGCCCGGCCGACCGGTCGGCGAAGGTCAGGTCGGCGCCGCGGTCCGGGTGCAGCCGCAGCACCGGCCGGGTGCCGTCCGTCTCGATGGCCGAGCGCAGCAGCTCGTGCCGGCCCACCACGACGGCCACCGCCTCGGTGAAGGCCCGCCGGTCGAACTCCCCGAGGAAGCGCAGCCCGAACCCCAGGGTGTAGGTGGTGGTGCCGGGGTAGAGCTGGTCGAGGATCCACAGCCGTTCCTGGTCCATGCCGACCGGGAAGGTGTCGCGCGGCCCGGGCCGGGGCCGGAGCGGGCGCTTGCCGGAGCGCTGCTGCGACAGCTTGGCCAGGAGGGCGGCGCGCTTCTCGGGAGCCAGTCCGGCGAGCCGGGCCGCGAGCGCCGACTCCGCCCCGCTCATCGGGCACGCTCCGCGGGGAGGCAGCCGAACAGGGCGGGCAGCGCGGCCAGTACGTCCTCGGTGGGCAGCCCGAAGTCCACCAGGAAGCCGACCTCGTCGGCGCCCGCGGTACGCAGCAGACCGAGCACCTCCGCGGCCTTGCCCGGCGGGCCGAGCAGCGAGGGGCCCTGCAGGAAGTTGAGGTAGGCGCTCTCCAGCAGCACCTTCTCGTCCTCGCCCGGTGCGGTCGTCTGACTCCGGTAGGCGCGCAGATAGCCGTGCATCGCGGGGCGCAGATGGTCCTCCAGATCGGGCCGGTCGCTGACGTAGGCATGCACCATGACCACCACATCACCCTCTCCCGCATGCCCGGCCTGCCGCCAGGCCGCGCGGTAGCGCGCGATGTTCTCCCGCAGCACCGGCAGCGTCTGGCCGAGCAGCGCGGTCATCACGCCGCAGCCGGCCCGCGCGGCGGCCTCGAAGGTCTCGGCGTTGCCGGCCGACGTCAGCCAGACCGGGAGCTCCGGCTGCACCGGGCGGGGGCCGGTACGGACCTCGGCCGTGCCGCCCGCCGTGGTGGGATGGGAGAGCGCCTCGCCCCGCCAGTGCGCCCGCACCTGCTCGATGATCCGCAGCGTGTCCGCGCGCCGCCCGGCGTAGTCCGTACGGGCCAGCACGAAGTCGTCGGGGTGCCAGCCGCTGGCGAACGAGATACCGGCCCGGCCGTCCGACAGGTTGTCGACCACCGCCCAGTCCTCGGCGATCCGGGCCGGGTGGTGCAGCGGCGCGGCCACGCTGCCGGCCCGGATCCGCAGCCGCTCGGTGCGCACGGCGACCGCGGCGGCCAGCACCGCCGGGTTCGGCGAGTGCCCGCCGAAGTCCACGAAGTGCCGTTCCGGCAGCCAGACGGCGTGCAGCCCGGCCGCGTCCGCCTGCTCCGCCGCGTCGAGGACGAAGCGGTAGTACTCGCGCGCCGGGACCGCGTCCGCGCTGGCGAAGAAGTACAGGCTCTGCCGGGCGGGCGCGCCGCCCGCCGCCCCGTCCGCGGACGGGGTGCCGGTACGGGCGGCCCGCTGCCGCATCTGCCGGCCGAGGACGCGGCGCTGTTCCGGCGTCAGGGCCGCCAGCCGCTCGGAGAGGTCGCTCACTGCGCACCCTCGATCTCGTCGAGCAGCCGCAGGAGTTCGGCGTCGTCCCGGCCGGCGGCGAGCTCCTCGGCACGGCGGATGAAGGAGCCGAGGTCGGAGTGCTCGTAGAGGTCGCCGAGCGCGACGCCGAGCAGCAGCGTGTCGTTGACCACCGTGAGCAGCTGCGCGGCCTGCAGCGACGTTCCGCCGAGGGTGAAGAAGTTGTCCGACGGGCCGAGCGGTTCGCCGCCGAACGCCTCCTGCCAGATGGCGGTGATCGTCGTGGCGAGATCGCTGCTGTCCGCCGCGGTGTCCTCCGCCGCCGGCGGAGCCGACGGTTCCTGCGGCGGTCCGGGCTCGCGGAGGGCCGCGGCGGTCGCGGCGGGCCGTTCGTGGGGCAGCGCCCCCGGGGTCGCCTCGATCCAGTGCCGGGTGTTCGCGAACGGGTAACGCGGCAGCGGAAGGGGGGAGGTGACGAGGGGCACGTCGAAGTCGACCGGGCAGCCGGCCGCCCAGAGACGCGCCAGCGCGTCCTCGTGCGCCGCTGCCTCGTCCGCCCCGGAGTGCCCGAGCAGCTCGATGATGCTCGGCGGGTGCACGAGGCCCAGCAGGCGGGCGGTCTGCCGCACGGGGTTGGTCAGCGCCCGGCCGCCGTGGATGCCGACGACCGCGGCGGGGCGGCCGGCCAGCAGCGTCCGGACACCGTCGGCCAGCCGCACGGTCCCGCGCAACTGCCCTGCCCAGTAAGCGGGGTCGGTGGCCTCCTCGGCGCTGAGCTCCGCGCCGGTGCGGTTGGAGATGACGGTCAGCCGCGGCGCCGACAGCGGCACGGTGGCGAGGAACTCCCCGAACCGGGCGGCGGCCTCCTCCATCGCGCGGGAGTGGAAGGCGTGCGCGGTCTCCAGCCGGCGCGCAGTGAGCCCGCGCGCGGCGCAGCGCCGCTCCAGCTCGGCGACCGTGTCCAGGTCGCCGCCGAGCACCGTCGTCTCGGGGCCGTTGACACCGCAGACATCGGCGGGCAGCCCGGCGGCGAGGTCGCGGGCGGCCTCCTCGTCCAGCGGGACCGCGAGCATCGCCCCGGCCGGGGCCCGGCTCATCAGCTCCCCGCGCCGTACGACGGCCGCCGCCGCGTCCTCGACGCCGAACACCCCGGCGTACGCGGCCGCGGTCAGCTCGCCGACGCTGTGGCCGAGCAGCGTCGCCGGCCGTACGCCCCGGCGTTCCAGCCGCCGCAGGTGCGCCAGACCGACCACGAAGAGCAGCGGCTGCACCACCGCGGTGTCCAGCAGCCGCGGGTCGTCGCCCGCCCATGTCTCGAAGCCGCGCAGATCGGGACCGCCGGCCCGCAGCACGGCGGCGGACAACCGGTCGAGGTCCGCGCCGAAACGGGGGTCGTCGGCGGCCGACGCACCGGTACCGGTCAGGCGGATGCCCTGTCCGGGCAGCATCACGGCGACCGGGGCGTCCGCCACGGCCGGTGGCGTGTCGGCCCGCTTCGCGGTCTCCAGCAGCCACTGCCGCAGCCGTTCGCGGGCGGCGGCCGGGTCGGTGGGCAGGGCGACGGCGGCCCGGTGGGCGAGTTGCCGCCGGCCGTGCCACAGCGTGCCGAGCACGCCGGGGAGGGCGGCCCGCGCGCCGGGGCCGTCGAGCCAGCCGGCCAGGTCCGCGGCCTTGTCGCGCAGGGCCTGCGGGGTCGCGGCGGAGAGCACGGCGACCGGGGGCCGGACGTCCGGGACGGGAGTGGGTTCCGGGACCGGGTCGGCCGGGGCGACGATCACATGCGCGTTGGTGCCGCCGAAGCCGAAGGAGCTGACCGCGGCCCGGCGCGGGACCTCGGCGCTCCAGGTCGCGGCCGTCCGCGGCAGGAAGAACCGGTCCGCGCCGAGGTCCGCGTCCGGGCCGTCGCCCGGCTGGGAGGCGACCGGCAGCAGCATGTCGTGCTGGAGCGCCAGCACCGTCTTGATCAGGCCGAGCACCCCGGCCGCGCTGTCGGTGTGCCCGATGTTCGGTTTCACCGTGCCGATGGCGCAGCGGGGGGTGGCGGTGCCGGTGCCGTAGACCTCGGCCAGCGCCGCCAGTTCGACCTGGTCGCCGAGGACGGTCCCGGTGCCGTGCGCCTCGATGTAGCCGATGTCCGCGGGGGAGAGCCCGGAGACCTCCAGGGCCTCGCGGAGCACCTCGGCCTGGCCCCGCGGGCTGGGCGCGGTCATGCCCATCCGGTCGGCGCCGTCGTTGTTGACCGCACTGCCGACGATGTGCGCACGGGCCCGGCCGGGCCCGCCGGCGAGCTCGGCCGACCGGCGCAGCACCACGATCCCCGCGCCGCTCGACGGGACCGTGCCCCGGCTGCCCACGGTGAAGCTGCGGCAGCGGCCGTCGGGCGCGTAGATGCCGCCCTCGGGCCCGTCGTGCTCGGGCCGTTCGACCGGGAAGACGGTGATCCCGCCCGCGATCGCCACATCGCATTCGTAGGTGAGCAGGCTGCGCACCGCCTGATGGACGGCGACCAGGGAGGTGGAGCAGGCGGTCTGCACGGTCATGCTCGGGCCGGTGAAGCCGAGCCGGTAGGAGAGCGCGGTGGCGAGGAAGTCACGGGAGTTGCCGAGCATGATCTGCTCGGTGCCGTGGGCCCGCACGGTCCGCTCGTCCGGCAGGACGTTGCGGTGCAGGTAGATGTCGGGGCCGCCACCGATGAAGACGCCGACCCGGTTGCCGGCGCGCGTGGTGTCGAGGCAGGCGTCCTCCATGGCCTCCCAGACCAGTTCGGCGATCACCCGGTGCTGGGGGTCGGTGAGCGCCGCGTGGGCGGGCGCCATGCCGAACAGCTCGGCGTCGAACTCGGCGAACCGGTCGATCTGCCCGCTGAGCAGTCGGCCGTTCCCGGTCCGTTCCCCCCTGGCCGCGGGCAGCGCGACCTCACCCCCGGCGAGTCGGGAGAGGAAGGTCTCCGGGTCCGATGCGCCGGGGGCCCGCAGGGACAGCCCCACCACGGCCACGGCATTGTCCAGCTCCGTCATGCCGGTTCTCCTTCCATCACGTACGAGCTGCTCGGTTGCGGTCCGGCCGGCGGGGCCGGCAGCGGCGGCCTCATGCGTCCGTGCGCGGGGTGAGCGCGGCCGCCAGCCGGCGGGGGGTGGAGTTGCGGAAGATGTCCCGCAGGCGGATCGCGGGGTAGTTCTCCTCGCGCAGGGCGGTGGCCAGCAGCACCGCTTGCACGGACGTGCCACCGAGGTCGAAGAAGTTGTCGTCGGGGGCGACGGGCACCTCCAGGACCCGCTGCCAGAGGGCGGCCATGGCGGCCTCGGGACCCGAGGGCCGGTCGGGCTCGGGCGCCGTGGCCCGTTCCGCGGGCCGCGGGTCGGGGAGCCGTGCGGTGTCGAGCTTCCCGTTGGCGGTCAGGGGCAGTTCGGGCACCGCGGTCACGGTGGCGGGCAGCAGGTGGCCGGGCAGCCGCTCGGCGAGCCGGTGCCGGATGTCGGCCAGTGTCCCGGGCGCGTCGGTGTCGGTGACGGTGACCACATAGGCGTCGACCCGTGCGGACGCCGGCCCGTCGGGGGCCCGGACCAGGGAGGCGGCCGCCCGGACCCGGTCGTCCTCCAGGAGGGCGTGCCGGATCTCGCCGAGCTCGATGCGGTGCCCGCGGATCTTGACCTGGTCGTCGCGCCGGCCGAGGTACTCGATCTGCCCGTCGGGCAGGAACCGGCCGAGGTCGCCGCTGCGGTAGAGGCGGGCGCCGGGCGTGCCCGTCAGATGGTCGTCGGTGAAGCGTTCGGCGTTCAGTTCCGGACGGTCGAGGTAGCCCTGGGTGACCCCGGCGCCGCCGACCCAGATCTCACCGGGCACACCGGGAGCTGCCGGGCGCCCCCGGTCGTCGAGGACGTACAGGTCCCAGCCGGGTATCGGCCGTCCGATCGAGCGGCTGCCGCGCAGCGCCTCGGACCGGTCGACGGGGTGCCAGGTGCAGAAGACCGTGGTCTCGGTGATCCCGTACATGTTGACGGGCCGGCAGACGTCCTCGGGATAGCGGGCGAACCACGGCACCAGGACACCCCGGTCGAGCGCCTCGCCGCCGAAGATGACCAGACGCACCGCGAGGCCGCCGTCGCGGAACGCCTCGGTGTTCACCAACTGGGCGAACGCGGAAGGGGTTTGGTTCAGGACCGTCACCCCCTCGCGGAGCAGCAGTCCGTGGAACGCCTCCGCGTCGCGGGAGACGTCGTAGGGGACGACGACCAGCCGGCCGCCGGTGAGCAGGCACCCCCAGATCTCCCAGACGGAGAAGTCGAAGGCGAGCGAGTGGAAGTACGACCAGACGTCGTCGGGGCCGGGTGCGTACTCCTCGCGGGTCGCGGCGAGCAGGGCGGCCACATTGCGGTGGCTGACCCGGACCCCCTTGGGGCGGCCGGTCGAGCCGGAGGTGTGGATGACGTACGCGGTGGCTTCCGGGTCCACGGTCGGCAGGGCCAGGGCCGGGTCCTCGGGAGTGGCGTCCGGCGCGACCCGGCGCAGGCCGGGGACGTCCGCGAGCAGTTCGCCTTCGGTGATGACGGTCCGCAGTTCGGTGTCCTCGATGACGAAGGCGAGCCGCTGCGGCGGGTAGTCGGGGTCGAGGGGGACGTAGGCAGCGCCCGCCCGGAGCACCGCGAGCACGGCGGCGACCTGCCCGATGCCCCGGTCCAGGCAGACCCCGACCCGGTCACCGGGGCGGACCCCAAACTCCACCAGCACGGTCGCCAACCGCCGTGAGATGTCGTCGAGTTCGCGGTAACTGACCTGTTGTTCCCGGCAGACCACGGCGGTGCGCCCGGCGGCCTCGCGCGCCTGGCGCGCGAACAGTTCGGTCAGTGCCACCGGTGGTGCGGTGAGCCGCGCGCCCCGTCCGGTGGCGAGCAGCGCCGTGAGCTCGTCGGCCGGGAGGGTGTCCACCTCGTCCAGGCGTCCACCGGGCCGTGCGGTGAAGTGGGTGAGTACGGGCGTCAGTTGGCGGAAGAAGAGTGCGGCGGCGGCGTCGGTGACCAGTGCGCGCTGGTGGCGCAGCAGCATCCGGATCCCGTCCGTGCGCCCGTGCTCCTGGTACAGGCCGAGGGTCAGCGGGAAGTGGGCGGTGCCCAGGCCCTGGTCCTCGTGCGGGACCGCGTGCCGGTCGCCTTCGCGCAGTTCGGGCAGTGTGTCGATGGCCGACACCACCAGCTGGGGCGCCGTGAGGCCGGTCCCCGGCAGTACGGAGGACAGCGGCAGGTCGGCGTCGCGGTAGGCCTGCACGCCGCGCTGGTGCACCTCCCGCAGGAAGTCCGTCACGGTGGCCTGCCCGTCGAGGAGGACCGGAACGGGAGCGGTGTTGTTGAAGTACCCGACGGTGTCGGCGTGTGCCGGTGAACGCCGCGAGACGGTGGTGCCGATGACCGGGCGCGCGGCTCCGGAGTTGCGGCCGAGGACGAGGGCGGCCGCGGCGAGGACGGCCGAGTAGGGGGTGATCCCCAGTTCGGTGCCGAGGTCGCGGAGGCTTCGGTGCAGTCCGGCGGGGAGGAGCGCTTCGGCGACGCCGCCGCCGGTGCGGTGTGCGTCGCCGGAGCCGGGCGCGTCGCCGGCGGCGCCCGCCCACTCCAGGGACGGGACGACATCGGCGGCGGCCAGCTCGGCCCGGATCTCGGCCGCGCGGCCGGCCCGCCGGGGCAGCCGGCCGTGGGCCGCGGCCGCCCAGTCGGCGTAGGCGGTGGCGGGCTCGGTGGCCCGGTCCGTCAGGAGGCCGCGGGCGAGCAGTTCCATGGACCGGCCGTCGACCACGAGGTGGTGGGCGACGAGGACGAGGTCGGCGGTGTCCGGCGCGTACTGGAGCAGGACGGCGCGGCACAGCGGGCCCTTGGCGAGGTCCAGGGGCCGGGTCAGCTCCTCGCGCACCCGCAGGCGGGCCGCGGTGCTGTCCGGCTCGTCCGCGACGCGTACGCAGTGCAGCTGCGGCGGGTTGGGCGCGGTCTCCAGGAACCACGTCCCGTCGTCCTCCACCACGCGGGAGGCGAGCACCGGGTAGGTCTCGGCCAGGCGCGCGAAGCGCTCGGCGAGCAGTGGCCCGTCGGCCGGCCCGGTGATCCGGTACACGCAGTTGACCAGATAGGTCGAGGGATCGTCGGCGGCCTGGTCGGCGGTGTAGAGGTCGACCTGATTCGGGGCCAGTTCGCAGCGCATGTCAGCTCCCCGCGCCGTCGGCCGCGAGCAGGCGGACGAGGGCACCGGCGCCGTCGGCCTCCAGGACGTCGAGGTACTCGACCTCGCGGCCGGTCAGCTCGTAGAGCCGGCTGCTCAGCAGGACCGCACGGAAAGAGTCCCCGCCGTTCTCCAGGAATCCTTTAGCGGGATCAGCGCCAGCTCCGAGGATTTCTCTCCAGAGATTCTCCGCCACTTCAGCCGAATTCTCGGAGGAGGGCAGGGAGGGGTCAGCATTGAATTCCATGGAACAGCCCCCGAATTCTATGAGTCCGAATTCCCCGCATCTGCGCCACGTTGCGTCACGGGGCGTGTCACTGGGGGTGGTCGACTCCATCCAGTTTTCACGGCCGCAGGGCCCAATTACCCGCCTCAACGGTTTGGTTGACGCTACAGCGCCATCGGGAAGTTGATCAATGTGAGGTAGGTCACAATGCCGTCTCCGGCATTCTTGTTGAATTCCCGCGCGGTGTGTGCGGTGGCCCCGAGAATTCTTCTTGACACGGCCAAACCGCCTCCATAACCTGGCCCGACTAATTCCGGTGCGGATTTCAGTCGGGGGGCTGTTCGTTGACCAGCGATGACGATGCCGGGAATGCGGTCAGGCCCGCCGACTCGGCGCAGACCCGGTTCTTCCTGCTCGACCAGCAGGGCGGCAGAGCCACCACTCTCCTCCAGCACATCCGGGTCGACGGCCCGGTCGACCAGGAGCGGATGACCGCGGCCGCGCGAGCGGTGTGCCAGGCGCAGCCGGCGCTGCGGACCTCCCTGCACCCGACGGCGGAGGGGCTCCTCCAGCGCACCCACCCCGTCTCCGAGGTCGACATCCGGACCGGACGGGCGGACGACGGGAGCGCCCTCGACGGATGGATCACCGAGGCCCGCGCCCTGTTCCCGCACGGCGCCGGACCGTTGTGCCGGATCCGGATCGTCGGCACGCCCGGGCACACACACTGCCTCGTCGGCGTCCACCACGCGGTGTTCGACGAGGACTCCGCGGCCGTCCTGTTGCGGCAGCTCGCCCGCGCGTACGCCGAGGGCCCCGAGACGCTCACCGCCGCCGACCTCCACCGGCCCCCGCCGCAGCCCGCACGCCTCGCGGCCCTCCACGCCTTCTGGACCGACCACCTCGCCGGCGCGCCCACGGACACCGCCCTGCCGCACCTCCCGGCCACCGCAGGGAGCGGGACCGGGCACGGCGTGGTGTCCCTGCCGCTGCACGCCCAACTCGCCGCCGCACTGCGCGAGCGGGCCCGGCAGAGCGGGGCCACGCCCTTCGCGCAGGTGCTGGCCGCCGTCGCGGTGGTCGTCGGCTGGTACGGCGACACCGAGGACGTCGTGCTCGCCACCGTCGCCACCACCCGCACCGCGGCGGACGCCGAGGTCATCGGCTGTCTGCAGAACACCCTGCCGGTACGCCTGCCGCTGCACGGCGCCGACACCGCCTCCGTGCTCGACCGCACCGCCGACGCGCTGTTCGACGCCCTCGACCACTGCGATCTGCCGATCGAGGACATCCTCACCGTGTCCGGGGCCACCCGCCGCCCCGGACGGCCACCGCTGACCCAGATCATCTGCACCCAGGCCACCGCAGCGGCCCCGCTGACCATCGGCGACCTGCGATGGCAGCTCGTACCGGCCGAGGACGCGCGAAGCGAGTACCAACTGGCCGTCACGCTCCATCAGGACCCTGCGGGCGGCCTCTCCCTGACGGTCGACCACGACCGCGCCGCACTGCCCGCCGCGTCGGCGCGCCTTTTCGCCGAGCACCTGACCGGCGCGCTCGCCGCGTTCGGCACCGCGCCGGCAGCCCCGCTCACCGCGCTGCGCCTGTTCACCCCCGACCCACCGCCACCCGCCACCCCCGCCGCCGCGGCCGGCCCGGCGGTGCCCGAGCTGATCGCCGGGCACGCCCGGCGCACCCCCGAGGCCATCGCCCTGATCGCGGGCTCACAGCGCATGACCTACGCCGAACTGGACCGCCGGGTACGGGAACTCGCCGCCGCGCTGATCGACGCCGGCGTGCGTCCCGGCGACCGGGTCGGCGTGTGCCTGCCGAGGACGGCCGACCTGCTCGTCGCCCTGGTCGCCGCCTGGCGGGCGGGGGCCGCCTATCTGCCGCTCGACCCCGGGTACCCGGCGGGCCGCCTCCGGATGGTGGTCGAGGACGCCCGGCCGGCCGTGATCGTCGGCGACGCCGCGGCCGCAGAGGCCCTGGCCTCGACCGGTGCCGTACTGATCGGCCCCGACGCGGTGGCCGACCGCGCGCCCGAGCAGTGGCCGGTCCCCGCGCCGCAGGACCCCGCCTACGTCATCCACACCTCCGGCTCGACCGGCCGGCCCAAGGGCGTGGTCGTCCGCCACGACAACCTGGCCGCGCTGTTCGCGGCCTTCGCGCAGATCCTTCCCGCGCCGCCCCAGGTGTCGGTCGCCGGCGCGAGCGTCTCCTTCGACATCAGCGTGCTGGAGCTGTTCTGGCCGCTCGCCACCGGCCGCACGGTGCTGCTGACCAGTCACCAGCAGGTGGCCGACGCCGACGTGCCGCGCGGCGCGCTCTACCAGTGCACCCCCACCATGGCCCGGATCCTCGCCGACGACCCGGCCGGCCGGCGGCTGCTCGGCAGCCTCGCGGTCCTCCTCGTCGGCGGCGAACCGCTGGCCCGCGACCTCGCCGAACGGCTGACCGACCTCGTGCCGGGCCCGGTGTTCAACTGCTACGGCCCGACCGAGACCACCGTCTGGTCGACCGTGTGGCGGGTCGAGCCACAGGTACCCGTGCACATCGGCCGTCCGCTCGCGGGGGAAGAGTGCCGGGTGGTCGACGCCCACGGTCGTCCGCTGCCACCCGGAGTCCCGGGCCGCCTGCTGATCCTCGGAGCCGGCGTGGGAGCGGGCTACTGGCAGCGGCCGGACCTGACCGCCGAGCGCTTCGCCACGTACGACGGGCGCAGCGGCTACGACACCGGGGACCTGGCCGTCCTCGACCCCGAGCACGGACTGCGCTTCCTCGGCCGGGCCGACACCCAGGTCAAGGTCCTCGGACAGCGGATCGAACTCGCCGAGATCGAGGCCGTGTTACGCGCCCACCCCGCCGTCCAGGAGGCCGTGGCCACCGTCAGCGGCGACGGCACCGCGGTCACCGCCTGCCTGATCCCCACCGGCCCGGCGGGCCCGTCCGGCGACGGGCACCCGCGTCCGGCGCCCGCCGAACTCGCCGATGAGCTCCGCCGGCACGCGGCCGTCTCGCTCGTGCCCGCGATGGTCCCGGCCGCCTGGCTGCTCGTCGAGGCGCTGCCCCAGCTGCCCAACGGCAAACTGGACCGCGCCGCGGTGGCCGATCTGGCGGCCGCGGCGCCCACGACGGCCCCCGCACCGGACGAGGCCGAGCCGTCGGCGGGCGCCCTCTCCGGGCAGACCACCGAGGTGGTGCGGCGCGCGTGGGAGCACGTACTCGGCGCCCCCGTCCGCGGCCTGGACACCCACTTCTTCGACCTCGGGGGCACCTCCGGACAGATCGTGCGCGTGCTCGCCCTCCTCCAGCGCCCGTACCCGAAGCTGACCACGGCCGACCTCTTCCGCTACACCACCGTCCGGGCCATCGCCCGACATGTCGACGCGGCCGGCGACGACGGGGGAGCACCGGAACGGTCCCGGCCCGCGGTGCGCGCCGCCGCCCGGACGCAGGCCCTGAACGGCTGGCGCCGGCGCACCGAACGATCCCGATAGCACACCGGTGACAGAAGGACCGATGATTCAGTGAGCACTCATCAGGCGGACCGGGCGGCTGCACCGGAAGAAGCACGTCCGGCCCGCACGGTCGCGGCGACGCCCCAGCAGCAACGGCTCTACCTCGCCCACGCCCTGACCGAGGACCACGCCCGCCACCACCTGGTGATCGACCTCGGCTTCGACGGCGTACCCGACACCGCGGCACTGCGCTCCGCACTGGAGGACGTGGTCCGCCACCACGAAGCGCTGCGCACCCGCTTCGTCTTCGAGGGCACGGCCCTGGTGCAGTCGGTCGCCGACCACCTGCCGCCGCTGTGGGAGACCGTGGGCGACGATGCCGAAGCCCCCGCGCCGGAGCGCCCGTTCGACCTGGAAGCGGGACCGCTGCTGCGGGCCCGGGCCCAGCGCACCGGCGACACCGGACTCCGGCTGCGCCTCACCCTCCACCGCATCATCGCCGACGACAGGTCCGCCACCCTCCTTGTGGACGACCTCCTCACCGCCTACCGTGCCCGGCTCGCCCCGGATTCCCCTCAACTCCTCGATCCTGTCCGGCAGTTCGCCGACTGTCCGGTACTTCCGGACCCGGCCACCGAGCCGTCGCCCACACCGGCCGGTGAGCCATCCCCCGGAGAGCTGCCCTTGACCACCGGCCGCACGCCCGGCCGGACCCACCTCATCCCACTGCCCGACGGCACCCTCTCCGCACTGGCGTCCCTCTGCACCGCCGCCGGCGCCCCGCTCGCCGACGGACTGCTGGCGGCGCTCGCCGTGCTGGTGAACCGCTACACCGACGCCGACGACGTCCTGATCGCCGCCGACGGCCCCGACCCGCGCGGCGCCGACCTCACCCGCACCATCGGCCCGTTCACCGCCCGGGCGACCGTGCACGCCGACCTGTCCACGAACCCCGGATTCCGCACACTGGCCGCGCAGTTGCGGCGGCCGGCCGAGCCGGACCCGCTGACCGACTGGACCGCACAGGAGCAGCCCCCGCTCCCCGTCGGCTTCACCCTGCGCGCCCCGCACCCCACCCACTGGGACCTCCCCGGCGGCATCACCGTCACCCGCCACCCGGCCCCCGAGGCGCACGGCCACGCCCTGCGCCTGGTGGTGACCACCGACGGCACCGCCCGCTTCGAGGGCGCCTGGCCGGACTGGCTGACCGAGCAATTCGCCGCCCACTTCGGCCAGTTGCTGACCGAGATCGTCCACCACCCGGACCGCCCGGTGCACGAGCTGGCGCCGGCCCTCGCCGAGGACCCGGCCGGCCGCACCCCGCCCCTCGACGCCGCCGCCCCGCCCGAGGCCACCACCGTCCTGGAGCGCTTCGCCCGCCACGCCGCGCAGCGCCCCGACGCCGTCGCCGTCAGCCACGGCAGCGAGCACCTCACCTACGGCGAACTCGACCGCCGCGCCAACCAGCTCGCCCGGCACCTCCAGGCCCACGGCGTCGGCCCGGAAACCCTGGTCGGTCTCGCCGCCGAACGCTCGCCGGACCTCGTCGTCGCCCTCCTCGGCATCCAGAAGGCCGGCGGCGCGTACGTACCGCTGGACCCGGCGTACCCCGACGCCCGGCTCGCCTACATCCTGCGGGACACCGCGCTGGCCCACGTCGTCGTCCAGGGCCGGCCCGGCGGCTGGCTGGACGGCTTCACCGGCGCCCTGGTCTCCCTCGACGACGACGCCGAGACGATCGCCGCCCACCCGGACGGCCCGCTCGCCTCCCGCGTCGCCCCCGACGACCTCGCCTACGTCATCCACACCTCGGGCTCCACCGGAGAACCCAAGGGCACGCTCGTCCCGCACCGCAACGTCGCCCGGCTCTTCACCGCCACCGAGCCCTGGTTCGGCTTCGGCGCGGACGACGTGTGGACGCTGTTCCACTCGTACGCCTTCGACTTCTCCGTCTGGGAGCTGTGGGGCGCACTGGCCCACGGCGGCCGCCTCGTCATCGTGCCGCACGAGGTCAGCCGGGCCCCCGAGGACTTCCTGGCGCTGCTGCGCAGCGAGGGCGTCACCGTCCTCAATCAGACCCCCTCGGCCTTCGCGCTGCTCCAGCGCGAGGACGCGCGGACCGCGGACGCGCCGCCCGGCGCCGGTGCGCGGCTCGCGCTGCGCTATGTGATCTTCGGCGGCGAGGCGCTGGACCCGCGCGCGCTCCGCCCCTGGTTCGAGCGGCACCCCGACGGGCCGCAGCTGGTGAACATGTACGGCATCACCGAAACCACCGTGCACGTCACCTACCGGCCGATCCGCAAGGAGGACACCGACGGCGACGGCAGCGTGATCGGCGCGCCGATCCCGGACCTGAGCCTGGACCTGCTCGACCGCCGGGGCCGGCCGGTCCCGCAGGGCGTCACCGGCGAACTGTACGTACGCGGCGCCGGACTCGCCCGCGGCTACCTGGGACGGCCCGAACTCGACGCGGCCCGCTTCGTCACCCTCCCCGGCGGACGCGCCTACCGCACCGGCGACCTGGCCCGACGGCTGCCCGGCGGCGAGTTGGAGTACCGCGGCCGGATCGACGACCAGGTCAAGATCCGCGGCTTCCGGATCGAGCCCGGCGAGATCGAGGCCGCCCTGGCCGGCCACCCGGACGTCACCGAGGCCCTGGTGACCGCCGAACCCGACCGGACGGGCGAGCGGCGCCTCGTGGGCTACGCGGTCTCCGGCCGCATCGATCTGGCCGCCGCCGAACTCCGCGCCCACCTGGTCGGCCTGCTGCCCGCCCACATGATCCCCGCCGCCTTCGTCGTGCTGGACCGCTTCCCCCTGACCGTCAACGGCAAGGTCGACCGGCGGCGGCTGCCCGCCCCCGAACGCCCCGCCGACGGTCCGGCCACCGCCTCCGCCAACCACGCCGAGGAGATCCTCGTCCAGGTCTGGAGCGAGGTGCTCGGCCAGGACCGGGTGGGCACCGACGAGAACTACTTCCTGCTCGGCGGCGATTCGATCCGTACCATCGCCATCCTCGGCCGCGCCCGCGAACTCGGCCTGGAATTCGAGCTCCAGGACCTGCTGCGCCACCAGACCATCCAGGAACTGGCCCCGCACACCAAGGCCGTCACCCCGGGCGCCGCCCGACCGCACTACCGGCCGCTGTCCCTGCTCGGCGACGCGGACCGGGCCCTGCTGCCGGCCGACGTCGAGGACGCCTATCCGCTCTCCCGGCTCCAGGCCGGCATGCTGTACCACAGCGGCCTCAACGCGGCCGAACGGATCTACCACAACGTGGCCGGCTACCACCTCAGGGCCGGCTGGTCCGAGGCCGCCTGGCGGTCGGCCCTCACGTCGCTGATCGCCGACCACCCGGTCCTGCGCACCTCCTTCGACCTCGAAACCTACGCCGAACCGCTCCAGCTGGTGCACCGCCGGGTCGACGCCCCGATCACCTTCGAAGATCTGCGGCAGCTCTCCGCCGCCGACCGGCAGACCGCCATGGACCGGCGGTTCGAGGACGAGAAGCGCCGGGAGTTCGCCTGGGACCGCGCCCCGCTGATCCGCTTCCACCTCCAGCGGCTCACCGACGACACCTTCGAGCTGTGGCTCACCGAACACCATGTGATCCTCGACGGCTGGAGCGAACGCTCCCTGATCACCGAGCTGTTCGAGCGCTACCTCGCCCTGCTCGGCGACTCCGCCACCCCCTTCCGGGAACCGCCCCGCGCCCACTTCGGCGCCTTCATCGCCGCGGAACGGGCGGCCATCGCCGCCGAGGAACACCGCGACTTCTGGACCGGCGAACTCACCGGCAGCGATCTCGGCACCCTGCCCCGCCTGATCACGCCCGCCGAGCGGCCCGACATGCGCCTCACCCCCGTGTCACTGCCGGCCGAGGTCTCCGAAGGCGTGGACCGCTGCGCCCGCCGGGTCGGCGTCCCCGTACGCACCGTGCTGCTCGCCGCTCATGCGCACGTCGTCGGCATGCTGACCGGCACCGCCGACGTCGTCACCGGCGCCGTGTACAACGGCCGTACCGAGGACCGGGACGGCGACCGGGTCCTCGGTATGTTCCTCAACACCCTGCCGTTCCGCGCCCGGCTGACCGGCGGGAGCTGGGACGACCTGGTCGCCGCGGTGGGCCGCACCGACATCGCCCTCCAGCGCCACCGCCGCTACCCGATGCCCGAGATCCGCCGCATCCTCGGCGGGCGGGAGCTGTTCGAGACCTTCTTCAACTTCACCCGCTTCCGCGTCTACCGGTCCGTACTGGAACGCTCCGACGAGCTGGAAGTGCTCGACGAGCGGCGCATCACCAACACCAGCATCCCGTTCGGCGCCGAGTTCGCCCAGGACCTCACCTCCTCCGAGATCAACCTCCATCTCCGTTACGACGCCGCGCAGTTCACCGAGGAGCAGGTGCGGCTGATCGGCGGCTACTACCGCCGGGCACTGACCGCCCTGGCCATCGCACCGCACCAGCGCCACGACCGGACCGTCCTGCTCTCCGCCGAGGAACTGCGCCAGCTCGACCGCTGGCACGGCGAGCCCCGGCCCCGCAGCGCCGACCGCCCCTTCCCGCTCCAGCTGGAGGAACGCGCCGCGGCACAGCCGCACGCCCCCGCCGTCATCAGCGGCCGCACCGTCCTCGACTACGCCGAGCTCAACGCCCGGGCCAACCGCCTGGCCCGCGAACTCCTCGCACACGGCGTGGAAACCGGCCGGATCGTGGCCCTCTCCGCGCCCCGCTCCGCCGAACTGCTGGTGGCCATGGTCGCCGTCCTCAAGGCCGGTGCCGCCTACCTTCCCATCGACCCGAACTACCCCGAGGAGCGGATCGCGCTGCTGCTCGGCGACGCCGCGCCCGCCCTGCTGGTGACCACCCGCGACACGGCCGGCGCCCTGCCCGCCGACGACACCCCGCGGCTGGTCCTCGACGACCCGGCCACGCTGCGACGGCTCGCCGACCGGTCCGGCGCCGACCTCACCGACGACGAACGCACCCGGCCGCTGGACCCCGCCGACCCGGCCTACCTCATCTACACCTCCGGCTCCACCGGCCGCCCCAAGGGCGTGATCGTCTCGCACGCCAACATGGCCGACCTGATGGCCTGGATCGCCGGCTTCCTCGGCCCGGACGGACTGGCCCAGGTGCAGGCCACCACCTCGATCAGCTTCGACGTCTCGGTCTTTGAACTCTTCGGACCGCTCGCCGCCGGCGGCACCGTACGCCTCCACCGCGATCTGCTGGCACTGGGCGAACCGGCAGCCCTGGAGGCCGGCCCGATCACCGCACCCGCCCTCATCAGCGGCGTCCCGTCGGTCTTCGCCGGCCTCCTGCCGCGGCTCGACCCGCAGCTGACCGCCGGCACCGTCGTCCTCGCGGGCGAAGCGCTCAGCGCCCCGGTGGCCAACGAGATCGCGGCCGCCTTCCCCGGCGCCCGGATCGCCAACATCTACGGACCCAGTGAGGCACCGGTGTACGCCACCGCCTGGCTCGGCACCGGCCCCTTCGACACCGCCCCGCCGATCGGCCGGCCCTCCTGGAACACCCGCGCCTACGTCCTCGACCACGCCCTGCGCCCCGTGCCGCCCGGCGTCCCCGGCGAGCTCTACCTCGGCGGCCCCGGCCTGGCCACCGGCTATCTCGGCCGCCCGGCACTCACCGCCGAACGCTTCGTCGCCGACCCCTACGGCACACCCGGCGCGCGGATGTACCGCACCGGAGACCTGGTGCGCCGACGCCCCGACGGCAACCTGGAGTTCCTCGGCCGCCTCGACGACCAGGTCAAACTCCGCGGCTTCCGGATCGAGCTGGGAGAGGTGGAGGCCGCGCTCCGCGACCACCCCCAGGTCCACCGGGCCGCCGTCGTCGTACGGGAGGACCGCCCCGGCGACCAGCGGCTGGTCGCCTACGCCGTCCGCACCCCCGGCGCCACCGCCGACGCCCTCGCCCTGCGCCGCCACGTCGAGCGCCGGCTGCCCCGCCACATGGTGCCGGTCGTGGTCGTACTGGACGCCCTCCCGCTCACCCCCAACGGCAAACTCGACCGGCGGGCCCTGCCCGCACCGGAACCCGAAACCACCACCCCCGACCGCACCGGCCGCGCCCCGCGCACGCCCCTGGAAGCCCAGCTGCTCGCCCTGTTCGCCGAGGTCCTCGGCCTCGACCAGCGCGGCCCCGACACCGGCGGCCTGGGCATCGACGACAGCTTCTTCGAACGCGGCGGGCACTCCCTGCTCGCCTTCCGCCTGGCCGGCCGGGTGCGCGCCACCCTCGGCGCCGACCTCGACATCGCCACGCTCTTCCGCACGCCCACCGTCGCCGGCATCGCCGCACTGCTCGCCGACCCGGAGCGGCCCGGCGACCCGAACGACGCGCTGGACGTGCTCGTACCGCTGCGCCCGCAGGGCACCCGCGAGCCGCTGTTCTGCGTTCACCCCGGCGTCGGCATCGGCTGGGTCTACTCCGGGCTGCTGCGGCACCTGGACGCCGACCGCCCGGTGTACGCCCTGCAGTCCCGCGGGATCGACGGCACCCGGCCACCCGCCGAAGACCTGTCCGAGATGGCCCGCGACTACGTGGCCCGGCTGCGCACCGTCCAGCCGCACGGCCCCTACCACCTCCTCGGCTGGTCCATGGGCGGGATCGTCGCCCACGAGATGGCCCGGCTGCTGCGGGCGGACGGCGAACGGGTCGCGCTGCTGGCCCTGCTCGACGCGTACCCCAGGCTCCCCGACGCCCGGCCGGTGGACTACGGCGAACCGCAGGCGCTGGCCGAGGTCCTGCACTCGCTCGGCCTCCCGCAGCCCGACGGGGTGACCCTCGGCCCCGAGTCGGCGCTGCGTCTCCTGAAGGAACACGGCAGCCCACTGGCCACCCTCGCCCCCCGCCAACTCTCCGCGATCGCCACCGTCTTCACCCACAACGTCAACGCCCAGCGCCGGCACCGCTCCCGGCCGCTCGACGCGGACCTGCTGTTCTTCGAGGCGACCGAGGACAAGGGCCCGGACCCCGAACGGCCGGCCAACTGGGCGCCGTACGTCAGCGGCCGGATCGAGAACCACCAGGTCGCCTGCCGGCACGGCGACATGCTCGCCCCCGAGCCGCTGGCCGAGATCGGCACCGTCCTCGCCGCACGCCTCCGGACGCTGCCCCGCCCCGAGTGACGGGCCGTGCCGCCGACCACCCCACAGGAGCCCATGTGACCAGCAACCCGGACGGGGAACCCGCATGACCGCACCGCGCCACACCATCCCGTTCGCCCTCATCGACCCCGCGGTCCACCCGGACCCCGACGCCTGCGACGCCTGGCGCGACCTGCGGGCCGCCCACCCGGTCGCCTGGTGCGAGGCCGACGGCGACCGCCCCGGCTTCTGGGTGATCACCCGCTACCAGGACATCGCCGCCGTCTACCGCGACACCGCGCGGCTCAGCTCCGAACAGGGCAACATGCTCGGCACCCTGCTCACCGGGGGCGACCCGGCCGGCGGCCGGATGCTGGTGGTCACCGACCCGCCCCGGCACGCCGCGGTGCGCAAGGTGCTGCAGGGAGCCTTCTCCGCCCGGGCCATGGCACAGATCGCCGACGGCGTCCGGGCGGCCACGAAGGGCCTGGTGGCGGCCGTCGTGGACGCGGGCGGCGGTGACTTCGTCGCCGATGTCGCGGCCCAGATCCCGCTGATGGCCATCTGCGAACTGCTCGACGTACCGCCCGCCGACCGGACCCTGATGCTCGATCTGACGATGGCGGCGATGGGCGAGGACGGCACCCCCGAGGCCGCCGAGGCCGCGGCCGACGCCCAGGAGGACATCCTGCTGTACTACGCCGGACTGCTGCCCGGCCGGCGGGAGTTCCCGGGCGAGGACGTGGTCAGCCTGCTGGCGAACGGCGAGGCCGGCGGCACCCCGCTGAGCGACGCCGAAGTGCTGCTGAACTGCTACAACATCATCATCGGCGGCGACGAGACCACCCGGCTGTCCTCCGCCGGCGCCGTACTGGCCCTGATCGAACACCCCGAGGAGTGGCGGCGCCTGCGCCGGGACGAGGGCCTGCTCGACTCCGCCGTCGAAGAGGTACTGCGCTGGACCACACCGGTCACCCACCTCGGACGGACCGCCACGACGGATATCACGCTGCGCGGCTGCGACATCAAGGCGGGCGACATCGTCACCCTCTGGAACACCTCCGCCAACCGCGACGAGGACGTCTTCCCCGACCCCTACCGCTTCGACCTCGCCCGCACCCCGAACCGGCACCTCGCCCTCGGCCACGGCCCGCACTTCTGCCTCGGCGGCCCGCTGGCCAGGGTCGAACTCCGGGTCATGCTGGAGGAGTTGCGCCACCAGGTGGGCGAACTGGAGCTGTCCGGACCGGTCGAACGGGTCCGGTCCAGCTTCCTGACCGGGGTCAGCCGGCTGCCGGTGCGCTGCACGGCCGCCGGCTGACCTGCAAGAGAATCCTTCCGCTACCCCGCGTCCGGCCCGGGTGACCGCTCCGCGGCCCCGGGCGCACCGGCGGTGGCCTCAAGGTGCGCCGCCAGCAGCCGCAGCGTCGAATGCCGGTAGAGGTCCACCAAGGTGATCTCGGGGACCTGCGTCATGCTGCGCAGGGCCTTCATCGAGTCGCCGCCCAGCCGGAAGAAGTCGTCGTCCCGCCCGATCACCTCGACTCCCAGCACCTCGCGCCAGGCCGCGGCGATCCGCTCCTCCCACGGGCCGCTCGGGGCGGCGTCCGCGGGTACGGTGCCGCCCCGGCCCCCGTCGTGCGGTGACGGGGCGGCAGGCAGCGCCTTGCGGTCCAGCTTGCCGTTCGGGCTCAGCGGCATGGCGGACAGCACCAGCACCGTGCCGGGGACCATATGGGCCGGCAGCCGGGCGGCCAGCCGGTCGCGGACCTCGCCCGGGTCGAGGGCCTCGCCCTCGCGCGGGACGACGTAGCCGACCAGGACGGGTGCGCCGGTGGCATCGGGCTGCGCCGCCACCGCCGCCTCCTTGACCCGGGGGTGGTCCCGCAGCACGGACTCGATCTCGGTCAGCTCCACCCGCAGCCCGTGGATCTTGACCTGGAGGTCGGTCCGGCCGAGCAGCTCGATCAGCCCGTCGGCGTCGCACCGTGCCAGGTCGCCGGTGCGGTACAGCCGCTCGCCGGACACCGGACCGTACGACCAGTGAAGGAACCGTTCGGCGGTGAGGTCGGGCAGGTCCAGATAGCCCACGGCCAGGCCGTCGCCCGCGAGGTACAACTCGCCGGTCACCCCCGGCGGAACGGGCTGCAGCGCCTCGTCCAGGACGTAGGTCCGCTGATTGGCCATCGGCCGCCCGTACGGAATGCTGGTCCAGTCGGGGTCGGTCGCCTCGACCTCGTAGAGCGTGGAATAGATCGAGGCCTCGGTGGCGCCGCCGAGCGAGATGAACCGCGCGTCCGGCGCGAACTCCCGTGCCCGGTCGGGCATCTTCACCGGGATCCAGTCCCCGGCGAGCATGATCAGCCGAAGCGAGCCCAGCGCCGAGGGGCCGTCCGCGGCGGTCGCGTCGAGGTGGTCCAGCACCAGCTCCAGCAGGGCCGGGGCGGTGTTCCAGACGGTCACGCCGTGCTCCGCGGCCAGTTCGGCCCAGTGCGCGGGTTCCTTGCCGCGGCCCGGCGCCGGGAGCACGAGGGTGCCGCCGGCCACGGTCATGCCGAGGAACTCGTAGACCGACATGTCGAAGCTCGGCGAGGACAGCCCCAGCACACTGTCGCCGGGGCCCACGGCGAAGCGGGTGTTGAGGTCCGCGATGTTGTTGAGCACGCCCCGGTGGCGCAGCGCGATCGGCTTGGGCCGTCCCGTGGACCCCGAAGTGTGGATCACATAGCAGAGGTTGTCCGGGCCGGCCACGGGCTCGAGGTCGTCCGCCGGCCGCTCGGCCAGGGTCGCCTCGTCCCGGTCCAGCAGGATCAGCTGCCCCCGCACCACGGCGTCCGCACCGCTGCCCAGAGCGTCGGCGAGCCCGGTCCGGCTGATCAGGGCCACGCACGACGCACCGGAGATCATCGTGGTCAGCCGGGCCCGGGGATACGCGGGATCCAGCGGCACGTAGGCGCCGCCGGCCTTGAGCACCCCGAGCATGGCGACGAGCAGCTCGGGGGAGTGGTCGAGGAAGAGGCCGACGCGGTCGTCCGGTCCGACGCCCAGGTCCCGCAGATGGCGGGCCAGCCGGTTGGCCGCGGCATTGATCTCCCGGAACGTCCGCCGGGCCGCCCCCTGGGCCACGGCGACGGCCTCGGGCGCCTGCCGGGCCCGCTCCTCGAACACCTCGTGCAGACAGGCGCCTTCATGGGGCAGTGACACGGCGGTGTCGTTCCACTCCAGCAGGACGCGGCGCTGCTCGGCCTCGGTGAGCAGGGTGAGCCGCTCCAGCGGCCGGTCCGGGTGGTGCACGCCGTCGTGGAGCAGATGCCCGTAGTGGCCGAGCATCCGCTGCGCCGTCGCCGGGGTGAAGAGCCGGTCGTCGAAGTGGAGGGCGGCCCACCGGGAGCCTGAATCCGGTGCGGGCAGGGCGAGTTCGGCCTCGTACGGCCGGGGGTCGCCGTCCGCCGGGGCCGCGCCGATGCGTACGCCGATCCGGGCCGGCTCCGCCCCGGGACGCGCCACCGCGCCGGCCTCACCCGCCAGTCCGCGCAGGGTGCTCCCGCCGGTGACGGAGAAGCGGAGCAACGCCTCCTTGCCGCCTTCCCGGACGAGCCGGAACTCGACCTGGTTCTGCCCGGAACAGCGGTACACCAGCGCGGCGAATCCGGCGAGGAGCACGTTCTCCGGGGTGGTCGCACAGGAGGCGGCCAGTGCGCGGACCGCGTCGTCGTACAGCCCCAAAATCTCCTGGCGCACCACTGCCGTACACGCCGGTGCATCGACGCCTCGCGGCCGGTCCGCGGGGAGTTGGGCGGCATGGGAAGACAATTACCGTCTCCTGTCTCGGAGTTTCTCGACTTCGCAGGTGAATTTCGGCGGCGGGCAATCGGTGGGGCGCAGCTGCGCACCGATGCCGGGTCGGGAACCTCCGAGCCCGGGAACTGTCCCGCTCGGTGGCCAATCCGGGCTGCGTGCCCGGCTGTTGGCGACATTAACCGGCCACGCTGACCGCCACAATGTGGCGGGCGTCACATTCCCCGGCCCGTGCCTGCTGCATAATCATGTACTCCCCAAGGGGGCCTCGACGATGACGTACTCGGGGAAATCCGTCGCCGTCTCCCTGTCGCGCGGCAACGCACCGGCCGCACGGCGCCGTGTCATCCGACCGCAGGGGGAAAAGCCGTATGAGCACCGACCTTTCGCCGGCCGCGCTCGACGCCGTCGATCTGCGCCACCTCGCACAACGGGACGGCGAGAAATGGGCGACCGCCGGCGAGGGCATGCTGTCCTCCTGGGTCGCCGACATGGACTTCCCGACCGCACCCGCCATCCGTGAGGCGCTCATACGCCGCGCGGACGGCGATCTCGGCTACCCCACGTGGTTCGACGAGAGCCAGGGCGGCCCGCTCGGGGAGGTGTTCGCCGCCCGGACGCACCGCAAGTACGGCCACCGGCCCGAACCCACCCACGCCCGGCTGTTCACCGACATCAACCAGGCGATGCTGGCGACGCTCCAGGTCGCCACCGACCCGGGCGACGCCGTCCTGCTGCACACCCCGGCCTGTCCGCCGTTCGTCGACGTCATCGAGAAGATCGGCCGCAGACCGCTGACCGTGCCCGTCGAAGAGGGCCCGGACGGCTGGGGGTTCGACCAGGCCCGCATGGAACACGCCGCCGCGGACGGCGACCTGGGGCGCTGCCGGGTGCTCTTCCTGGTGAACCCGCACAACCCCACCGGCCGGGTCTTCCGCCGGGACGAACTGGAGGCGCTGGCCGAGCTCGTCCTCCGGCGCGATCTGCTGGTGATCTCCGACGAGGTGCACGCGGACCTGACCCACGCCCCGCACCGGCACCTCCCCTTCGCCTCGCTCGGCCCGGAGATCGCCGCCCGTACCGTCACCCTGACCTCGGGCAGCAAGGCGTTCAACCTCGCCGGGATCCGCTGCGCGCTGGCCCACATCGGTCCGCGGGCCGTGCGCGAGGCCGTCGACGCCCGGCGCGGGCTGCTCTTCGGCCAGGTGGGGGTGCTCGCCGTCGAGGCGCTGAAGGCCGCCTGGACGGCGGGCGACGACTGGCTGGACGACGTCATGGCGGTCCTGGACCGCAATCGTCGGCGGCTGGCCGAGCGGGTGCCCCGCGGGATCCGCTGCCGTACCCCGGAGGCCACCTTCCTGGCCTGGCTCGACTGCCGGAGCCTCGGGCTCGGCGCCGACCCGATGCCGTTCTTCCGCGACCGGGCCAAGGTGCTGCTCTTCTCCGGCCCGGCCTTCGGCGCCGACGGCGAGGGATTCGTCCGGCTCAATTTCGGTACGTCACCGCAGATGCTCGAAGAGACCCTGGAGCGCATGGACACCGCGCTGCGCCGGCATCGCGGGGAATGAAACCCGGGCCCGGGCGCCCGGGCCGAAAACGACAATGTGGACAGTTTCCTTTTGTCGTTGACGCGCGCCGGGCCGGGGCTAGTAAAGTTCGGAAAGATCACGGGGGACAAAGTCGGGGGACTTTCCCGGGAGTTCAGGCGCTCTGCGCGGAACGCCCCGGCCACCATCACAAGAATGCCACCCGCTCTTTTTGTGGCGTCCCACCGGATCCCTTGCGTCACCGATGTCCGCGTTCCGGGCCGAGGCCCCGGAAGAAATCGGAAATCCGGAGGTCTGATGGCCACGCACGCCATGGAAAAGGTGTATTCGGGGAACGGCACCGTACGGCTGCACCGGGCCGGGGACGTGACCGACCCCGACACCTTCCGGGAACGACGGCGCACCCGCAGACGACGCCTGGCCGAGTATCTGGCCGACGGCCGGGCGAAAACCCGCTATTTCCCGGTGCTGTCCGTACTGGCACCCGTCATGACCCAGTCCGAAGGGGAAATCACCTACCCGGGCGACCCGATGTGCCTCTACACGGCGCTGAGCCTCGCCGTGCACCGGGCGGTGGCCGACGCCGGCCCCCTGGCGGACGCCGCGCACTACACCGATCTCGCACCCGAGTGGACCCGCTTCCCGTCCAAGAAGTACCGGCTCTCCGCCGGCGACGACGGATACCGGGCCTACGGGACGGCCCCGAACACCGACCGCACCGTCTTCGACCCCAGGGTGTGGGACGACACGGCCCGCGCCCTGTGGGTACGGATGCTGCGCGAGGTCCGGCCCCGGGTCGTCCTCATCAGTGCCGTATCGCCCGCCCACCGCTATGCGCTGCAGATCGCGGAACTGGCCAAGCGTGAGGTCCCGGACACCTTCGTCATCCTCGGCGGCCGGCACGTCGACGAGACCACCACGGCCACCCCCGACGGCCAGGGGCTGCTGCTCAAGCCCAGCAGCCCGCTGGCCGTCATGCAGCAGGGCAAGGTGCCCCGGGTGGTGGACGCGGTGATCAGCGGCGAGGCCTATCACGCCGTGGACCTGCTGATGCGGGCCCTCGCGCTGGCCACCGACCTCGACCGGCGCCGGGTCGACCGGGACCAGGTGCTGCCGTGTCTGCAAGGGCTGCTCGCCGAGGAGGGGCCCGGCGCCGGCAACTCCCTCGTCGTCCTGGCCGAGGGGGACACCCTCGACGCGGTACCCCTGCGCGGCGGCGCACTCGACCTCGCCACTCTGCCCTCGCCCTACGAGGCCTTCGCCATCCGCTCGCGTTTCCCGATCTTCACCGACCCGGAATCCGGGGAGGTACTGCGCACCGCCCATTTCATGGTGTCCAACGCCTGCCCTTACCGCTGCAATTTCTGCTCCGAGTCCGCGCAGTTGAGCAACGGCCTCAAGCGGTTCAAGGACGATGCGATCGGCACGGCGGTCCAGCGGGTCTGCGAATACGTCGGCTACGGCGCCGCATCGCTCTTCTTCGACGATTCGGTCTTCTGGAGCGGCCGCTACCGCGACATCGAAAATTTCTGCGAAGAACTCAGCCGTATACGCCGTACCACGCCCACCGAAATCGACGCCCGTTACCGGCACTTCCTCCCTCACGACGACGACATCGAGCGGCTGCACGGCCTCCAATGGGGCGCACAGCTGACCGTCGACACCCTCGTCGCACTCCATTCCGCGGAGGAATCCCACAGCATCCTGCGGCAGATGAAGGAAGCCGGCTGCACCTATGTCTACATCGGCATCGAAAGCATGTCGACGCAGGTCATGACCCATATCCACAAGAACCTCCGCCGGGACGAGCGCAAACCCTGGCGGGAAAAGGTCCGGGAAGCCGCCGCGCTGGTCAAGGCGCACGGCCTGCAATTGGGCACCTCCGTCCTCTTCGGCCTGGACGGGGAAACCCGGTCGAGCATCGACGAGACCATCCACGAGGTCGGCCGGCTCATCGATGACAAGCTCATCGATCTGGCCAGCCCGAACATCCTCACCTACCACCCCGCGACACCCGTCACCCGGGCCCACGGCATGCAGGACCGGCTCGACTACCACTCCCCGCGCATCGACAACCGAAAGCCCTACATCTATTTCGAGGAAGCCTTTCCCGACGTCGTCTCCGTCCTGCTGACCGAGGACGACATCTGGCACATCCACCACGAGACCCGGCACCGCTGGGGCGGTGCCCGCAATGACGCGGCCCCGGTCCCCGTCGAGGCCGGCGCGG
Organism: Streptomyces sp. NRRL S-337; assembly: GCF_000720175.1. Classification (GTDB taxonomy): domain Bacteria; phylum Actinomycetota; class Actinomycetes; order Streptomycetales; family Streptomycetaceae; genus Streptomyces; species Streptomyces siderophoricus. The sequence continues at coordinate 179,405 of NZ_JOIX01000001.1, forward strand.
AATGAGGAGAACCTGATGCCCGCTTCCCTCCCTGTCTCCGGTCAGCCTCTGCAACAGCCCTCGGGCATGCCCACCCAGAGATACACCGCTTATCCCCGGGTCGACCTGCCGGACCGTTCCTGGCCGGCCGCCTCCCTCACCCGAGCCCCGCAATGGTGCGCGGTGGACCTGCGGGACGGGAACCAGGCGCTCGCCGTCCCCATGGACCTCGCCCGCAAGCGGAAACTCTTCGAACTCCAGGTCCGGATGGGATTCAAGGAGATCGAGGTCGGCTTCCCGGCGGCCAGCAAGACCGACTTCGATTTCATCCGGCTGCTCATCGAAGAGGACCTGATACCGGACGACGTCGCGATCCAGGTGATCATGCCGGCCCGCGAGGAACTCATCCACCGCACCTTCGAGTCCCTGGCCGGCGCCCGCCGCGCGATAGCCCACCTGTACAACTCCACGTCCTGTCTGCAGCGGGAGGTGGTGTTCGGGATGGACCGCGCACAGATCAAGGACCTGGCGGTGCGCAGCACCCGGCTGTGCAAAAAGCTCACCGAGGACCTGGGCAGCCCCGGCATCCGCTACGAATACACCCCGGAGTCCTTCACCGGCACCGAGCTGGACTTCGCACTGGAGATCAGCAACGCGGTCGCCGACGTATGGGACCCCGGCCCGGATCACAAAATGATCCTCAACCTCCCCGCCACCGTGGAGATGTCGACCCCGAACATCTACGCCGACCAGATCGAATGGATGCACCGCCACCTCGACCGGCGGGACTCCCTCATCCTCTCCATCCACCCCCACAACGACCGCGGCACCGCCGTCGCCGCCGCCGAACTCGCCTGCATGGCCGGCGCGGAACGCATCGAGGGCTGTCTCTTCGGCAACGGCGAACGCACCGGCAACGTCGATCTCGTCACCCTCGGACTCAACCTCTTCACCCAAGGCGTCGACCCGATGATCGACTACTCGGATCTCGCGGAGGTCGCCGCCACGGTCGAATACTGCAACCGGCTGCCGGTGCACCCCCGCCACCCGTACGGCGGAGAACTCGTCCACAGCGCCTTCTCCGGCTCCCACCAGGACGCCATCAAAAAGGGTTTCGAGGCCCTGGAACACCGGGCCGCCACCACCGGCACACCCCTCGCCCGGCTGCCCTGGGCCGTGCCGTACCTCCCGATCGACCCCAAGGACATCGGCCGCGACTACGAAGCGGTGATCCGGGTCAACTCCCAGTCCGGAAAGGCCGGTTCGGCGTACCTGCTGAAAACCGCATGCCACCTGGACCTGCCGCGCCCGCTGCAGGCGGAATTCGCCCGGATCATCCAGGAGCACACCGACGGCACCGAGGGAGAGCTGTCCGCCGACGAAGTCTGGTCGGCATTCCGCCGCACCTACCTGGAAGCCACCGGGCCGCTCGCCCTCCTCGACCACACCGCGCGGAGCTCCGACGACGGCGCCACCCGGTTCCTCACCTGCACCCTGCTGACCGGCACCGGCGACACCCTGACACTGCACGGCTCCGGCTCCGGCTCCGGCTCCGGCCCCGCGCTCGCCGACGCACTCCTCAACGGCCTCGCCACGACGGCCCACCCCGAGCCCCTCGACCCCACCGCCCTCGCACTCGGGGACCTCACCCAGCACCCCCTCCCCCCGGACGACGACCGGGCCCCGCGGTTCGCCGCCTACGCCCGCATCGACCACCACCAGCGCGCCGCCTGGGGCGCCGGGATCGCCCCCGATTCCGCCACCGCCACCCTGCAGGCCGTCCTCAGCGCGGTGAACCGCCTTTCCGCAGAAAGCGCCGGAGTCTCGTCAGCGGCCAGGTGTTGATGACGTCGTCCTTCGTGAGCCAACCGCGCTGCGCCGTGCCCACGCCGTACCGCAGATAGGGCAGATGCGTGGTGGAGTGCGCATCCGAATTCACCGCGAACTTCACGCCGTGGCGCTTGGCGCGCAGGATGTCCTCGTCGCACAGGTCGAGCCGTTCGGGATGGGCATTGATCTCCAGCGCGGTGCCCGTCCTGGCGCAGGCCGCGAAGACCGCGTCGAAATCGGCGTCGATTCCGGGGCGTTTACCGATCCGGCGCGTCGTGGGGTGACCGATCACGGCCACGTACGGATTCTCACAGGCGCGGATCAGGCGCCGGGTGAGGGCCTGCCGGCTCTGGTTGAAGTGCGAGTGGACGGAGGCGACACAGAGGTCGAAGCCCGCCAGGAATGCGTCCGGCCAGTCGACCTCACCGTCCGGGCCGATGTTGAGTTCGGTGCCGTGCAGCAGTCGCATCCCGTGGTACCGGCGGTCCAGCGCACGTACCTCCTCCCGCTGCGCGAGCATCTTCTCGTCCGTCATGCGCTGCATATAGAGGTTCGGAGCGTGGTCGGTGACGGCGTAATAGGCATAACCGCGTTCGGCGGCCGCGGCGACCATGTCGTCCAGGGACGAGAGACCGTCGGTGAGGTCGGTATGGGTGTGCAGATCGCCCCGGATGTCGCGCTCGGTGACGAGGTCGGGCAGTTCGCCCCGGAGCCCGGCCGCGACCTCACCGCGGTCCTCCCGCAGGGTCGGCGGGATCCACGGCAGCCCGAGCCGGTCGTAGATCCCCTCCTCCGTCTCCGAGGTGATCATCTCGCCGCTCTTGGCGTGGAACAGCCCGTACTCGGACAGCTTGAGCTTGTGGCGCACCGCGATCGCCCGGGTGCGGATGTTGTGCGCCTTCGACCCGGTGAAGTACTGCAGTCCCGCACCCCAGGACACCGGCGGCAGCACCCGCAGGTCCACCTGCAGCCCCTTGGTGGTGCGGATCGACGTCTTCTTCTCCCCGTGCGCGATGACCTCGGCGGTGTACGGAAGCTCGGCGAGCGCCGCCATGAACGGCGCGGACCGCTCCGCCGCGACCAGGATGTCGATGTCCCCGATCGTCTCCCTCATCCGGCGCAGCGACCCCGCGTACGTGCACCGCCTGCACCCACGGATCCCCGACAGTTCGGCGACGATCTGTTCCGCCAGCTCCATGGCGGCACCCAGCAGGATCCGGCCTTCCCCGGCCTTCTGCATCAGAGAGATGCCGTGCAGGATGTTCTCCTCGGTCTTCTCACCGAACCCCTTGAGCTCCCGCAGCCGCTCCTCATGGACGGCGTCGAGCAGTTGGTCCACAGAGGTGATGCCCAGCACCTCATAGAGGACCATCGCCTTCCGCGGCCCCAGGGTGGGGATGCTGATCAATTCCCGGACCCCGGCGGGGACCGATGCCCGAGTCTCCTCGATGGTGGCGACCCGCCCGGACCGCAGATATTCGACGATCTTCTCCGCGATCGAGGCGCCGACGTGCGGAATCTCCCGCAGCCCCGGCACATCGAGCTGGGTGACGTCGACGGGGTAGCCGCCGACGGCGCGGGCGGCCTTCTCGTAGGCACGGGCCTTGAAGGCGTCGCCACCACTGATCGCGATGAGGTCGGCGTACTCCTGCAGCAGCGCCTCGACCTCCTCGTTGGCGCGGACCATACCTCCAGGGTGCGCCCGTATCCGCCCCGCAGCACGGCCGGCCGTCACCGTCCGCGCACGACCGTCACCGACGGGCCCGCTCCGAGCGGGACGCGCCCGCACGCCCCTGAGCCGGCCGGACGCCCCTTCCCCGCCCGAGCCGTGCCGCGTAGAGGGGGCCCGACGACGCGGCGCGCCCTCCGCGCTGCCCGAGCGGGCGTTACGGTCGAACTCCTCGGCCGGTGCCGTGCCGGCCGTACGCGGTGATCGGAGGTCGAACCGGATGCTGGTGGTGGGGCGCTCGGAGGTGGCGGCGCTGCTCGACATGGACGCGCTGATCGATGCGCTGGCGTCGGCGATGACCGACCTCAGCGCCGGCCGGGCCGCCGCGCCGGACCGGGTGGCGGCGATGGTGCCGGAGCGGGCGGGCTTCGTCGCCGCAATGCCGGGCTATGTGCCCTCCGCGGGGGCGCTGACGAGCAAACTCGTCTCCGTTTTCCCGCGGAACGCCGGTACGCCGTTGCCGACCCACCAGGCGCTCATCGTCGCCTTCGACCCGGACACCGGCGAGCCCGTGGCCCTGCTGGACGGTACCGCGATCACCGCCGCGCGGACCGCCGCCTGCTCGGCGCTCTCGGCGCGGCTGCTCGCCCGTGCGGACGCGTCGGTGCTGGCCCTGCTGGGCACCGGCGCTCAAGCCCGGTCCCACGCCCGCGCGATGTGCCGGGTCCGCCCCCTCCGCCGCATCCGGGTGGCCGGCCGCAAGCCGGCCCACGCCACCGCCCTCGCCGCCGAACTCTCGGCCGAACTCGGTATCCCCGCCGAGGCGGTGGCCACCTACGCCCAGGCGCTCGACGGTGCGGACATCGCCGCGGCCACCACCCACGCCGTCGACCCCGTCGTCCGCCGCCCCTGGCTGACCCCGGGCGTCCACATCACCTCGGTCGGCTTCAACCCCGCCGGCCGCGAGATCGATGACGCCACCATCGCCGACGCCCTGGTCTGCGTCGAATCGCGGCAGGCGGCCCTGGCCCCCTTCCCCGCCGGGAGCAACGACCTGCTCCACCCGATCCGCGACGGCGTCATCACCGCGGACCATGTGCACGCCGAACTCGGCGAACTCCTCACCGGGAGCCGGCCCGGCCGCACCGCACCCGACCAGATCACGCTCTACAAGTCCGTCGGCGTAGCCGTCCAGGACGCCGCGGCGGCAGCCCTCGTCGTCGAAGCCGCCCGGGAACGCTCCGCAGGAACGCACATCGACCTGGGCTAGCACCAGGGCCACCACGGCGTCGGCCTCCACCGGGCCCTATACGCCGGTCGCCTCGTAGTCGGGGGCTGCCACCGGGGTCGTTCCGGCGGGCGGGCGCATGGCCAGGGTCAGTACGGCCAAGCCGGTGAAGATGACCGAGGCAGCCAGGCCGGTGACGTGCAGGCTGGTGGTGAAGGCCGCCCGCGCGGTGTGCAGCAGTTCGGCGGCCTGGCCGGTGGGAAGGTGCCGGCCGGCGGCGACCGCGCCGGCCAGCGAGTCGGACGTGCCGTCCATCCGGTTGCGGTAGACCACCGCGGCCACCAGGCCGAGCAGTGCGAAGCCGAGCGAACCGCCGAAGTAGTTGCCGGTCTCCGACATCGACGCCGCCGAGCCGGCACGTTCCGGCGGCACGGACCCGACGACCAGCCCGGTGCCCAGTGCGAACAGCGGGCCGGTGCCCAGTGCCAGCACGGCGATGCCGGTCATCACCAGCGGCAGGGCGCTCGCGCCGCCGGGACCGACGACGACCAGCAGCAGGCTGCCCAGCGCCGACCCCGCCAGCCCGCCGGCGATCGCGGTGGTCTGCTTCATCCGCCGGGCCAGCGCCGGCGCGGCCATGGTGCCGACCGCCACGCCCAGGCCCATCGGTGCGAACAGCAGCGCCGACGCGACCGGCGAGAAGCCCAGCACACTCTGCAGGTACTGGGTCACCAGCAGGCCCGTACCCGCCATGGCGAGCCCGGCGAAGACCAGCGCGACGAGCACGGCGGTGAACGGGCGGTTGCGCAGCAGCCGCAGGTCCAGCAGCGGCGTCTCCCGCCGCAGTTGCCGGCGTACGAACAGCCATCCGGTGGCCGCGCCGACGACGAGGGCCAGCGCCGGCACGACCGGGACACTTTCGACGGCCAGCTGCTTGATGCCGTAGATCATCAAAAGCACCGCCACGAGCGACAGCCCGACGTCGGCCAGGTCCAGCCGGCCGGCCCGGTCGCTGCGGAACTCCGGCAGCAGGACCGGCCCGGCGAGCAGCAGCACCGCCATCGCCGGCACGGCGACCAGGAACACCGATCCCCACCAGAAGTACTGGAGCAGGAACCCGGCGAGCACAGGGCCGAGCGCGCCACCGGTGAACTGGCAGGTCGCCCAGACCGCGATGGCCTGCCCGCGCCGTCGTTCGTCCCGGAACATGTTGGTGATCAGGGCAAGGGTGGACGGCGCCAGGGTCGCGCCGGCGACGCCGAGCAGCGCACGCGCGACGATGAGCATCAGCGGGCTGACCGCGAAGGCGGCCACGACCGACAGCACCGCGAACGCCGCTCCGCCGATCATCAGCAGCCGTCGGCGGCCGATCCGGTCGCCGAGCGTGCCCATCGTGATGACCAGCCCGGCCACCATGAGGCCGTAGCTGTCACTGATCCACAGCTGCTGGACGCCGGTGGCACCCAGGTCGGCGCTGAGCCGGGGGAGCGCCAGGAGCAGCGCCGTCATGTCCATCGCGACGAGCAATGTCGGCAGCATGAGGACGACCAGCCCCAGCCAGGCCCGGCGGGTTCGCGGATCCGAAAGCACGAAAGCTCCCTGTTCTCTCGACGTGTTCTCTCGACGTGTCGCCGGTTGGTCGGAGCGGCCGGGAGCTTCTTGACATCGCGGTGACGGAGGCGACGGGGAAAAAGTCATGGGAAATTTCTGGCCGGGCGAGGTGCCGGGGATGTCAAGACGACGGCGGCGACTCCGACCACCGGTCGAAGGGCCCGGCCAGGGCCCGCCGAACCACGAGAAGCACCAGGAGTACGAGATGAAGTTCCTGATCAGCCTGCACATCAACCCGGCCGTGCTGGACGCGCTGACCGACGAGGAGAAGGCGGCGATCGGTGACGGCCACGCCACGTTCATCGAGTCGCTGAAGAAGTCCGGCGAGCTGATCACCACGCAGGCGCTGGTCGACCCGTCACAGGCCGCCGTGGTGCGGGTGCGCAACGGTCAGCCGGTGGTGACCGACGGACCTTTCCTGGAGGCCAAGGAGCACCTGGGCGGCTTCTACCTGGTCGACTGCGAGAACAAGGAGCGGGCGATCGAGCTGGCCACGCAGATCCCGGACTGCGCGATCGACGGCCTGGGGGTCGAGGTGCGGCAGGTGATGTTCGCTGACGGACAATTGGAGGCATGACCGCACCACCCATGGAGGACCTGCTGCGTGAACTCACGCCGCAGGTCCTCGGCGCATTGGTACGCAGGCACGGCCAGTTCGAAGGGTGCGAGGACGCCGTACAGGAGGCCGTCCTCGCCGCCACCGTGCAGTGGCCGGCCGAGGGAATGCCGGACAACCCGCGCGGCTGGCTGATGACCGTCGCGTCCCGGCGGCTCATCGACCAGATGCGCAGCGACCACGCGCGCCGCGAGCGGGAGTCCGCGGTGGCCGCCGAGGTGGTGCCCGAGGACGTCCCGGACACCGACGACACGCTCGTCCTGCTGTTCCTGTGCTGCCATCCGTCGCTGACCGCCGCTTCCCAGACGGCCCTGACGCTGCGGGCGGTCGGCGGCCTGACCACGGCCGAGATCGCCCGGGCGTTCCTGGTGCCGGAGGCCACGATGGCGGCCAGGATCAGCCGGGCCAAGCAGCGCATCAAGGCCGCCGGCAGCTCGTTCGGCCTGCCGGACGGCGCGGAGCGCGAGGAGCGGCTACGGGTCGTCCTGCACGTCCTCTACCTGATCTTCAACGAGGGCTACACCGCTTCCTCGGGCAGCGAACTGCACCGTGCCGACCTCGCGCACGAGGCGATCCGGCTGACCAGGATGGTGCACACGCAGCTGCCGGCGGACGGCGAGGTGACCGGGCTGCTCGCGCTGATGCTGCTGACCCACGCCCGCCGGGAGGCCCGTACGACGGCGGGCGGCGACCTGGTGCCGCTGGACGAACAGGACCGTACGAAATGGGACCGTGCGCTGATCGACGAGGGCCTTGAGCTGGTCAAGTCATCGCTGGCCGGCCCGGCCCTCGGGCCCTACCAGATCCAGGCCGCCATCGCCGCCACGCACGCCGACGCGGCCACGGCCCAGGAGACCAACTGGCCGCAGGTACACGCCCTTTACCTGATCCTCGAACGCATCGCGCCCAACCCGATGGTCACCCTCAACCGGGCGATCGCGCTCGCCGAGACCGAGGGCCCGCCGGCCGGGCTGGCCCTGCTGCGCACCTTGGACGGTGACGAGCGGATGGCCGGGCACCACCGTCTGCTGTCCGTACGGGCGCACCTGCTGGAGAAGACCGGCGACCTGGCCGGGGCGTACGAGCACTACCGGCGCGCCGCGAAATCCACCGCCAGTATCGCCGAGCAACGCTACCTGCAAGCCCGGGCCGGCCGGCTGCGGCAGTAGGTGGTGCGACGCAGGACAACTCCTGAGAGTGCGCGCGGTGAGAGCACGCCGGCGGTCGGCCGTGGCATTCACAGGAAACCCACAAGTTTGCCTCCTACCTTCCCGATGCGGCTACCGTGCACGGATGCCGCCGGCGGGTGTGTCGGGAACCGGGACGGCATGGACAGTGAACTGCACACGATGCGGTGGCGCGGTGGTCCAGGGGCCGGACGGCCGATGGTGCTGCGGCAACTGCGGGGCGAGCGGATGAGCCGAGGCGCCCGACGAGATGAGAGTGGAGCCTTGCATGTGCGCGGCCAAGCGCCTCGACCGAGTCCTGGTCGTCGACGACGACGCGATGATCCTGCGGTCCCTGGGGCGCGGCCTGCGGCTGAACGGCTTCGCCGTCGCGCTCGCCGAGGACGGCCCGACCGCTCTCGTGCAACTGGCAAAGACACCGCCGGACGTGATCGTCCTCGATGTGTCCCTGCCGGGAATGAGCGGCATCGAGGTGTGCCGCACCCTGCGGGCCGACGGTGACGAGGTGCCGGTGCTGATGCTGTCCGCACTGGACGAGCTGGCGGACCGGGTGGCGGGCCTCCAGGCCGGGGCCGATGACTACCTGGTCAAACCCTTCGCCCTCAAGGAACTGGTTCTGCGGCTGCAGGCCCTGCTTCGCCGCCGCCCGCCCGCCGGCAGAGACATCGTGCAGGTCGGCGACCTGGTCCTCGACACGGCCGCACGCGAGGTGACGTACCGGGGCGTGGCGGTCGGGCTCACCCGGCGGGAGTTCGAGCTGCTGGAGGTCCTCGCCCGCAACGCGGGCGTCGTCCTCACCCGCGACCAGCTCCTGGACCGGGTGTGGGGCTACGACTTCGAGGTACGCACCGACGCCGTCGACACGTTCGTGAGCTATCTCCGGCGCAAGACGGAGGCCGGCGGCCGACCGCGCCTCGTCCACACGGTCCGCGGGGTCGGCTTCGTCCTGCGGCCCTCCGCAACGGACCCCGTGCGATGAGGCTCACCACCCGGATCGCCCTCGTCATGGGCCTCGCCATGCCCCTGCTGGTGCTGGGCTCGGGCGCGCTGCTGCTGCGCCTGGTCACCCGCGATGTGCACGCCGAGCAGGACGCCCACCTGCGGGAACGGGCCGCGGTGCTGCTGCCGATGGCCAGGGGCCTGCTGCGGACCGAGGAGAGCGGACAGCCGCGGAAGGCGGCGAACCGGGAGCGGCAGCTGCTCGACGCGGGCCTCGACGTCGGGGTGCGTCTCCTGGCGGCCGGCGGCGGGTCGGCGACGGACGGGAGCGGCGGCGGCAATCCGGCCGCCCCCGGTCGGAACCTGACCACGGACGGTGGCCCGCAGGGGTACCGGGTGGTGGCCGCGGCGGGTCCACAACCGGCCGCCAGCGTGTCGTTGCCGGTCGCCGCGACCGACCCGGTGACCGTACGGTTCCGCGGCCACGCCTGGCGGGCGCTGTCGGTGGAGGTGGGCGGCCCGAACGCCCGAAAGGGCCCGCGCGGCACGCTGTGGGTGTTCTCTCGCGGATCGGCCGGGAAGGCCGAGGTCACCGCCGTACAGAACCGCATTCTGGTGGTGGCGCTGATCGCCGCCCCCCTGGCCGGGCTGCTCTCCTGGGCCATTGCCGAACGTGCCACCCGCCCGCTGCGCCGCCTGCAGCGCCGGGCCGGCGGCCTCGACCCCGGCACCAGCGCGGCACGCCTGGACCACGCCCCGTCGCGGATCACCGAGGTGGACGACCTGGCCCGCACCCTGCAGACCGTGCTGTCCCGGTACGACGAGCAGGCGGCGCGGACCCAGGAGGCACTGGCGACCGCACGGGCCTTCTCCGCGACCGCGTCCCATGAACTGCGCACCCCGCTGATGGGCATGCAGACCAATCTGGACGTCCTCACCGACCACCCCGACCTCGATCCGGCCGACCGCGCCGATGTCCTGGACGACCTGCGCTCCGGACAGCAGCGGCTGATGGCCACGCTGATCGCGCTGAGAGCGCTGGCCCAGGGCGACTTGGTGGAGGCCGACGCCTTCGGTGTCGTGGACCTCTCCGAGCTGGTTGCGGCGGCGGTGGCCGATGTGAAACGGCACCACCCCGGCGTCCGGCTGACCCTCCGGATCACGCCCGGCCTGATGCTGAACGCCTGGGAGCCGGGGCTGCGGATGGCGGTCGACAACCTGCTCCGCAACGCGGTGGTGCACGGGAGCCGGGCGGGACTGCCGGCGCGGATCGAGGTGGCGCTCCGGCCGGGCGGCCGGCCGACGGACCCGGTGGCCGTGCTCACCGTGGACGACGACGGTCCGGGCATCGCACCCGAGGAGCGTCAGCAGGTCTTCCAACGGTTCCACCGACGCGCCGGCAGCCCCGGGTCGGGGCTGGGACTGACCCTGGTGGCCCAGCAGGTCGCCCTGCACCGCGGCACCGTGCGGATCCTGGACCGGCCGACGGGGACCGGCGTCCGCTTCGAGGTCCACCTGCCCCGGCCCGCCGACCCGGCGGCCGACACCCACACCTTGGAACTGCCGCTGCGCCGCGCCTGGTTGAGCGAGGTCCCGGGGGAGGGCCCGCACGAGCTGCCGACCAGCTCCTGACCGACCCCGTCACCTCGTACGGGGCGGGGACTCCTTGACCACCCGCGCGGTGGCCCGGCCCGCCCCCGCGGAGCACCTCACCGAGCGGAACCGGCCGCCGACCTCCGCGACCCAGAAGGCGTCCGCCACCGTGAGCGCCTGGACGCTCCGGCTGCGCCGCCACCCCCGGAAGCACGTCTCGACGACGTCGGCACCGGGTGGCAGCTGCCCCCACGCCAGCGTCCAGTCCCTCCCCGCCCGGCCGCCGTACCGGCCACCCCGGAGCGGGGAGACACAGAGCGTGCTCACGACGGACACATCGATCAGCCCGGCCCCGCTGTGCACCTCCAGCGCCGGACGGCCCTCAGATCCCCGCCCGACGCGCAGCAGCCAGCCGCTCAGGGGCAGCCGCACGTCACGCGGCCCGAGGGTGGTGAGGACCGTGGAGCCTGAAGGGAAGGGCTCGTCCGACACGAGGAATCCACTGCCGTCCACTGTCTCTCCCAGGTTCGAGGCTCGGTGCACATGACCGTCGCCGACACCTACGTACACCGTCGCTGATGCTCAACTGCCCCCGACCATAAGGACGATCCTTGTGGATTCCCTGTGCCCGCAACGCCCCCGTACGGACGCGGCACGCACCCCGTAACGGCTCACAAGGTCCCCACAAAGAACGCCCCTACGTTCTGCACCACGGACCGCCCGCCCGCTCCTGCGAGGCCCCTGCGGCCGCCTTCATCCATCCCCAGACATCCCAGGCACCCCCAGACATTCCCAGAACCCATTCCTTCCTGAAGGGAGCACCACCATGCAGCGTCCCAAGATCGTCCTGGCAGGAGCCCTGTCCACGCTCGCGCTCACCGGTTGCCTGCTGAGCGGGGCAGCGTCGGCGGACGCGGCGGACTCCGGCAGCCCGTCGTCCGCCGAGCACTCCGCAACCGCCCCGCACAAGGGCAAGGGCAAGGGCCACGGCAAGGGCATCTGCCACCGAGTGCCCAAGTTGGAGAAGCGCATCGACAAGGCTCTCGACCGGCTCAACGGCGATGCCCACACCCGTGGTTCGATCGCGCGCCTGGAACAGCGGGTGAAGAACGCCCGCGCCAAGCACCGCGACGCGGTCGCCACCTTCCTCCAGGACCGGCTCACCCACCGCAAGGAGCTCAAGCCCACGCTCACTCGCGAGCGCACCGACCTCAAGGCCGTCGCGGCCTGGTGTGCGACGAAGGACGGTGACAAGAAGGGCACCGCCTCGTGAGGCAACGCTCCCGGCGTGCCGCGCTGCCGCTGACCGCGGCGCTCGCGGTACCGGCCGATGCCGACGCGGCCGAGGACCCGCGGTGAGGGTCCGGTAGGGGGAAGCAGCGGTCGGGTCCTTCCCGGGACGGCGGGTCAACCAGGCGTCCCACCCCCGACCACGTGCGCACGCGACGGATCCACGCAGCCGTAGGCCGCGTGGATCCGTCAGCCGATCGGTCGCGTCAGTCCAGATCGTCCGAGTAGTCGGTGGTGACGCAGCCGTCCACCTCACCGTCGTCGGTGGTCTTGCCCTCGGGCGCGTGGAAGCCGGGGGCGCAGTTGAGGAATACCAGCCCGGCATCGAGCAGCTTCCGCCGTTGGTCGTCGCTGCCCGGGTCGACGGCGAAGTCGTCCCCGATCATCAGGTCGTCCTGCTCGGACTTGTCTTTTTTGACGGCGGTCTGGAACGCCTCCATGTCCTCGATGGTCAGGAAGTCGGCGTCACCACCGCCGACCGCCGGGTCGTCACACTCGCCACCGCCGTTGATGCCCTTCATGCCCATGGCCTCGACCTGTGCCACCTCCGGGGGCGTGGCGATGTCGACCTTCTCGCAGTGGAGCGTCGTGTTGAGCAGTTCCCCGGCCCCCTGCGGCGACCCGCCGGAGGGCAGGCTGCTGCAAGCGGAAACCGATGCCAGGGCGACGACGGCGCCGGCCGTGGCAAGTATTCGATGGAAACGCATGAATCCCTTTGCAGTGGTGGCTTCGAGACGAGCACCGAACGGCTGTGACGGTGCATCGGCTGCCGAAAAGGCGAAGCGAGCCATCTGCACTCCCCCGTTCCCCCGCTCTGATCATTTGACCGGAACATGGTAAACCCGGCCTGCGCCAACTGCGTCGCGTCAGCCGCACGAGCGGAACTCAGCCCGTCGGATCGGGTGGGCAAGGGCCGCCGCTGCCCTTTTGGTCCGCCGCTTACGGCCGTTGGACGCTCAGGATGACCGCCGTTCCGGCGACGGTCCGGTCTTCGTGCATGGTGATCACTTGGCCGGGCTGCAGGTGGTGCCACTGTGCCGGGTCGAGTGGGGCCAGACGCACCGTGGCCCGTCCGCCGGGCTCCAGGTGAGGCGCGAACTCCACCCAGAGACCGGCGATGTTGAGTGCCGGTTCGCCGGTCGGGGCTCGATTCCCGATGTTCCACATCGGCCGGAGGACGCCGGCTCCCGAGAAGGGTTTCTGACGGCGTGCCACGTCGGCCGGTACGAGGGTGAGGTCGGCCCGGACGATGCCGTGCCGCGTTTCGTAGCAGCGCCAGTGACACCAGGCCGCGCTTCGCTCCAGGCGCATCTGCTCGGCGGCGGTGGCGAGCGTCTGCCAGAACGCGAGCGGAAGCGGATGCACATGGCCGAGTTCTTCCAGCAGATCGAGCGCCACTTCCCACTCATCGTGGGTGAGGTAGTCCCAGACATCGTTCACCGTGATGTCGTTCTCGGTGGCGATCCGCTCGGGGACCAGCAGGGAGGCGGCTTCCAGCAGCTCGGGGACATCCATGCCCCGATTCTGGGCGATGGTCCCGCCCCGCAGGCTCGCAGGCCCCTCCCGGCCGGGATCAGGGCATGATCCCGGCCTATTTCCTGTCCGAGCCGTGCTACTTCGCGGCCGATCCGGCGGGGACCGGGAGGGGGCCGGCCGCGCAGGTCGTGTCGTGCTTCGGTGCCTTGCCGGTCAGCAGGTAGGTGTTGACGATGCCGTCCACGCACGCGTTGCCGTTGCGGTACTGACCGTGGTCCCCGCCGCCGGTGACGGTGACCAGGCGGGAGCCGCGCAGGGCCCGGTGGTCCCGGAGGGCGGCCTCGTAGTAGGTCGCGGGGTCGTGCACCGAGTTGAGCATCAGGGTCGCCGGCAGTCCGGCCCCGGTGACCTTCACCTTCGGCGCGGTCGCCGTGGGCCAGTACGCGCACACCGTCGAGAAGGCCAACTCCCGGGCGCCCGCGAGCGGTTGAGCCTTCGTATCCTTCGCGCTCCGCCGGACCCAGTGGCCGACATCGCGGTTCCAGGCGGTGTCGTTGCAGGTGACGGAGAAGTACTCGGCCAGGAATTCCGGGCTGAGATACGAGCCGAAGACCTTTTCCATGAGCTGCCGCTCAGGAGCCCCCGCGCCGTCCCCGTGGTCGAGCGCGACGAGCGCCGACGCCAGTGCAGGGAACCCTTCCTTGGCGTTGTAGACGGCTTGGATCGTGCCGTTGTCCAGCTGGTTCGGGCCGATGACAACCTGGCCGACGGTTACCGGGTGCTCCGCCAGCGCCTGCCGGCGCGCCTCCCACCTGGCCTTGGCCTGCTCGGCCGTCCGCCCGTAGTGGTAGACGGCGTCGTACTTCGCCAGCCAGGGCAGGAAGTCCTGCTCGAACCGGCGCTGGAAGCTCTTCGGCTGTCCCGTCTCGAACTCCTCCCAGGAGCCCGACCAGCCGACGTTGCTGTCCAGCACGGTCCGCTCGATGCGCCGCGGGTACAGCGTCGCGTAGTAGGCGCCGAGCATCGTGGCGTAGGAGGGCCCGTAGTAGGAGATCTTCCGTGCGCCGAGCAGTGAGCGGAACAGGTCCATGTCACGGGCCGTCTGCTCGGTGGTCAGGTACGGCAGTAGCCCGCCGCTGCGTGTCCGGCAGTCCTGCGCCAGCTTGCGCGACCGCGCCAGCACGCCCTGGACGGCGGCGGGTGAGCGGTCCCGGAAGTCGTGCGCGAAGAACTCCCGGAACTCCGCGTCCGTCTGGCACACCGGGCGGGTGCTGCGACCGACGCCGCGCTGGTCGAAACTGACCACGTCGTACGCGGCGCCCACCGCGGGCTCGTCCTTGGCGAGGCCCTCCGGTCGGTTCAGCCCCGAGGCACCCGGCCCGCCCGCCGCCATCATCAGCACCCCGCGCCGCCCGGCGGGATTGCTCGCCCGGTGCCGGGAAACCGCCACGGTGAGGTCCACACCGGCATCCGGACGGTGCCAGTCACGCGGCACCGTCATCCGCGCGCACTCCAGCGACGAAGCGCCTTCACAGGGCTGCCAGTCCAGCCGCTGCTGCGCGTACCGGGCGGGCACCCGCGTTCCCGCCCCGGTGGCCTGCGCCCCGCCCGCCGGCAGCACCGTCGCGGCCACGACCGCCGCGGCCACGCCCGCCAGCGCGGACGCGCCCCACCACCGCGTACGCGGCACCCTCCCCGAAACCCACGACCCTGCCATCGAACCCTCCCGGACGTGTCCTTCATCTACCGGGACCGATCCTTCCGCCGGGCGCACGACCGCTCGATCCCCTCAGCATCCGTCTTGGGGGTGGCACTGGTGCCACCCCCAAGCAGAGAAGACCCAGGAAGGCGGGGTGGCCTAGTCCGCGGTGAGCGCTCGCGCGGCTTCCACCAGCGTCTTTCCTCCGTCCCGGCCGGTCATCACGAGACGTGGCAGCCAGGGCCCCGTGCGGTTGTAGGCATGGGTGACGATCGGTTCGCCGGTCTCCTGCTGGGTGCCGTCGCCGAAGTACCAGTGGTAGCGGTAGCCGGCGGCGGGCGGGTTTGCGTGCACGGTTGCCGACAGGCGCACCTCGGTCCCGACCTGGGCGTGTGCGGGGAGGTCCAGCTGCGCTCGGGGGCCCTGCCGGGGGAGGCGGAACCACTCGCGAACACGGGGGTTGAGGAGGAAGGCATCGGCGTACTGCCGGGCGCCCTCGATGTCGGGGTGGCCGACGGCCGCGCTCAGGCACTGCAGAGGAGTCGCGCTCAGCTCGGGGCAGGCTCGGGTGCGCAGCGGGAACGCCGGGTCGGTCACCGGAGTGTTCCAGACCTTGGAGTCCCGGGTGAGGAGGGCGTTGTCCACGGTGAACAGCCCGTCGGCCGCAACCGCGTACGGACCGTCGCTGGACGCCTTGTTGGCGGCGGCCGCTGCCTGGTGGTAGGCGGCATTGGCCAGTTGGGTGTACTGCTCATAGCGCTCGGCCACCCTGCCGAGGGAGGCCTTGCAGGAGGCCAGCCGGGCCCCGCCCACTCCCGGGACCGAACAGGTCTTCACCGGGATCGGAGAACTGCTGCGACTCAGCGCGTAGTAGAAGTCGGCCACGATCACCTTCGGCCGGCCCGGCAGGGAATGGGCCTTCTCGATCGCCGCCCGCATCCCGCGTCCGCCGTATCCGACCTTCGCGCCGCTGAAGTAGGGCACGTCCTTGGCCGGGTTCTCCGCTGCCGCACCGATGCCGGAGCACTCGCGCTTCACTGCCTCGGGCACGCTTTCCGAGCCGGGAGTGATGCCGACGCCGATGCCGAAGAAGGGATCGAGGTCATTGATGCACCCGTTGATCACGACCACATCGAGACCGTAGCCGCCCGACCGCGCCTGCGCTCCCGCCCTTTCCAACTGGCAGAAGACATCCGGCATTTGCTGGGTGACCTCGCCGAACTCCATTTCCCCGTCACCGTCCGGGTCCTGCTTCTCCGTCGTGCGCAGACAGGCCGCGTCATTGTTGCCTGCGGGCAGATCGGGCGCGTCAAGCACCGCGCCGGAGATCGAATAGTCGTTGAGCCGGAAGCCCCGGCCGGTCTCACGGCCGAGCAACTGCCCGGTCAGATAAGGGAACTTCTGGTCGTGGTCCAGACCCTGACCCCAGACCACCGAGTCACCGACGGACGCCACCCGCACCGGGTGGCACCCGCGGCGGAGCGTGTCCCGCCAGACCTTTCCGTAGCGGCCGGGCGCCCGGCCGTCGGGCGTACCGGCGATGCGGGCGTCGACCTGGAGGGCGGTCTCGGTCGGGGGGACCCGGTCGAAGGGGATGCTGAACTCCGCCGTGCCGACACGGGCGGTCATGTCGAGGCGTCCGCCCGCCAGTTGCTCCGCACCGGCGCGTACCCGCCACTCCACGGTGGCTCCGGCCTTCGCCGCGGCGGGGTCGTAGACCTCCACCCGGCCGCGCACGGGTCCACTGCACACCGGATTCGGCGTCAGGTCCACATCGAGGACGAGGGGGAACGCCGATCCCGGCAAGGCCCTGGTCTGCGCCGCGGCGGGGAGTCCGCCGAGCAGCTGGCCCATCAGCAGGGCGGCCGCGCCGACCGCCCCGAAACGCCTCGCCGCCGCCGGGCGACGGGTCGCGCCCGACCCGCTCGGCACGGAGCTTGCGCCTGTGCCGGCCCCCCACCGCCTCCGTGCAACCCGCCGCCGCGACCACACCAGTCTCACGCCAACACCCCTGTCCTTACGGTCATTTCGGTCCGTGCGGAACCCATTGCATTCCGCATCGGTAGGGATCATGACAGTTGGGAGATCGGTGTGGACCGCACGCAGCGTCCCATACAGAGTGAAACTGATCACTTACTTGCAGTTACGCACGGAGGGTGAGGGGTGAGAGCACCCTCCCTAACCGATGTCGGGATCGGACCGCACGTCGATCCGGTCGCCCCGCCGTTCCATTTCCAGCACGACGAGCTCGTTGCGGCCCTTCCGCCACAGGTGGCCGGGCGCGTACAGGGTGACCTGCGGCCCGAGGGACCAATAGCGGCCGAGCGCGAAGCCATTGAGCCAGACCATGCCCTTGTCCCAGCCCGGGAAGGCGAGGAAGCCGTCCGCGGGGGCGCTGACGTGGACCCGGGCCCGGTGGAAGGCGGGGCCGGTCGGGGTGTCTTCGGTGCGGAATCTCAGAGCCGAAAGGTTGTCGAGGGGGAGTCGGCGGATCTCCCAGTCGTGCAGTTCTTCGTCGTCGAGGAAGACCTTGCCGCTGATTCCCTTGGGGTCGTTGAGGCCTTGGCCGAAGTTGACCCGCCCGGTGGGGTCCACCAGGAGGTCGAGGGTGCCGGACGGGCCGGCCACGGTGAAGTCGACGGTGTGGAGCGGCTGGTTGCGGTCGAAGGTGCCGATCCGCTTGCCGTCGCCGAACACCAGCGCACGGTCGCCCAGTCCCGTGATCCGCAGGCGCTTGGTCCCCTGCGGACCGCGCACCCGCGTGCGGTAGTGGATCAGTCCGTACGGCTGTCCGAGGGCCTCCATATGGACGGGGGCGGTGCGCCGCACCGGAGTGCTGCTCAGCGCGTCGACGACGTCCATCAGCGGCACCGACTCGCGTACGGCGACCCGCTGGGCCGGCATCCGGCGCGGCGTGGCCGGCAGGGGCGTGTTCGGCAGGGTGGTGTATTTGGCGAGTACGTCGCGCACCGCGTGGAACTTCTCCGTGAGTTCGCCGGATTCGCTGATCGGGGCGTCGTAGTCGTAGCTGGTGACGGTGGGCTGATAGGCGCTGCCGCTCAGATTGGCACCCGCGTACCAGCCGAAGTTCGTGCCGCCCACCGCCATATAGAAGTTGATCGACGCTCCTGCTTTGAGGATCTTTTCCACGTCGGCGGCGGTCCGCGCGGGGTCGGAGGTGTGGTGCCGCTCTCCCCAGTGGTCGAACCAGCCGTCCCAGAACTCCGTGCAGAAGAGGGGCTTGTCCGGCTGGAATCTGCGCAGTTCCGCGAAGGGACCGGTGGGGTCACCGGCGAAGTTGACGGTGGACAGGAGGTCGGGGAGGCTGCCCGCCTCCAGCGCTTTCTGCGTGGCGCCGTTGGAGCAGAACAACAGGCTGTCGATGCCCTGCGCCCGCATGGTGTCCCGCAGGTGTTCCAGGTGGGCGTGGTCGTCGCCGTAGCTGCCGTACTCGTTCTCGACCTGCATGGCGATGATCGGCCCGCCGCGCGTGGCCTGCAGATCGACGAACCGGGGAAGCAGTTCGGCGAACCACGTGGCGACCGCTTGCTCGTATGCGGGGTCGGAACGGCGCAGCGGCGCGTCCTTGTCCTTGAGGAGCCAGGCGGGCAGCCCGCCGAAGTCCCATTCCGCGCAGATGTACGGTCCCGGTCGCACGATCACCTTCAGCCCCACCTCGTCGGCGGTGCGGACGAACGCGGCGACATCGCGCCACCCGGTGAAGTCGGCTTTCTTCTCGTACGGTTGGTGGAAATTCCACGCGACGTAGGTCTCCACGGTGTTCAGGCCCATGGCCCGCAGGCGGATCAACCGGTCGCGCCAGTCCTTGGGATGCGTCCTGAAGTAGTGGAAGGCGCCCGAAAGGATGCGGAACGGTTTGCCGTCCAGCAGGAATTCGTTGCCGCGGATGGTCAGTCCCCGGGGGCTTTCGGCCTGTGCGAGGGTCGTGCGGCTGCTGCCCAGGGCGACCCCCAGGGACGCCGCCCCCACCATGGCTGAGCTCAGAAACCTACGTCGGCTGAACTGCGTCATGTCTGCTCTCCTCGACTCGACCGGTCGTCGCCCAAGACTCGAACATGTTCAGGAGTGCGCGTTTCTGTGTGTTGAGAGTGTTGTATAGAACAGAAACAAGCACAAGGGTTCGTGGCTGCGCCCGGTGAAGCGGGATCTGAGGCGGTCAGTCGAAGTCCGTTGCGGGCTCGGTGGCATAACGGCTCATCGCCTGGACGTTTGCCTGGGGGGTCAGTGCCCGGCCGCCGGCAAGCATGTCCTGCAGGTCCCGGAAGTACTGCACGTAGAGGTCCGGCGTGAAAGTGCTGAGCATGACGGCCGGTTGGTCGGTCACGTTGGCGAACGTGTGCGGGGCTCCGGGAGGGACCATCACAAGCGTGCCCCCGGTCGCGTCATGGTCCTCGTCCCCGACCGTGAACCGCACCGTGCCGGAGATGATGTAGAAGCCCTCGTCGTGCTGGGCGTGACGGTGCTGCGGTGGTCCGGGCGTGTGCGGCGCGAGGACGGACTCGGCCATCCCGAGACGGTGACCGGTGTTGCTGCCGTCCTCGAGGACGCGCATGCGCGTGGTGCCCAGGAAGATCGTCTCCCCGTCGCCCGGGCCGACCACCGATACCGCGGGTTCGGCGATCGGCTCGCCGGCCTTCGTTTCCTCAGTCATGCTTCGATCTCACCGCCAGGGCAAGGCGACTGTCCAAGACCCCTTCGGTGAGCTCGATACCGTACGGGTATCGTCGCGCCATGGAGCTACGCACGCTGCGCTATTTCGTGGCTGTCGCCGAGGAACTCCACTTCGGCCGGGCCGCCGCCCGGCTGCACATGAGCCAGCCGCCCCTGAGCCGGGCGATCAAGCAGCTGGAAACCGAAGCCGGCGCCCCGCTGTTCGACCGATCGTCCGCCGGTGTCACGCTCACCCCGGTGGGAGCGGTGCTGCTCGATGAGGCGCGTGCCCTGCTCGGCCGGGCCGACCGCTTGCGCGTGCGCGTGGCCGCGGCGGCCGGCACCGCCACCCTCACCGTCGGCATCCTGGGTGGCAGCAGCGACCCGGAAGCGATGGGGGCGGTAATCGCCGTCGGGTCACGGCGATCGGTCATGGGCGCGCCTCTGCCGCGCCACCGGCGTGCGGACGGCTGCGCAGGAGGTACGACACCGCCACCACGACCCACGCCGCGATCCCGACGCTGCTTGTGACCGCCTCGTAAACCGGGCCCCAACCAAGGTGCGCCAGGTCGAAGTCGGTGCGCTGGATGGTGATCACCCCTCCCAGCGACTGCAGCACCGCGGTAGGTGCCAGGGCGCACAGCAGCGCCCAGCGCGGGATGCGCGCTCCCCAGCGCGCGAGGGTCGCCCATGCCACCAACACCGCGAGGAGACCGAGCGAAGCGTTGCCCGCCTGGGCCAATCCAGGGTGGGCGAACTGCGCCTGCACCTGGGCGGGTGCGGGGTGGCCGGGCATACCGACCTCCCCGCGCGCCGCCATGTACACCTTCTGCCCCACGTACACCAGCGAACCGGCCACCGTCAGCCACACCGCGACCCGGACGCGGGGCCCAGCGGGCGCCGGCCGGGCCGGCCGGAGCAGTATGCGGCGGGCCACGGCGATGCGGGCGATCGCGTCAACTCTCATGGACCCGATGCTGGCCCGGCACCCGCACCGCCCGCTTCATGCCCTGGAGCCACCCACTCCGCCGAGCGGGCGAACCGCGCGTCCCTCCGAAGGACGAGTGGCCCGCCAGCTACATCGCCAGCCACACCGCCTGGTCCGGGCCCAGGCATCCGTCGTCGAGTGGGCCGCCGCTGGTCAGCAGTACCGCCTCGTGTGCGGGCAGCTCGTACGGCTCCGAGGAGAGGTTGACGATGCAGGCGAAGCCCGGTTCACGCTGGTAGGCGAGGACCCCGGCCGGGGCGTCCAGCCAGGTCAGGTCGCCGTCGCCGAGGGCGGGGTGGTCCCGGCGCAGGTGCAGTGCGCGCCGGTAGAGCTCCAGCATGGAGGCCGGGTCGCCGGTCTGGGCCGCGACACTGAGGTCCTTCCAGTGCGCGGGCTGCGGCAGCCAGGGCCGGCCGGTGGCGCCCTCGGGGCTGAAGCCGTACGGGGAGCTCTGCCCGGACCACGGGATCGGTACGCGGCAGCCGTCGCGTCCGGGGTCGGTATGGCCGGAGCGTTCCCAGATGGGGTCCTGCAGTACATCCTGGGGGAGGTCCTCGACCTCCGCGAGGCCCAGCTCCTCGCCCTGGTAGACGTAGGCACCGCCCGGCAGGGAGAGCATCAGCAGGGCGGCCGCGCGGGCCCGCCGGACGCCGAGTTCGAGGTCGAGGGGGCCTTCGGGCCGGTAGGGCGCGTTGGCGACCCACTTCTTCGCCACCGTACGGCCGAAGCGGCTGGGGTGGCGTACCACGTCGTGGTTGGAGAGCACCCAGGTGGCGGGTGCGCCCACGGAGCCGAGCGTGCCCAGCGAGCGGTCGATGACCTCCCGCAGGTCGGCGGCGTCCCAACTGGTCATCAGGAAGTCGAAGTTGAAGGCGGTGTGCAGCGCGTCCGGCCGCACGTAGGCGGCGAGCCGCTCGGGGGTGTCGGCCCAGGCCTCGGCGACGAACGACCGGTCGCCGGGGAACTCGTCGGCCACCCGCCGCCAGGCCTGGTAGATCGCGTGCACCTCGTCGCGGTTCCAGTACGGGTGGTCCGTTCCTTCCCCGGGTGCCGGCGCTTCCGCCGCGTCGCGGGTCGGCAGGTCGGGCAGTTCCGGGTCCTTGACCAGGCCGTGTGCCACGTCGATGCGGAAGCCGTCGACGCCGCGGCGGAACCAGAACCGCAGGACGTCCTCGAACTCCGCCCGGACGTCCTGGTGTTGCCAGTTGAGGTCCGGCTGCTCGGGGGCGAAGAGGTGCAGGTACCACTGGCCGTCGGGAAGCCGGGTCCAGGCCGGGCCGCCGAAGACGGACCGCCAGTTGTTGGGCGGCTCGGACCCGTCGGGTCCACGGCCGTCGCGGAAGTGGTAGCGCTCCCGTTCCGGGCTGCCGGGCCCCGCGGCCAGCGCCGCCCGGAACCAGGCGTGCTGGTCGGAGGTGTGGTTCGGCACGATGTCGGGGATGACGCGGATGCCGTGCCGGTGGGCCTCCTCGATCAGCGCCTCGGCGTCGGCCAGGGTGCCGAAGAGCGGGTCGATCGCGCGGTAGTCCGCCACGTCGTAACCGTGGTCGGCCATCGGCGACTTGTACCACGGGTTGATCCAGATGGCGTCGATCCCGAGCGACTTCAGGTAGGGCAGCCGGGAGCGGATGCCGGCTATGTCACCGACTCCGTCACCGTTCCCGTCGGCGAAGCTGCGGACGTAGACCTGGTAGATGACGGCGCTGCGCCACCACGGTGCGGGGTTGCTGGGCATGCTGCTGCGTGCTCCTCGGGGCTCTTGGGGCATCGATGTGCGGTGGGAGGGGACTACTTCGCCGCACCGGCGGTGAGGCCGGCGACGATCCGGCGCTGGAAGACCAGCACCATGATCACGAGCGGGATGGTGACCAGTACGCCCGCCGCCATCTGGCTGCCGAACGGGGTCTCGAACTGGCTCGCTCCGGAGAACTTGGAGATGGCCACGGGAGCCGTCTGCATCTCCGGCTTGTTCGTCATCGACAGCGCGATGAGGAATTCGTTCCAGGCGGCGATGAAGGTGATGATCGCGGTGGTGAACATGCCCGGCGCGGCGAGCGGGACGATGATCCTGCGGAACGCCTGGCCGCGGGTGCAGCCGTCGACCATCGCGGCGTGTTCCAGCTCCTGCGGCATCTGCCGGAAGAAGGCGGTCAGGTTCCACACCGCGAGCGGCAGCGTGAAGGACATGCTGGGCACGATCATCGCCTGGTAGCTGTTGATCCAGCCGAAGTCGACGAACATCTTCAGCAGCGGGACCACGATCGACACCACGGGGAACATGGAGGTGGCGATGATCAGGGTGAGCACCAGTCGCTTGAACCGGAACTCCAGCCGCGCCATCGCGTAGGCGGTGAAGGTGGCCAGGGCCAGCGCCACGGCGGTGGTGATGCCGGCCACCACGACGCTGTTGAGCAGCGCCCGGGTGAAGGACTCGGACGGGTCCAGGACCGCGAGGTAGTTCTCCAGCGAAAGCCGGGTCGGGAAGGGCGAGTTGGAGAAGATGTCGGCGGTCCGCCGCAGGCTGGAGACCAGCATCCAGTAGAACGGTGCCAGGCAGTAGGCGACGACCGCGGCGACCCCCGCGTACAGCAGCCCCTTGCGCAGTTTCGGGGAGAGGGTGTTCATGCCGCCACCTTTGTGCGTCGGTGCGCGCGCCACCGGCGGCGCAGCGGGGTCGGGCCGTCGTCACCGACGACGTCGGCGCCCAGCAGCCGGACGAAGGCCAGCGCGATCAGGAAGACATAGACGAAGAGGATCACCGCGTAGGCCGCGGCGGGACCGAAGCGCACGTTCGCCGCCTGGTCCTGGGCGAGCATGGACAGCGTCTCCACCGAGGTCTTCTGCGCGCCGATGAGGATGTACGGCAGGTCGAACATCCGCAGCGCGTCCAGCGTCCGGAACAGCACGGCCACCAGCAGTGCGGGCTTCACCAGCGGCAGGGTGATGTTCCAGAACTGGCGCAGCGCGCCCGCCCCGTCGATCCTGGCGGCCTCATAGACCTCCTTGTCGATCACCTGCAGCCCCGCCAGGACGAGCAGGCCGATGAACGGCGCGGTCTTCCACACGTCGGCGATGATGACCGCGAGCTTGGCGTGGAACCCCTCGGTGGTCCACAGGATGTGCTGCCCCGTGAGGGCGTTGGCCACGCCGTTGCTGTTGAAGATCCAGCGCCAGAGCAGACCGCTCACCGCGGTGGGGATGGCCCACGGCACCAGGATGCTGGCCCGTACCAGAGCCCGTCCCTGGAACGCACGGTGCATGATCAGCGCCATGGCGATGCCGATGACCGTCTCCAGGGCGACCGTGGTGCCGGTCAGGAACGTGGTGTTCCAGAAGGCGTTCCAGAAGCGTGCGCCGGCCGCGCCGAAGATCGCGCCGTAGTTCTGCAGCCCGACGAACGGATCGGTCTCGTTGACGAAGCCGGTCTTCGGGTTGAGGCCGGGGGTGCCGAAGAGCGAGTCCTTCAGCGCCACGATCGTCGGGTAGAGCACCACGACCGCCAGCACCAGCAGGGTGGGGGAGACCAGCAGGGCGGCGAGCCGGCCGGAACCGGAGGTGGCCCGGGCCCGGCGCTGCGGGTGCCTGGCCGGTAGGGACAGCGCGGGTGGCGCGGCCGGGTTCTGCGTCGTCACCATGGTGTGCTCCTCACTCTCCCGCAGACTGCTGCCGAAGGGTCTGCTGAAGGTCCTTCAGGGCCTGCGTGCTGCTCGTGCTGCCGGTCAGGGCCGCGTACGCCTGCTGCTGGATCGCCGCCGTGACATCGCCGTACCGGAAGACCCGGGGCCGCGGCACGGCGTGCAGGATCGACTGCTTGAGGGTGGGGAGGTACGGATACTGCTTGACCAGCTTCGGGTCCTTGTACAGCGCGTCGTAGGTCGGCGCGCCCGGTGCGCGGGAGAGCGTGAACCGCTGGACGTCCTGGCCGGCGAAGAACTTCATGAAGTCGATCGCCGTCGCCTTGTTCTCCGCCGAGGCCGACAGGGCCAGGTTGTGGCCGCCGAGACTGGAGGAGCCGGGGCCGTTCAGGCCGGGCAGTGGTGCGGCACGGAAGTGGCCGGCGACCTTGCTGGAGCCGTCCTTCTGGGCCATCAGGGGGTAGGCGTAGGGCCAGTTCCGCAGGAAGATCAGCTTCCCGGCCTGGAAGTCGCGGCGGCCGTCCTCCTCCTGGTAGGTGACGGCGTCCTTCGGGATCGTGCCGTCCTTGAAGGAGTTGACGAGGAAGTCCAGGCCTCGCTTCGCCTGCGGGGTGTCCACGTGCGGGATGCCCTTGGCGTCGGTGACTTCACCGCCGGCGGAGTTCACGGCCTCGGCGAAGTTGACCGTCAGGCCCTCGTACTTCTGGAACTGCCCCGCGTAACAGGACATCCCCCGCGCCTGGGGCAGTCGCTTGACCTTGGCGCAGTCCGCCTTCATCTCCGCCCAGGTGGCCGGCGGGCGGGCGATCCCGGCCTTCTTGAGCAGGTCGGTGCGGTAGTAGAGCATGCCGCCGTCCGAGCTCATCGGCAGCGCGTACAGACCGCCGCGGTACTTCCCGGTCTCGACGATCGGCTTGAGCATCTGCCGCAGCGGAAACCGCTCTTCGGGCAGCCGGTCGACCCAGCGGTGCGCGGCGAACTCCGAGGTCCACACGGCGTCGAGCGCCAGTACCGTATAGGCATCGGACTTCGTCTGGGCGTTCTGGATCATCTGCTGGCGCTGCGCGTCGGGGTCCGTGGGCAACTGGACGAAGGTGACCTTCTCCTCGGGGTGCCGCTTGTTCCAGCGGTCGATCACCGCCTGGACGGACCCGGAGGCGTCCTTGCCGCCGACGTAGGTGATGGGGCCGCGCCCCTCGAACGTGGGCCGGCCGCCGACCGCGGCGGTCCCGTTCGGGCCGCAGGCGGCGAGGGCGGCGAGCCCCGCGAAGGCCGCGCCCGCGCCCTGCAGCGCTCTGGTGGTTCTGCTCTTCACTGTCTCTCCTGGGGGTGCGAACCGGGGCGGTGGCCGGTCACTCGCTGGGAAGCCGCTCGCCGGTCGTGGCCGAGAAGAAGTACGTGCCGTCGGCCCGGAGCCGCAGGGTGATCCGTTCGCCCTTCCGGGGCGGGGTCCGCGGGTCGACCCGGGCGACGACGCCGGCCCCGGCTCCGGCGGTGACGCCCCCGGTACTGCTGCCGCCGTCGTGGTCACCCTGGAGGATTCCGTAGGCGTACGCCTCGGCGCCGAGCTCCTCCACCATCGACACCGCCATGCCGAGGCCCGGCTCGCCCGGCGCGACGGTCTCCAGCGCCTCGGGCCGGAAGCCCACCACGACGCGGTCGGCCCCCTCGGCCGCGACCGCGGTGAGCACGCGGCGGGGCAACGGCACCCGGGCGCCGCCGAGTTGGACGCCGTCGTCGGCCAGCTGCGCCTCCTGGAGGTTCATGGCCGGCGACCCGATGAACGAGGCCACGAACACATTGGCCGGCTCGTCGTAGAGGACGCGCGGGGCGGCGCACTGCTGGAGCACCCCGTCCTTGAGCACGGCGACGCGGTCGCCCATCGTCATCGCCTCGATCTGGTCGTGCGTGACATAGACGGTGGTGATGCCCAACCGGCGCTGGAGCGCGGCGATCTGGGTGCGGGTCTGGGTGCGCAGCTTGGCGTCCAGGTTGGACAGCGGCTCGTCCATCAGGAACACCTGCGGCTCCCGCACGATGGCGCGGCCCATCGCGACGCGCTGCCGCTGTCCGCCGGAGAGCGCCTTCGGCCTGCGGTGGAGGTACGCCTCCAGGTCGAGGATCCTGGCCGCTTCCTGCACCCGGCGGTGGATCTCGTCCTTCGGGGTACCGGCGACCTTGAGGGCGAACCCCATGTTGTCGGCGACGCTCATGTGCGGGTAGAGCGCGTAGTTCTGGAACACCATGGCGATGTCCCGGTCCTTGGGCGGCAGGTGGGTCACGTCCCGGTCGCCGATCCGGATCACGCCGTCGTCCACGTCCTCCAGACCGGCCAGCATCCGCAGGCTGGTGGACTTGCCGCACCCGGAAGGGCCGACCAGGACCAGGAACTCGCCGTCGGCGATGTCCAGATGGAGTGCGTCGACGGCGGGCCGGTCGGCACCCAGATAGCACCGGGTGACCTTTTCAAAACTCACTGTGGTCATGCGGAGGCTCAACCCTTCCCGGCAGCGGCCGCCGGATGGCATGGACAGGGGCGTGCAGAGCGTTACTGATTGCGCTGTCTCCGTCATCGAGTGGATGAGCTGGCAGGTCAAGAGCATGGAGGATCGCTCCAGACGGATACCGGTGACACCGCCGAGACAGCGCTTTCAAGCTAGGAGGGCACCCAGGGGAAGTCAATGCGTTACGCCCTGGTAATCCGCAGGTCATTCGGCTGTACCGTGCAGCTTCTATAAGGGAAAACCACCTGATATCGCCCCCTTGGCGGGCTCGTGACAGCGCTGTCATGAATGCCCGGGAACTCGTGCTCACCGTGCTACCTTCCGTGCATGTCACCAGCTCAACGGCACCCCACGATGGCCGACGTCGCCGAACGCGCCGGCGTCTCCGCCTCCACCGTCTCGCGCACCCTGCGCGGCTACGCCTCCGTCTCCGCCGAGGTCCGCGAGCGGGTCGAGCGCGCCGCCCGAGAGCTGAACTTCGCCATCTCGCGGCAGGCGGCCAGCCTCGTCACCGGCAAGACCGGAGTGGTGGCGGTGCTCGTGCCGATACTCAAGTCCTGGTTCGTCGGCTCGGCGCTGGAAGGACTCGGGCCGGTGCTGCGCGCGGCGGGCCTGGAGCTGGTGGTCTACTACGTGCCCGACATGGCCGCCCGGGCCGACTTCTTCGAGCGCCTGCCCGCGCGGCGGAACGCCGATGCCCTGCTCGTGTTCTCCTTCGACCTCACCGAGGAGGAGAGCGCCCGCCTGGACGACCTGCAGATGCCGGTCATATACGTCAGCCAGCACGCCGAGGGCCGGGCGAGCGTCTACGTCGACGATGCGGCCGGGGCGCTCGGCGGCACCCGGCACCTGCTCAACCTCGGGCACCGCCGGATCGGCTTCCTGCGGGCGATCGGCGTCAGTGGTTTCACCTTCAGCTCCAACGAGCGACTGACCGGCTACCGGCAGGCGCTCACCGAGGCGGGCATCCCGCTGGACGACGAGCTGGTGGTCGGCGCCGTCCTGGGGCAGGACCGCACCGTCGTGGAGGCGGTCGGCCGACTGCTCAGCCTGCAGCAACCGCCGACCGCGCTCTTCGTCGAGCAGGACGAGCTCGCCGTCGCCGTCCTGTCGACCCTGCGCACGAGCGGCTTCGACGTCCCCGAGCGGCTGTCCGTGCTCGGCTTCGACGACCACGACATCGCCCGCTGGGCGGGGCTGAGCACCATCGCCCAGTCACCCACGGACATCGGCCGGGCCGCCGGCGAGCTGGCCTGTGCGCTCATCGAAACCCCCGACGCCGACCGGGAACGACACATCGTCCTGCCCACGCACCTCATTCCCCGGGCCAGCACCGCCCCGCTCGTGCCGCCCTCCGCGGGGGACGACGGCGGGCGGGATGCGCCGTCGGGCGGGACGGGCACCGCCCCGGGGGACTGATCGGCGACGGCTTGCCCGGCACGGACCCGGTGCACCGCTGCCTGCGCACGCCGTCAGGCAGCGACCCTCCTGATGTCGTTCAATCCGGAATCAACTCCCTTGCCCGGCCTTCGAGGTGCGCGCATATGACCGCCCCCATACGCTGGCATGAACGGCACATCGATGTGCAGGTCGCTGTCGCATCGAGGTGTATGCCCGGACGCTGAGTGAGGCTCCGCTGCCGGCTCTCGTGCCTGGCAGTCGCCGAAGCCACGGCGTCCCCCAGCCACGGCGTCCCGCAGGGAGATCCCCATGGCCAAAAGATGCACCATGGCCAAGAGATGCACCATGGCCAAGCGACCGGCCCACCGTCCGGCCTCGGTCCACGCACTGGCCGGAATCCGGCTCTTCAACGGCATCACCGGCCTGCTGACGCCGTCCGTGCTCATCCTGCGCCTCGACCCGGACCACGAGCCCAGCCCCGCGGCCGTCTACGCCTTCCGGCTCTTCGGGATCCGTACGGTCCTGCTCGGCCTCGCTCTGCTGACCCACGACGGCGACCGGCTGCGTGCGGACCTGCGCGAGGGGGTCCTCATCCACGGCAGCGACACCCTGACGGCCGCGACGCTCGGCATCCGCGGCCAGCTGCCTGTGCGCACCGCCGTCCTGACCACGCTCATCTCGGCCACCAACACCGTCCTGGCCGCCACCGGCGGGGGCGCCGGGAAGAGCAAGCGGAAGTGACCGAGGGGCAGACCTCCTGACCGGTACTGAGCAAGGAGCACTGCGATGGGTATGCAACGACGCACCACCTCCCGCCGACCGTCCGCCGGATACCGAACGTCCCTCCCATGGCGGGTCGTCACCGGCATTTCCACCGCCGTCGACCGACGCATCGGCTGGGACAAACTGCCCGTCCTCCCGGGCCTGTTGACCCTTTTCGGGCTGCGCGTCAAGCTCCGCCAAAAGAACCTGCACGACACCACCGGACTGCCCACCGTCCATCGCCCCGACCCCGCACCACCGTCACCGAGCCACCGGGTCAACCGAACCGCCGACGGCAGCCACAACGACCTCGGTGAGCCGCGCATGGGCATGGCCGGAAGCCGCTTCGGCCGCAACATCCCGCTGGACCGCATCGCGCCGGCCACGGCCGAGTCCGTCCTCTCCCGGCCGAACCCACGAGAGGTCAGCCGGGCACTCCTCACCCGCCACGAATTGACCCCCGCCGACTCGGTCAACTCCCTGGTCACCGCCTGGCTCCAGTTCATGATCCGTGACTGGTTCAGCCACGGCACGAGCCCGACGGAACGCCCCTGGGAAGTGCCGCTCGTGGAGGACGATCCCTGGCCCGAGCGACCGATGCGGATCATGCGGACACCGGACGACCCGACCCGGGACCCCCACGCCCCCGCCGGGACACCCGACACCCGCGTCAATGTCTCCTCCCACTGGTGGGACGCCTCGCAGATCTACGGGTCCAGCCAGGAGGAGCAACGCCGTCTGCGCACCGGCGAGTTGGGAAAACTGCACCTCTGGAACAACGGGAAGTCCCCCTCGTCCCTGGACCCGGCCACCGACCCGTCGCTCGTTCCGGGCTTCTGGCTGGGCCTCGCCATGATGCAGAACCTCTTCGCCCATGAGCACAACGCGATCTGCGACCATCTGCACGCCGCCTATCCGTCGTGGGGTGACGAGGAGTTGTTCCAGCGTGCCCGGCTCGTCAACGCCGCGCTGCTCGCCAAGATCCACACCGTGGAGTGGACGCCTGCCGTGATCAGCCATCCCACCACCGTCAAGGCGCTGCGGGCGAACTGGTGGGGCCTCGCCGACGAGCGGGTTCACGACCTCTTCGGCCGGATCAGCGACAGCGAGGTCATCAGCGGCATCCCCGGCGGCCGGACCGACCACTACGGCGTCCCGTACGCGCTCACCGAGGAGTTCGTCGCCGTCTACCGGATGCACCCCCTCGTCCGGGACGACTGGCATCTGCGCTCCGCCGTGGACGACGCGACCCTGGGCGAGCGGACCTTCCGGGAGATCGCCGGCCCGGAAGCGCTGAAGGTCCTGGAAACCGTGCCCATGGCCGATCTCCTCTACAGCTTCGGAACGCTCCCTCCCGGTCTGGTGACCCTGCACAATTTCCCGAAGTTCCTGCAGGAATACGAGCGTCCCGACGGGCATCTGCAGGACCTGGCCGCCACCGACATCCTGCGCAGCCGGGAACTGGGCGTCCCCCGCTACAACGAATTCCGCCGGCTGCTGCGGTTGAAGCCCGTGGAGAACTTCGAGGAGCTGACCGACAACCCGGAGTGGGCAAGGGAGATCAAGCAGGTCTACGGGGACGACATCGAAAAGGTCGACCTCACGGTCGGCATGTATGCGGAGAAGCTCCCCAAGGGATTCGCCTTCAGCGACACGGCATTCCGCATCTTCATCCTGATGGCCTCCCGCCGGCTGAACAGCGACCGCTTCTTCACCGAGTACTACACCCCCGAGGTGTACTCCAAGGCCGGTATGACCTGGATCGACGACAACTCCATGGTCACCGTCCTGCTGCGCCACCACCCGGAACTGCGCACCGCCCTCGCGGGTCTGAACAACGCGTTCGTACCCTGGCACACGGCTTGACGACCCGGGCACGCTGTCCCGGCACGACGGGCGGAAGGCCGGCGAGCAGCGCGCCGCCTTGCAAAGCCGGCTCGGGAAAACGGGTTGGGCGGGGATGACAGGCCGCGCACACCTCCTCGTGACCGGCTGCGGCTTCCACGTCGCCTGCATCGACTCGCCCGGTCACGGCGACCGGCCGCGTACCGCGCACGACGAGCAAGAGATCGCCGCGATGCTGGCGGCGAGGGCGGCGGGCGAGCCGGAAGGCCCCGTCGCCGTCCGCTACAACGCCCACCTGGCGGAAGGTGCCGTACCCGAGTGGCAGGCGACCCTGGACGCCCTCCACCGCTGCACCCCGGGGTTGAGGCTGCGCCTCCGAGGATGGATCCGCGCGGCCCAACTGCGCTTGCTCGGCAGGCTGTTCATCCCAGCCAGCGGGGAGTGAACAGTGAACACCACATGGAACTCTTCCCGAGCGTGCACATGCAGCCCCTGCCAGGCAGAGAAGCCCCGACGGGCGTGGTAGTTGCAGCCTGGCTCGGGGCATGGCCCGTACGGCAGTTGACAGTCCGAACACCGCACGTCAGAGTCCCGGCGTGAGCCAGACCAACGATCTGACGCCGCCCGAGGAACGTATATGGCGGGCCTTTCCGCGCGGCGAGTCCGTCGACTTCCGTGCCGCCGAGAACGAGGATCCGGCCCTCGGGGACACCTGGGGTGCCGAGCGGACCGTACGGGCGAGCGTGCTGCGGGCGCTGCTGCTCAAGGCTCCGCGGGAGGACGGGGAGATAGCCGCGCTCAAGATCAAGGGGGCGCGGATCACCGGCATACTGGACCTGAAGTACGCCACGATCGACGCCGCCGTCCGGCTGAGCCACTGCCACTTCGACGGCGTTCCCGACCTGTACGGAGCCCAGCTGCGGCAGCTCAATCTGAGCATGTCAGTGCTGCCCGGCCTGACCTCGGCGGCCCTGCGGGTCGAGGGGGTGCTGCGGATGACGGACTGCCGTATGCGGGGGCCGGTGCGGCTCGGCGGGGTGCAGATCACCGGGGCGCTGTTCATGGAGCGGGCGGAATTCACCGCACCGGACGACTCCGAACCGGTGCTGCAGCTCAACCAGGCCACGATCGGGGACGACTTGTGGGCGCCGGAGATGCGCGCGCACGGACAGGTACGGCTCACCGGCGCCTCCGTCGCCGGGCGGATCAACCTGCAGGACGCCGAGTTCATCACCTCCGGTGGCACCGCGCTGGACGCCCAGAACCTCCACGTGGAAGGCCATGTACGGGCGCGGTGTCTACGTGCGCAGGGCCGGGTCGAGCTCCGCGGCTCCCGTATCGCGGGCCGTCTCGACCTGCTCCACGCCCGCCTGTCGCATCCGGGCGACACGGCTCTGCGGGCGAGCAGTTGTGTCATCGGTGAACTTTGGCTGCGCAGGGGCGATCGCATCGAGGGCGCCCTGAATCTGCGGCGTTCTCACATCGAGATCCTGACGTTGGAACCGGAGATGCTGCCGGACCAGGTGTTTCTCAGCAATCTCCGGTACACCGTACTCGCCCCGCACGAGCCCGCCGAGCGCCGACTGCCGATGCTGGAGCGGGACGGCGAGCGGTACGATCCGCACGGCTACGAGCAGTTGATGGCGGCCTACCGCCACGTCGGTGACGACGACGCGGCCCGGCTCGTCCAACTCGCCAAGCAGCGCCGCCGACGCACCACGCTCATCTGGTACGGACGGCTGTGGGGATACGTCCAGGACGCCACCGTCGGCTACGGCTTCCGTCCGTTGCGCGCGGCGGTCTGGCTGCTGTCCCTCATGGCCATCGGATCGATCGCGTACGGCCTGGACCATCCACGCCCCGTCAAGGTGGACGAGGCGCCCGACTTCAACCCCGTCTTCTACACCCTCGACCTGCTCCTGCCGATCATCAACTTCGGCCAGGAGTCGGCGTTCGCCCCTGCCGGCTGGTACCAGTGGCTGTCGTACGCCCTGATCATCACCGGATGGATCCTGGCGACGACGATCGTCGCAGGCGTGACCCGCACGGTCAGCCGCCAATGACCTTCTCGTCCGGGGGCACCCCGATCAACCGGCGGCCTCCTCCTCGACCTTGCCCTCGCCCTCGTCCTGCTCCACGTCCATGCGACGGAACTCCTCATACACAGCCGTCCCCGGCTCCGCCACGTACACCTCGAAGCCCGACCAGTCGGTGTCGTGGAACTCGCGAAAGAACAGGTTGGCGATGCTGTCGTTGATCTCGACCCCGACCACCTGGAGGGCCGGTATCCGGAACGGCTTTTCACGCGGCCAAGGCTCGTCGCCCTCGTCGTCCAGGTGGATGTCGATGCCGAGCAACGGAAGGTCGTCCGAGGCGAAGGTTTCGGCGTCTGCCAGATAGAGGTGGTCGTAAGACAGGTCGTGGCCGGTGTAGGGAGCCGCAGCGAGCACCATGTCAGGGCCCAGCCCCCGGTACTTCTCCTTGTCGACCGGAGTGACGTACGAGACGGCACGGTCGTAGGCGCAGACGTCCTCTGAGCCTTCCTCGTGCGTGACCGGCAGCTCCAAGGCCTGCAACAGCCGCTCCCAGCCGGCGGGGTCGGTGAAGTCGGTCCGGAGGACGGGAGCGGCGTCCGTGCGGGGCAGCTTCGGCATGTGATGACGCTTCATGTGGTGGACCCTAGCGCCGGGCACTGACAGCGCGAGGGGCGCGCGACCAGGCCGAGCGCCGCCGCAGGGCGAGTGATGATCTCCGTGATACCTTCGGCGTCGCCGTGCACCACTGCACATTCGAGGAGGTGAGTCCGATCAACACTGTGACACGTCGGGACTCCCTCCTTCGCATGGCCTAGGGAGCGCCCGCACCAGGCATCCCGAAAGGCTTGAAACGCTGATGCGCTTCACCTCTCAGACGTCGTCGGACGGCGTCACCGAACAGTTCTTCACCCTCGACGAGATCCCCGGCGTGCTGTGGACGCCGGAAGACGCCCGCGGTACTCGTCCCCGCCCCCTGATACTGCTGGGCCACGGCGGCAGGCAGCACAAGACCGCCCCTGGCACCGTGGCCCGCGCCCGCCACTACGCCGCCGCGGGTTTCGCCGTCGTCGCGATCGACGCGCGCCCCACCACGGCGACCGGCCCAAGGGCGAGGAGTTCGGCCGGATCGCGGCCGGAATGCGGGCCGGCATGGTGCGTTCCTGGTCCAGTGGGACGACCAGATGGTGCCGCGGGACCAGAGCCTGGCATTGTTCGACGCCTTGGCCTCGGCCGAGAAGACGCTGCACGCCAACCCCGGCAAGCACGGCGAGGTGCCGTCGTTCGAAGTCGACAGCTCGCTGCGGTTCTTCGCACGGCATCTGAGGCACGGCATCTGAGCTGACGCGAGGGCGTAGTGCTCGACGCGCCGGCCGGAGCTCGTTCCCGGCCGGCGCGTCCGGACCTGGACCGTGCGGCATCACCTGCAGGGCCGCCATCACCGGTAAAGATGTGCCGTCCCCAGTAGGGAGCACCCTCACTGGTAGGGGCCGCCCCGGTAGAACCTGCTTCCGCCCGAACGCGGCCGGTCGTCTCTGCGATGCGCGGCGTCGGACCGCTCATCCGGCGCCGAGCGCTCGGCAAGGGCGCGCAACCTTCCCAAGCCGGCCAGGACTTCGGGGCGGTGGTCGGCCCGCTTCAGCCACACGGGGAGCCGTGGGAACATCGCCATCGTCGGCGAAGCGGTGTGTTGCCGCAGCACTGCGCTGACATAGGCGGCCAGCTCATCGATGTGCTCCTCGTTGTACGCCCACAGGATGTGCCCGGCACAACGGGTCTGCAGCCACAACGGCTGCCGGAAGAACGGATCCTCGGTGCCGCCCAGCGCCGCGCCCACGAGTGCGGCGCCCTGCACCTCGGCCTCCCATTCACCGGTGGCCCCGCACACCGCGCACACGAGACGGCGCGGCATGAACATCAGCTCACTGAAATACCGAGGTGCCTCAAGGCCCGGCCTGAGTATGACGATTGCGCGGCCTCCACACCGCGGGCACACCACCAGAATCCGGCCGGAGAACTGCGCCAGCCACCGTCCCCGGTCGGTGTGACGTGTCGGACCGCTCGACTCAGACTTCATGCCGAGCACCATGGCACATCTCCCAGCAGTCCATTTGGCCGGCCACTGCCCTGATGGTCGGCCCAGGTCAGCAGGTGGCCGGGTCCGGATATGCGTCCGGGGGCAGGTTGTGGATCAGCTGTGTCCAGTGGTTGCGCCGGCTCAGTGCGCACAGGTGGGCTGCGGTGGCGTCCGTGTCGGTGTCCCACAGTCGTACGGATCCGTCGTCGCTCGCGGTGGCGAGTGTGCGGCCGTCGGGACCGAAATCCACCTTCGTCACGGTGCCGGCGTGCCCGGTGAGGACGGCCGCTGTCCGGTGGGTGGCCATGTCCCACAGGCGTACGGTCCTGTCGAGGCCTGCGGTGGCCAGGGTGTGCCCGTCGGGGCTGAAGGCGGCTGCGAGGACAGCGCGGGCACCTTGCCCGCCAACCTTGAGGTCAAGATCCTCAGGCACAACCAGACGACCCACTGGGACAAGATTCAGCTGTTCAAGAAGGTCGGCAAGCTGAAGAAGGGCACCACGGGATACCTCCACTGGGCGAACGACGACGCCCCGATCTGCCTGCCCCACTACCGGCAGCCCTGCAACGTCTGGTGAGGAACCCGCCACCGGCTGGGTGAAAGCCTGAACGGACAGTTCGCCGCCCCGCGCACGGGGTGGCGAACTGTCCTCTTGGACCTTTCTCCGGAAACCTTGAGTACGTGCCTCTTCGACTTGAGTAGGAGCCCCGATGCCCGGGTGGCACGGGCGGGCCAGGATGGCGGCCATGACCGCACCCGATACCCACGTCACTGACGCTCCCGTAGCGGCGACTGACCCGTTCGCGCCGTCCACCTCGGCAGTGCGCGCGTTCGCGGCCCTCGGCCTCTTGCTGCTCGTAGTTGCCTACGGGGCGTTCTTCATCATCGTCATGAATCAGGCCTACAGCGGCGACGGGGCAAGCGGGCCCCTGGTGGGTCTCGCCCAGGGGGCGATGGGCCTGTCCGCGGTCGTGGGGTTGTCGGCGCTTGCTCTGCCCGGCGATGGGATGAGCTACGCGGCGCGACGCGGAGCCGTATGGCTGCAGTACGCGCTGGCGCTCGCCGGTCCCGTGCTGGCGGCCATCGACTTCGCCTAGGCCCACGAACGGCCGCCGCCGGGAAGGGCCATGGACACGGGGGAGACCGGCCCTTCCCGGCAGACACATCTTGCGTCGGGGACCGCTACGGCCTCCAGGGCCGAACGGCCCGCCTGCACCTCGCAGCCGGCCCTCAGCTGCGGGTCGTTCGGCCCCCATCGCTGCCCCCATTGCGGCCCCCATCGCTGCCCCCATTGCGGCCTCCATCGCGGCCCCCGATGTGGCCTCCATCGCGGGCCCCGTTGCGGGCCCGTTCGGATGGCCGGTCGGCACCGGTGCCGGGCGGTGCTGCCGTGCTGATCACGTACGCTGCCGCGCAGACGTACGGGATCTTTGGAGCAGCACGGTCATGTCCGAATCGCAGCATTACGCACCGGTCGGGAGCGGTCCGCACGGGCCCTGGCTCCATGAGCCGGACCGGATGCGCGGCCTGCTCGACGCCGTGATGAGCCTGGGGCGGGGGCTCGAACTCCCGCAGGTGCTCAGGGGGATCGTGGAGGCGGCGGTCACCCTCACCGACGCGGAATACGGGGCGCTCGGCGTGGTCGGGGACGGTCAGCTGGCACAGTTCCTGCCCGTCGGGATGTCCGACGAGCTCATCGGGCTGATCGGCCGGACGCCGTGTGGCCGCGGCATCCTCGGGGAGCTGATCCGCAACCCGGCGCCGCTGCGGCTCACCGACCTGACCAGGCATCCGCACAGCTATGGGTTTCCGGCCAACCATCCGCCGATGCGGACCTTCCTCGGGGTGCCGGTCCGGGTCCGCGACGAGGTGTTCGGCAACCTCTACCTCACCGAGAAGCGGGGCGGCGGATCGTTCGACGCGGATGACGAAGCTGTGTTGACCACGCTGTCCACCGCGGCGGGAGTGGCGATCGACAACGCCCGCATGTACCACGAGAGCCGCCGCCGCGAACGGTGGCTGGAGGCACTGGGCGAGATCACCCGCAGTCTGCTGTCCGGCACCGACGCCGACGAGGTGCTGCGGCTGATCGCGGAGCGCGCGCAGGAGGTCGCCGGCGCGGACAGTGCGGCGGTCCTGCTGCCGGTGTCCCCGCCCTCGCCGTCGTCTCCGCCCCCGCCCTCGCCGTCGTCCCCTCCCTCGTCCTCGGCGCCGTTCCCTCTCTCGTCCTCGTCCACGCCCCCGTCCTCGGCCTCGTCCGTGGGCCAACTGACGGTGGCGGTGGCGTGCGGTGCGGGCGCGAGCCGGATCCTCGGCTTGCCCGTGCCGGTTGACGGTTCGCTGCCCGGGGCAGCCGTCCGCAGCGGCCGGCCGGTGGTCAGTGCCGACCTGCGGTCCGATCCCCGGGCGTACCCGCTGGGCCAGGATGCGGCCGGGGACGGGGCGGTGGAGCCGTCCGTGGGGGAACTGCCGGAGAGGGCGTCCATGGGGGAGGAGGCGTTCAGTACGGAGGAGGGGCCGAAGGGCGAGGAGGCGTCCAAAGGCGAGGAAGCGTCCAAGGGCGAGGAGCTGAACGGCGCCGCCCTGAGCGGGGAGCCTGTAGAGGTGGACGGGCCGACGGTCGCCGTCCCGCTCCGGGTGGACACCGGCCGTGGTGCACTGCGGCTGAGCCGCCTGGCCGGCCGGCCCGCCTTCGACGACGCCGAGGTCACCCTGATATCGGGCTTCGCCGACCAGGCCGTGATCGCTCTGGAACTCGCCCGCCGGCGGGCCGAGTCGGAGGAACTGACGGTCCTCCACGACCGCGACCGGATCGCCCGAGATCTGCACGACCTCGCCATTCAGCGACTGTTCGCCACCGGCATCACGCTGCAGAGCGCGACCCGGCTGATCGACCACCCGGAGGCCGCCGAACGGGTCGGCCGCGCGGTCAACGACCTGGACACCACCATCAAGATCATCCGGTCCACCATCTTCGGCCTGCGTACCACCGGGGAGGCCAAGGACGGCCGTGGTCTCCGCCGCGATCTGACCGACACCGTGCAGCAGGCGGCCGGTCCCCTCGGCTTCACCCCGGCGCTGCGGATCGACGGCCCGGTGGACGCAGCGGTCCCCGATGACCTGACCGGCCACCTCGTGGCAGTGGCCGCCGAGGCCCTCAGCAACGCCGCCCGGCACGCCCAGGCCCGCCACCTGGACGTGACGTTGTCGGTGACGGCGGACACGGTGACGCTGGCGGTGACGGACGACGGGGTGGGGGTTGGGGACGCACCACACACCGGAGGGCTGGCCAACATGCGGTCCCGAGCCGAGATGCACGGCGGCCGGCTGACCCTCGAACGGCCGGAGGGCGGTGGCACCCGTATCGTCTGGCGGGTACCGCTGCCCGACTGAGCCGATCCGTTTCCGGTGTCGTGCCGAACGAGTGGATCCGCACCCGTGCCGAACGAGCGGATCCGCTCCCGTTGCCGGTCCGACTGCGCTGATCCGCTCCCGCTGCCGGACCGGCTCAGCGCCCCGTTCCCGCCGTCCGGTGCCGCAGTTACGGTCGTGGTCCCTTCAGCCGTTCGGCGACCATCGCCGCCTGGACCCGGCGGCCCACCCCCAGCTTGGACAGGATCGCGGACACCCGGTTCTTGACCGTCTTCTCCGAAAGGAACAGGCGGTCCGCGATCTGGCGGTTCGTCAGGCCGAGGCCGATCAGGTCCAGCACCTCCCGTTCGCGGGGCGAGAGCCGGTCGAGTTCGGACGACTGCGTCTCCGTCCCCGTCCCCGTTCCCGTCTCCGTGTGGGCCGTCTGGCTTCGGCCCGGGGCGCGCAGTCGTTCCATCACCCGCGTCGCGGTGCGCGGATCCAGCATCGACTGCCCCGCCGCGACCGTACGGACCGCGTGCACCAGCGCAGGGCCGTCGATCTGCTTGAGCACATAGCCGGACGCACCGGCCATGATGGCGTCGAACAGCGCCTCGTCGTCGTCGAAGGACGTCAGCATCAGGCAGGCAAGATCAGGGACGCGGGCCCGTAACTCCCGGCAGACCTCAACCCCTTCGTGGTCGCCGCCGGGCCCGTCGGTGCCGCCCAGCCGGACATCGAGGACGGCCACCTGCGGCCGGACCGCCGGCACCCGGGCGAGGGCCTGCCGGGCGTTCCCCGCCTCCCCGACGACCACGATGTCCTCCTCCGCCTCCAGCAGGTCCCGCACACCGCGGCGGACGACCTCGTGGTCGTCGAGGATGAAGACGCGCAGCGGCGCCTCCGGGGCGCTGACGGGTGTGGCGCTGACAGATGTGGTGCTGACAGGCGTGGCGGTTGCAGGGGCAGGGACAAGGGTGGTGGGGGCTGGGGTGGTGAGGGCAGGGTGAAGGGGCTGCTGGTTCATGCACGCTCGCTCTGTGGTTCTCGCGGATCGGCGGGGCACGAGGGTCCCGACCACGAGGTTCGTCGGGCCCGGCGACCGGCGCAAGGGCCGAACGGCCCTGGGGAGCAGGGGCCTTCGGGCATGGCGCCGCGTTGCGATACTGACGCCCCCGTTCAGGAGGTCGATCCCATGCCGCAGTCCTGCCAGCCCACGCGTCCCGTTCCGTCCGCGCGTCCCGTTCCGTCTGCTTCATCCGCCCCGTCCGCGCCGTCCGGACGGTCAGCCCCGGGCACCGTCGGCGGCGAGTACCACGCCCTGCTCGCCCGGCACGACGCCATGCGGCTGCGGCGGCGCATCCTCGGTCAGGGCCGGGCACCCGCACAGGACTTAACGTCCGCCTCCTACGACGGTGCCGCGGACCAGCGGCTGATCACCCAGTACCTCGACCTGGTCACACCCTTCGGCGACCTGATCGCCCGCCTCTACGACGAAATGTTCGCCCGGTGGCCTTACTTGCGGTCGCTGTTCCCCGCGTCCATGGACTTCCAGCGTGCGCATCTGGCCCGCGCCTTCTGGTACTTGATCGAAAACCTGCACCGCCCCGCCGAGGTGGCCGCCTACTTCCGGCAGCTCGGCCATGACCACCGCAAGCTCGGGGTGCGCCCGGCGCACTACGAGGCGTTCGAGACCGCGCTGTGTGCGGCGCTGCGGCGCACCGCCGGGCCCCGCTGGGTCGAGGCGGTGGAAGAGGCGTGGGTGCGGATGGTGCGGTTCGCTGTGGCGTCGATGGTCGAGGGCGCCGACGCCGCCCTCGCCGAACCCCCGTCTTGGCAGGGCACGGTGACCGCCCACGAGCGGCGCCGCCCGGACCTCGCCGTACTGCGGGTCCGGCTGCACGAGCCGTACCCGTACCGAGCCGGACAGTTCGCGGCGGTCGAGTCCCCGCGGATGCCGCAGGCGTGGCGGCACTATTCCTTCGCGTCGGCGCCCGGGCCCGAGGGCGAGGCGGTCTTCCACGTGCGGCGGACCGGCCCCGGCGGGGTCAGCGCGGCGCTGGTCGACGGCACCCGGGTCGGCGACATCCTGCGGCTGGGTCCGGCGCACGGCACGATGACGCTCCAGGACGAGGACCGTTCCCGCGATCTGCTCATGGTGGCGGGCGGCACGGGCTGGGCGCCGATCAAGGCGCTGCTGGAGGAGTGGGCGGGCCGTCGCCGCGGGGCCGACGGGCTTCCGCCGCGCCCGGCCGGCCGGGTCCACCTCTTCGTCGGCGCCCGCAGCCGCGCCGAGCTCTATGACGCCGCCGCACTCAACCGATGGGCGGCACGGCACGACCGGCTGCGGGTGGTTCGGGTGCTGGACGAGGATGTCGTCCCGGGCAGCGAAGACTCGCCGGCCGGGTACGGCCCGCACGCGGACGCCGTCCCGGGGAGTGCCGACCCGTCGGCCGGGTACGGCCCGCTGGCCGAGGCGGTGGCGCGGGACGGGCACTGGTCGCCGCACCTCGCCTTCATCAGCGGTCCGGCGGCCATGGTCGGCACCACCGTCGCGCGGCTGACCGCGGCCGGCATGCCGGCCGACCACATCCGCTACGACCCGGTGCCGGACCGCACCCTTTGACCCCGCCGACCGGCCGCTGCGCGGCGTACCCGACAGCTGCAGAGGGAGCGGTGAGCGGATCGGGAGACGGGCGGTGAGCGGAGCGTCCAACGGGCGGTGACTGGCGCGGCGGATGAGCGGTGACTGCCCGCGGCGGGGTGACGCCGATCGAGGTGATGCCAACCGGGCCCGGCCAGTCACGCACTCCCGCGACGGGCCGAACGGCCCCTGGCGGGCGGCCGCCGGGAGCCTTCTACTGGCCGGCAGCCACTGCGTCAGCAGCGTCAAAAGAAGAGGAAGCACGTCGTGAACCACATCCCGGCCCGGCACACCGCCGGGATCGCCACCAACTCCGACTCCGGGACCGCCACCAACTCCGACCTCGGGACCGTCACCGACTCCGACGTCGAGATCGCCACCGACTTCGCCGAGACTGTCACCGACCCTGCGGGGGCCGTCACCGACTCCCTGGGAACGGCTGCCGACTCCGCGGGGACTGTGACCGACTCCGCGGGAACCGTCACCGACTCCGCGCTGCTGGCCTGGGCCGATCGCGAGGCGTCCCGCTGCAGCACAGAACTGGACCGCGCCGAGGCCCTCCGCCTGTTGGGCAGCGTGTCGCTGGGCCGGATCGTCTTCACCCAGGACGCGTTGCCGGCCATCCGCCCCGTCAACCACCTCCTCCACCACGGCGAGGTGATCATCCGCACCCACGAGGGCGCGGCCCTGACCAGCTTGACGGAGCATGCGGCGGACCAGGGGGTCGTCGTCGCCTACGAGGCCGACGCCATCGACCCGGCCACCCACTGCGGCTGGAGCGTGGTGGTGACCGGCTACTGCCACCTTGTGACCGATCCCGACGACCTGGCGCACTACCAGGCGTTGCTGCACCCGTGGACCGACCACCGGATGTCCTATGCGCTGCGAATCCGCGCGGACTTGGTCACGGGGTTGCGGCTGTCCCCGCGGACTTGTCCGGGCGATGCCGGTACGGCCGGCGTGCCTGCCGTACCGGCGGTCGTCCACGAGGGCCACACCTTGGGCTGTACGAACGACCGAAACAACCCAAACGATCCCAACGCCCCCAACAACCTCAACCCCAACAACCCCAACGATCCCAGCAATCCAACACGCTCAAGCTGGCGCGATCGCGGAGGGGCTGGACCGGTCAGCGGGCGTGGTTGACAGGCCAGCTGGTCAGGGACTCCTGCTCGCCACAGTCCTTGGTGTCCTTGTCACCGCGGCATATGAAGACCGAGCCAGTGGTGGTGAAGGTGTAGCTGGCCAGGCTCAAGTCAACCGACTTGGAGCCCTTACCGCACAGGGTCGCCTGCTTGACGGGCGGCCGGGGAACCAGGTCATAGGTCCACTGGGTCCACACCGAATAGCAGTCGTTACCGGTGTTCTTGAAGTCGCCCTTGATGACGAGCTTGGAGTACACGGAACCGTCCTTGGGCTCCACCGACCTGGTGCCGGATGCCGTGGCCGTGCCGTACGTGGCCTTCCAGGGGACGGGCGCGCCCGCCGCCTTGACGCCGGCTGCCGTCGCGGAGGACTGCCCCAGGGTAAGGAGGACAGCGGTGGAGGCCAGTACTGCGGCTCCCGACGTGAAAATGCGGCTGGATTTCACTGAGTTTCCTTTCCAGAGTTGTGCAGAGTTGTGCGGAGTTGTCATCAGCGGTTGTGCAGAGCGGTGATCAGCGGATCCGGCTTCATCAGA
Organism: Streptomyces sp. NRRL S-337; assembly: GCF_000720175.1. Taxonomy (GTDB): domain Bacteria; phylum Actinomycetota; class Actinomycetes; order Streptomycetales; family Streptomycetaceae; genus Streptomyces; species Streptomyces siderophoricus. Next base: position 222,114 of record NZ_JOIX01000001.1, read on the forward strand.
GGCAACGTGGCCCCTGGTCCGTCCTCTGCTGATCCGTCCGTCCGGCACCTTTCCCGCCCCGTAGTGCCAACGGCGGCGCACTCAGCAGGCCGAAATCGCGGCGGTGCAGGGGGAACTGGTGACGGAGACTGTTGCGTTCGCCGGGAAGGCGTCGTCACCCTCGTACCAGAAGTAGCCGTACGCCCGTCGATGCCTATCGGCACCTATTGGTTCGGTTCCTATCGGCCTCGCCGACACCTGCCGACACCGCATTCGAGCCGCTCATCGAGCTAGCGCGAACGGTGCAGGATTCCTGGGTGCTTGAGGTTGGCCGACCGCCTTCCCGAAGAGGGTTGGCCGTATCGATCGCCATCAAAGAAGCGGCGGTGGTTGCCTGTATCCCGTGCTGAGCTACCCAACGTGGAATCCCCCCTGCTGTGATGCTGCACTGCACCCCGCCGCCCCGTCGAACGAGTGCGCACTCGTTTCTAGCACGGGAAGCGCTTGCTAAAGAAAGGCGTTATTTGGGTGGTTGAGCGTTCTTCGACTGGATGCGAGCGCATGCGGGAAAGAGATCAACGCACGACACCTGCCCGTGTTGCGCCTCGCCCGGCCCGGCTGGCCCTGAGGGACGTCAGGGTTCGATCAGCCTGCAGGACGACGGCGGACGCGACCGTGGTCTGACGATCTCGCCAAACCACGTCGTTACGTTCGGTCGTTGAGCAAAGATCCATTCGACATGCGAAAGGCACGGGGCGATATGAACAGCGAACTGGCAGGCGTGGTGGGCGCGCTGGGGGCGGTGACTCGACGGCTGAGGACGGGGCGTCGCCCTCGGGCGCATACCGGGGCGGCCTTCGGTGCGGTGGCGGTCGGGGTGGCTGCGGTCATGAGCACGGCTGGTGCGGCACAGGCCATGTCGGGTGGCACGCAGCTGCCGCAGCGTGGAGCGGCACCCTGGCTGGCGACGCTCGCGGTGAAGGGCGACGCCCCGCTGCTGGACCGCGCCTCGTGCGGCGGGGCACTCATCGCCCCGGACCGGGTACTCACCGCCGCCCACTGCCTCGACGGCCAGGACTTCCGGCGGGCGGAGGTGCACATCGGCTCGTCGGTCCTGTCACGGGATCCCGGCACGGTGCGCGACATCCGCGCGGTCACCCTGCATCCGCGGTACGAGCTGCTGCCCTCACCCGCCGATCCCCATAACCCCGCTCTGTCGTCGGCGGCATCCGACCTGGCCGAAATCCGTCTCAACGCCCCGGTACGCGGTGTCACGCCGCTCCGGATCGCCCCGCACCGGCCGCGACCCGGCACCCACGTGTCGGTCTTCAGCCACGGCACCACGGCGGCACCGGACCCCTCCCGGCCGGGCCAGGAAATCCGCGGTGACGTCCTGCGGCGCGGTGATCTCACCGTCCGCACCCATGCGCAATGCGCCGCCCAGACACCGGCCGTCGTGGACGAGGCGTCGGTCTTCTGCGCCCGTGATGTGCCCGGCGGCCGGACGACCATGTGCTTCGGGGACAGCGGCAGCCCACTGGTCGTCCGGGGACGGCGCGGCCCGGAACTGGCCGGCGTGTTCAGCTTCGCCGGTGAGACGGCGGGCAAGGTCTGCGGACAGCCGGCCGACGCCGGATTCGCCGATGTACCGGCGCTCATCGGGGCGTTGGGCTGACGACGACCGAACGGAAAGGCGCTGACAGATGTGCTGGCAGACTGGCTGACCGACGGATGCCCCTATGGCCTGTGTCCTGTGGCCTATGTCCTATGCCCTATTGCCCGGTCCACCTCGTCACGTCCCCCTCAGCACGCAGTCTCCGCACAGCCCCCCGCCCGGCACGCGGTAGTACAGGCAACAGCTGCGTCGTGAGTATGCCGGGACGGTGGGATCCAGGGTTCCACAGTCGCGTAGTGGTGTGGTTTCGAGAAGGGAGGCGGTCAGTGCCACGGCTCGTTCTGCGGCTTCCCTGTGCCCGGTGCTGCGGCACCAGTCGTGCAGCACACGGAGGGTGCCGGCCAGCGCCGAGGCGGCGTTGCCCCACAGGACCTTGGGGGAGATCGTGGTCGCGGCGCTGATGGCGTGGTGCAGCGGCACCAGATGATCGCGCAGGACCGCTGCCCGTAGTTGGCTTGTGAGGTCTTCTTCGGGAGGCGACGGCAGGGGAGAGGAGGAGGGAGAGGGGGAGGGCGAGGGGAAGGGCAGCCACAGGTCGTCGGGTGCGCTCCGGTCCGGATGCCACCACAGGGCGTCGCCGGCGAGGTCGGGGACGCGTCCGGCCAGCACCGCCGGTCCGAGAGCGATCGACCACAGGCGCCCGGCGAGTCCCTGATGGACGAGGGAGGCGGCGACCCGTGCCTCTGCTGTGCCGAGGCGCGTGGCCACCGTCTCCAGGCGGTTGCGCAGTGCTGGTGAGACGCCTTCTCCGTACAGCTCCGCAAGGGGGAGAAAGCCCTGATCGCCTGGTGCTCCGGCGTTGGTCCGCACGGAGAAGAACGGCCCCACGGCGGCGGTGCGGCCGAGCACCGCGGTCATCGGCTCCTGCGGCACCTGTCCTCCTCGCTTCGGGCTGGGTTGCCCGGCCCGGATCGTAACGGCCGGGCCGGATCACGTGACGCACCGGGCGGCGCACGGCGATGAGGCCCGGTAGCCGTACACGATCGGCCCCTGTGCCGACACATCGACACAGGGGTCGACTTCCGCCGTTCCCGCAGCGCCCGCTCGGCGTGCTGCCGCCCCGGGCGGCCGGTCACTACAGCACGTCGTTCGACGGCAGTTGCAGCCCCGAGTGCGTGGCAGTCGTCCCGGCTGCCACTGTTTGAGCCGCGGTCACCGGGAGCCTTCCGCGGTCACCGGGTGGCCTTACGGCCAAGATCACGCCCTCGGGGGAGGCGGTTCGACATGCGGGCTGTCCTCCGGCATCGGAAGGAACAGCGCATGAGGCAGAGGCTGGCCAAGGTGGCCGTCGCCGTCATCGCCACCGGATCGCTCGCAGCGTGCGGCGGTGGAGGGTCGAAAGGCGCGCCGGAGGCTTCCGGCGGCGGTAAGAAGCCGTCCGGGCACGCCTCGGAGTCGGCACCGTCGCTCAAGCTCAAAGTCCCTGCCACGTACGACACTTCACACGGCTGGCAGCTTTCCGGACGTCAGGTCGGAACGTACGCTCTGCTGCCGAAGGCGGGCGCGGTGGCCGTGATGACCGGCACGAAGTCCGAATACCGGGTGACCGTTCGCGACGCGGTGACGGGTGAGGTCCGCTGGACCGGCAAACCCTTCAAGGACCTGGCCGAGGGCGAGGCACCGGGGATGTTCGTGTCCACCGTCGGGGACAAGGAATACCTGGTCACGTGGTCACGCGGGGAGAAGGGCGGGGACGCGGTCGCCAAGGCGAAGCTGGTCTATGCCGTGGACGTCTATTCCGCGAACAGCTCGGGCGGCGCGGTCGCCCCCGCCCGCCACATCGAGGCCCCGGCGAGCGACTACGGCAACGGCCGGATCGCCGACGGAGGGGAGCGCCTGCTCATACCCGAGACGGACAAGCACATAGGCGCCCTCGACGTGACCACGGGCAAAATCACCACCTACGACACCGGTTCGGTCAAGCCCGACCACTGCTCGTCGTGTTCCTACGGCAACGAGATCGTCGCCCTCACACAGCAGGACCCGGTGGTGTCCAACGAGGGCGCCGGCTCCTTCGGTGTCCCCGGCTCCTGGGACAGCAGCCGGATCGCCCCGGCACAGGCCGATCCCGCCGCCGGTGCTGTGTGGCCGAGCACCGGCGGAAACCTCATCGCCCGCTGGGGGCAGAAGAACGGCGGCGACCACAACGTGTGGGCCGTCCTCGACAGCAAGTCCGGTCAGGTCCGGGCGTCGGTGATGTGCGCCAAGCCGTTCATCGGGCCGGGCAGTGACCCTGACTCCGCCCTCTCCCCGAAGGGCCGTTACCTCGTTTCGGAACACCTCGCCTTCGACCTGGAATCGAAGAAGGGCTACTGCTTCGAGGAGAGCGACAGCCGCAAGCCCCTTACCTTCGACGCCGTCACCGACGACGGCATCGCCTACGGGACCTCGCTCACCAAGGGCAGCCTGACCGGCACCAAGGCCCCCGTCCAGCTCTCACTGGCCACGGGCACCCCGAAGGCGCTCCCCGACAACTCCTCGGTGCCGATCGCCGACTTCGCGGGGGTCGGCATCTTCAGCCACGCGGAGGGCAACGTGCCCTACTTGATCGTCTACCGGCATAAGGGCTAGGCGGTTCCGTTCACATCAGTGGGCCATGGGTCCGAGTGTGCTGTTGGCTCCGGGGGTGCCGTGGACTCTGGGTGTGCCGTTGGCTGACGCGCAGGGGGTGCGCATCGAGGCGTAACTACCGACAGGCACGGTCGTCGGTCGGTGGGACAACCTCGGGACTTTCACTTGCGCCCCGTTGACCGTCCCGGCTTCCCGCGCCCCTCGCCCGTCCTGGCTTCCAGCGCCCTGCCGAGCGGCATGGCCTTCCGACGGACGGCCCTCCGCTCAGCAACCGGTCGCGGTCCGCGGCGCCCCCGGTCGACTGACGCCGGGCGGCGGCCTCCCCCCGGGCAGTTCGGGCTGCCGCGGACGCATCCCGCGGTCCGGGCCAGGTTCAGTCCTGCGGTCGCTGCGGGCCGTCCACCAGGCGGAGGGTGGCGAGCGCGCCGCCGTCGGGGGCGTTGGTGAAGTGCAGGGTGGCACCGAGGACCCGGGTCTGGCCGGTGGCGATGGTCAGGCCCAGCCCGTGGCCGCTCTTCCGGCCGCTCCCCGAGCGGGTCTTGAACCGTTGGGGGCCGTGGTCGAGGAGGTCGTCCGGATAGCCGTCGCCGTGGTCCCGTACGGTGACGACCGGGCCGTCGACGGTCAGTACCACCGGCGCGCGGCCGTGTTTGTGGGCATTCGTGATCAGGTTGCCCAAGACGCGTTCGAGTCGGCGCCGGTCGGTCTCCACCCGGGCGTCCCGTACGACGTCGATGTCGGCTGCCAGGCCCGTGGCCTGCACTGCGCGCTCGGCCAGCGGCCCCAGTTGGTGGACGGCGAGGTCGGCCTGCTCGACCCGGGCGTCCAGCCGGGAGATCTCCAGCAGGTCCTCGGTCAGCCGGCGCATGGTCTGAATGCGTTCCTGGACCATTTCCGTCGGACGGCCGGGCGGCAGCAGTTCGGCCGCCGCGTGCAGTCCGGTGAGCGGGGTGCGCAGCTCGTGGGAGACGTCCGCGGTGAAGCGCTGTTCGCTGTGCAGCTTGGTCTGCAGGGTGGCGGCCATGGTGTCGAGCGCGGCGGCCACCGCCGCCGCCTCGTCCTGCGCCAGGTCGGGGCGCAGGGCGCGGGGATCGCGCACCCGGGCGTCGAGGTCGCCGGTGCTGATCCGACGGGCGACGCGGGCGGTGCGGTGCAGCCGACGGGTGATGCGGGAAACCGCGAAGAGGCCGACGAGCAGGGTGACGCCGATCGCTGCGGCGGAGGAGCCGATGATGGCCCGGTCAAGTCCGTGGAGGGAGGCGGCCCGGTCGGTGTAGTCCACGCGCACGGCCAGCACCCGGCCGCCGTCGGCGGGTGCGACGGCCCACATCGTCGGCCGGCCCTGGTGGTCCGCGAGCTGGGTGCCGTGCTCCTTGTGGTGCACGGCCAATTCGCGGAGGCTGTGGGGGAGGTCAGGCGGGTCCACCGAGGCGTTACGGCCGAGCGGTTCGCCGGCGACGTAGGTGGCCACCGCGCCATCGAGTGCGTCCAGGGCGGCGCCGCGCGCCTGGTCCTCGGTCTGCTTGCCGACCAGGGTGTGCACCAGGATGCCGAGCAGCGCGGCGAGGGTGCAGCACATGACGGTGATGAAGACGGCGAACTTCCAGTAGAGGGACGCCGTCCAGGAGGGCAGCCGCAGCGCGGCCCGCTGCCGTGCGCCGCTCACGGCGTGTGGCCCGGTGCGGGGGTGCGTGGCGGTGCGGGGGTGCGGGGCCGTGCAGGGGTGCGTTCCGGTACGGGCGTGCGTTCCGGTGCGGCGGAGGAGACCTTCTGGTCGAACTCCATCGTCCGGATCTCCATGGTCTGCCGTCGCTCGTCCCACGCGTGTACGGTGCGCATCTCATAGCCCGGCGAGCCGGTGGGCTCCCGCATGATCACGTCGCCGTCGGAGACTTCCACGTTCAGCGGGGTGCCGGCGGTGTCCAGGATGCGGTTCACCACCCCGCCCCGGAGCATGTACGCCCAGACGGCCAGTGTGTGCTCGGCCCCTTCGATGCCGACGATCAGCTCGTCCTTCCCGTCGTGCGTCAGGTCCTGGTATTCGGGGGCCCGTACGGGACAGTGCTTCGGCTCGTCCCCGCACCGTTGAATCCTCCGCTCGGTGGCCTTGTCGAAGGCCGGCGCGTCGTGCCGTGCGTCGTCGGCGATCTGCGCCTTGACCACGTCCAGCGGGTCCAGCGTCCGGATATTGCCGGACGGCACCCGGGGCAGCCCGGGGAGGGGTGAGGGTCCGTCCTGGCCGGTCTTGTCCGGGGGCGGCTGCGGGGCAGGCGCCCGGTCGGGCCAGAGGCGTGCCGGCGCCGACGCTACGGGGGCGGCGCCGGCGCTGCGGGCTTCCCCGGTCGTCCCTGTACATCCCGCCGCCACCAATGTCATCGCGGTCATCGCGCCCACCGTCGCAAGGGCGAAGGCGACACTCCGTGCCCGGCGGGGGAGCGGCTGGGAACGGCGGAGGGGCACAGGACTTCCAGACAGCGCGGGACGACAGCGTATGGGGACAATGATGTTCGCTGACCTGCATGACGGCAATCCCACGGTTATGTAACGGCGGCCCATAGATGGGCCTACAGCGACCAGTGAAAACGGTGACCAGTGATCAGTGACCGGTGGGCAGGGAGCAGTGACCGGTAACCAGTGATCAGTGCCTGATGGGCAGGGAGCACTGACCGGTACCTAGTCAGCAGTACCGGTGAGCAGTTGACTCGATCGATTCGGCCTCCCGGTCGAGCGGTGTGTTTTGTGGTGGGCGTTCGTCCGCTGTGTGGCGGCGCCGTCCAGCGGGGTGGCAAGCCCGATGACGAGCAGGGCGACGGGCGCGGCGAGGCGAAATCGCGTCATGGCGTCGCCGCTTCGGTCGTACACCGGCGTGCCATCGTGTGCTGGTACGTAGACAGCCGTCGTGTCTCGGCTCGAACGTAGCCATTGTCTGCCGGCGGCCGGTTAAGTGGGCAGCCGTGGTGAGGGCGTGGTGCTGGCTGTCGGAGGAGGACGACACCACCTCCGCATCCTGCGCACCAGGGCGTATTCACTTCCCGGCGGCCCGCAGTTGGGGCTAGGGAGCCTTCTGGGTGCGTGTTCCTGTACCTCCGGCGTAAGTCGTGCGTCTGGGTTTTGTTCGTTCTTCCTGCCACGCTGCCGCCCTGCCACTGCCGGGCTGAGGCATTGAGCGGGCTGATGGATGGTCGGTGCAACACGGGGAGCGCCGGCGACTGGAAATGCGGCCGCATGGGCGTGGGGTCTGCGCTCCGGTGCTGCCGAAACCCGTCATGCAGTTTCATTTCAGGCCGACCAGGCCGACCGACAGCCGTTCCAGACCCAGCGCGGCAGCCGCTCCCGGCTCCACGCGGCAGCCGTTCCAGACCCCACATGGCAGCCGCTCCAGGCCCCACGCGGCATCCGTGGTCAGTCAGCGGTAGGCCAGGGCCAGCCGAGTTGGAGGAACATGCCGAGGCGGTCGCTGACCGCGCGTATCTCTGAGATCTTGCCGTCGGTGACGGTGAACCACCAGATCTGTTCGACCTCGAAGGAGCGGTTGGTGGGCTCGGGCATGCGCGGGTGGTAGCCGGAATGCGTACCGGTGACGGTCAATCGGGCAACGACGGTGTCGCCCTCGGCGACCAAGGCGTCGGGCTGCATCATGCCTTCACCGAAGGCGTCGAGCTGTTGGCGGAAGCCGTCGAAGGCCGCGCCGGGCTCGTCCGCCTCGCCAAAAATGATCTTGTTGTGGTCGATCACGTCGAGCGCCATGTACTGCGGCAGATCGTCGAGTCTCCGCTCGTTGATCGCTCGGAAGAAGTCCGCGACGACCTGCTTGTTCGCCATCGGAGACAGCATGGAAATCCCCCCAAAAACTTACGATGTAAGAAAGCTTCTGGGCATCACGATAGACTTACGACGTAAGAAAAACAAGAGTGGTCGGAGGAGTCACGGTGGGAAAGCGAACTCGAGGCGAGCGAGCGGGCCTGTCGCGGACGCAGGTACTGGACGCTGCACTGGCGCTGGTGGACCGGGAAGGAGCCGGTGCGTTGACGATGCGTCGCCTGGGAGTCGAGCTGGACGTCGAGGCGATGACGCTCTATCACTACGTCCCCAACAAGGACGCCCTGCTGGACGGCCTGGTGGAGCGGCTGTTCGCCGAGGCGCTGCCCTTCGCCGACGAGAACGCGGAGGCGGACACAGACGCGGACACAGAGGCGGGGAGCGCCGACTGGCGTGCGCTGCTGCGGACGTACGCGGTCTCGCTGCGCCAAGCGCTGCTGCGCCACCCTGGCGTGCTCTCCTTCGCGGCCAGCCGCCCAGCAGTAACCCCGGCGACGCTCGATGCGGTGGAACACGGTTTGGCGGCCCTGACGGCGTCGGGATTTCCACTAGGGGCGGCGGTGCACGCCCTCAACACACTCTCGCTCTTCGTCGTCGGCCACACCGCAGCCGAGGCCGCCCAGCCCACCCAGGCCGAAGCGCCCGGTTCCCCCGCCTGGCTGGCCGAGCTGGATGCGGCCCGCTATCCACTACTCACCGAGGCTGCCCGCAGCGGCGCAGGAACAGACGACGCCGAACGGTTCGACTTCGCCATCAACGCGCTGGTCAACGGTTTTGGTACGGCGCTCGACTAGGCACTGAGCCGGCGGCGGCGGGCGTCCGCGAAGGCCCACGCGAAGGTGTCGGTGCCGCTCACGAGGCCGCCCGCGCCTCCTGCTCACCGCGCCGCGCGCCGGGCCCCATGTGGCATGTCCTCACGTAACTGTCCATGGGGCAGGTGCGCTCACTCTCGCGGAGCGCGCGGATGGGTGAGGTGTTCGAGCGCTACCACGCCTGCTGGGAGCCACGCGAGCGAGACCGGATTGCTGAACTCCACACGGCTGACTCGGTGTTCCATCTGCGCTCGGGCCAGGCTCCTGTACGGGGGACGGGAGGCCCATTCGTGAGGCGGCGGCCGGGATGTTCGCTCTCTTCCCGGACTTGGCCTTCAAGTGCGAGGACGGGGTGGTGAAGGAGAAGCGCTCCTACGTGGACGGGGTGGTGATGCAGGCCGCGCTCGCGTCCCCCGAGGCTGCCGGAGCGGAGGCATTGGCTTGCTGAGGACGAGCCACACCTCGGGAGGAAGCCTGGCTGCCCGTCAGCCATCGTGCTGTCCACCGCGGGCCTACGCCACGCCGTTCGGTCGTGAGTTCCAACTGGGCTGCACGCCCGCGCCGAAGTTGCCGCGGGCGTGCAGCATGGTCACCACATCCAGTGCTGGAACCAGGCGGTGAGCAGGGTGATGGCGCTGCCGCCGACGGCGTACAGGGCGCCCCGCAACGGCTCCTGCCACAGGGGGCGTGTGCGCTGGTCGGAGTGTTCGCGCTGTGAACGCTGGTCGGGGGCCGCAGCCTCGCCGGGGCGGCCCACCGGTTCGGTGGTACCGTCGTTTTTCATAGGTGTACCTCCAGAGAATCGGGTCTTCGCGGTCCTGAGTCGTGTGGTGCATCGCTGGGAGAGCCCTCTCGACGCCCGGGCCTAGGAATCCGGTCGAGGTTGGGCTCTCTCTTGCGTTGTCACGATGGTAGCGAGCGGTAAGAGGAACACCTTCTGGGCGAAGGCGAGTTGAGCGGCGCTTCGCGGTGCTCTGTTTGTCGTGTGTGCTCGGTGAAGAGTGGTACTGACTAAGTGCCCTTACTCCCAACTCGTCGCTGACCTGCGCACCAGCGCGAAGCCCATGTTGGTCGTCGCGTCCACGTGGAGGTGCACGATCGTGAACAGGGGTGTCAGCGACCCGATGATGAAGACCCCACAGTGGTGCGCAAAGACTCGTCGACCGGGACGATGAACGGCCGTGGCGCCGGTCGGCAGCGGAGCACCGACTTCGTCAGACCTCTGGCGTCTTGGCAAGCGGATTGTTGCGCTTCCTGACCGTCATGTTGCCCTCGGCATGAGGGTATTGAGCAGGACCTTGATGCGGAGCTCGTGGTCGGAGGTGTCCACACCAGCCCGGGCTCTGCTGGGGGATGACGGCGTGGATGCCGCGGCCTGGCGGGAGAGCTCGTTGGCGACCGAGACCGAGTGACCGAGTGACCGAGTGACCGAGTCGATCAGGAACGGCATGTCGTGGGTGACGACCTCGACGACGGAGTGGCTGCAAGTCCGGCGGGCCGTTTTCCTGGACGGTTGGCGCAGGCGACTCTGTGCCGTGCCGTTGGCTCCTCTGAGGTTGTGCCTGACGTTGGCCTTCCGCTTCGAGAGCTGGTGTGTACAGCGAGTGAAGGGTGAGGCGTTTGATCCACCAGGTTCGACGCAAGCGTGCAGTCTGGCACGTGCGGGGGTCATTCAAGAGTTCCCGCTGCAGTGCGCCATGCATTGCGACCTACCATGAGAGAAGGACGCTCATCATCATGAGCAACACCTCCGGCATTGAGACCCGTGAGATAGCCGACGACGAGCTCGACGGCGTCGCGGGTGGCCTCTCCGTCAGTGGCTCCGTGGAAGGCCTGACTGCCACGTTCGCCCCGGGCCCCAATGGCGTGCCGATTCTGACCGGTGGCTCCGTGAAGTCCCTCAGCCTCACTGTCTCGGACATCCCCCTGGGCCCGATCAGCAGCTGAGTCACACCTTCGGCACGGTGCTGACCCACCGGATGCCGGAACCACCCCGGGGCATTGTGGAGTAACTCGGGGTCCTGGCTGATGTCGGCCTTCAAGACTGGCTGTGGTCTTGAAGGCCGACATTGTCGTGTGGGGGTGGGGTGACTGGCAGTTGATTTACCGCTACCGGCAACCGTCTGACTTGCCGCTGCCGGCAGCCGTCCGTCCCGTCGCACGAACGCGGCACCGACCGTCCACGAGTTACGGACGGAACCACAAACCCAGCGCACCGCTGCGGCTGGCCAGCCGCTGAGAGGATCCCTACATGTCGAACACGAACACGAATGCGAACGCGAACGCGGACGCGAACACTGCGCCGATCACCTACGTGCGGATAGCCGAAGTCCTCATCGGCCTTGGGATGATCACCAGAGAGAAGGGCGAGAGCGTCCTGGCCGATGCCGTCGGGTACGCGACGGAGCCGATCACGCACCGCTATGACATCGCAAGCACCCTCGAATCCTTCGGTGTGGCTGTGTCCATCCACTCCGATGACGTCGATTTCGCCGATGCGCACTACGAATGGCTCTTGAACGAGGCCGCAGCCCTCGCCGGTGGTCAGGTCACTATCGCCAACTACCGGTTCGAGAAGGGCAATCCGGACGACGAAGAATGTGGCCTGGGCACAATGCACTTCGAATGCAACGGCAAGCCCCTCTCCTTCTCCATCGAGCAGGAGTCGAACGATTACCTCGACATGGGAGCAGCGCAGGCAGCTATTGAAGCGCTCAGTCCCGATGGTGACGCCCGGGAATTTCGCTGTGTCGTACAGGAAGGCCGGCAACTCTCCGACGACATCATGGTCCTGGCCACTGCCGAACAGCGTGAGGGGCTCCGCCAACACCTCGGTATCACGTTCCAACGTCCTTGGTGACGACCGGACGAGGCATCGACAAGGCATCGACGAGGCATCGACGAGGCATGGGCGAGGCCTGACGAGGCCTGACGAGGCATGGATGAGGCGCGGGCCGCGATGAGGCCCTGTATTGCCAATCGCCGTGCAGCTAAGGATCGTTGATGCCCATGAGTGTTCCTTCGTTGCCGCCCGGCTACCGTTCGCGGTCGGCGAGCGTCCACGACGTCCCGGCGATCCACGCCTTGGTCATGGCCTGCGAGGAGGAGGTGTACGGGCGGGGGCGGACCGATGCCGGGGTCATTGCCGCCGATCTCGCGCGGCCGGGACTGGTGCTGGAGTCGGATACCGTGCTCGTTCATGACCGGGCCGGGCGTCTGGCGGCCCGGGCCTGGGTGGACCGGCGCTCCGAGATCGACGTGCATCCGCAGCACCGAGGCCAGGGACTGGGCGTCGCATTGCTCGGTTGGGCGCAGACGCGGGCGCGGCAGGTCGGCAGCGATGGCATCGTGCAGACGGTGCCGGACGCGGACATGGGTGCGGTCGCGCTGCTGCGCTCGCGCGGTTACGAGCCGCTGGTGACGTCGTGGCTGCTGGAGTTCGCCATGCGGGAGGAACCTGCCGTGCCCGAGCCGCCGCCGACGGGTGTCACGGTGCGGCCCTTCCGTGCCGGCGACGGGCCCGCCGCGCATGTGCTCGTCCAGGATGCGTTCGACGAGTGGCAGGAGCGGCGGCAGGCATACGAGGAGTGGGCCACGCATACCGTCGAGCGGCCTGCATTCGCCCCGGCGCTGTCGGCCCTGGCCTTCGTCGGCGATCAACTGGTCGGTGCCGCCCTGGCGTTGGACGTGCCGGGCACGGACGAGGGCTACCTGGAGCAGGTCGCCGTACGCCGTGACCATCGCGGGCGGGGGATCGCCCGGCTGCTGTTGCGCCACACGTTCCGCGCCTTTCACCGGGCGGGCCGTCGTTCCTGCACGCTGTGGACGCACTCGGACACCGGCGCGCTCGACCTGTATCTACGCGTGGGCATGACGGTCCGACACAGCTCCACGGTCTTCCGCAAAGAACTCCGTTCTTAAGGCGTGAGCGAACCTCGTCGCAGTGCTCTCTCACCTGGCCAGAAGCGGTATCGCCGTGCTCGCCGATCCCCATGCCTGTCTCAAGGAGTGCGGCCGTACCGGCTGCACTCGCATCTACCTCGACCGTTCGCGTGGCGCCCGGCGCACCTGGTGCGGGATGGACGAGTGCGGCAACCGCGTCAAGGCCGCGGCCTATCGAGCTCGCAGACACACTTCGACCACGGCCGAGGGAACCCCCTGACGTCCCACGGGGCAACTCCACTTGTGCGGACGGGTGGCGGCCCGCTCCCGTGGTCGAAAAACTCGCTCCGTGGCCGTCACAAATCGCCCCGCAGCGGTCAAATCTGTCCCGCGGCCGTCAAAGCCACCGCGAGCCCGTTCAACCGCAGGCGGGTGGCGCCGCGCAGGTGGGGGAAGTCGTGGTCGGGCTCCGCGGAAGGGGTGAGGAAGGCCGCTTGCTCGGTCCACCGCAGGTGGGTGCCGTCGGCCTCCGGGTGCAGCTCGACGGTCACCAGCGAGGTCCAGCGCGGCACGTCGTCCACGCAGGACGTGTACGCGTAGACGATCCTCGATCCCGACGCGATGTCGAGGTAACGGGATTGGTAGGCGAGTCGTTCCGGCGGTGCGTCCGGAACCGTGAAGAAGACGCTGGTCGCCGTCTCGCCGCCGTTCACGGTGAAGTCGTGGCGGTACGACACCTGGCGGCCCGGCAGCTTGAACCACCGGCGCCGGACCGGAGTGTCGGCGAAGGCCTCGAACACCGCGCTGGGAGGTGCGGTCAGAGAGAATCCGACGGTGAAGGTGTCGTGCCGCACCCCTGGGGCCGCGCTGACGGCCTGCCCGTCAGTGGCTCCGTCTGCGGCCTCTGCGGCCTCTGCGGCGTCTGCGATACCGATTCCGACGGTGTTCGTGGCCAACTTTTCCTCACATGGCATCGCGTTTTCTCACATGGCATCGTGACGGATCGGGCGAGCGCCCATTAGTTACTATCCGTATGTAACGGGGTGTGGTCGCTGCGATCAAGGCCTCGCGCTCACGCACTTTCATGTCAGCAACGCACTTTCATGTCAGCTACGCACTCGGAGGGAAGGGGAGAGACCCGTGGATTCCGCACTGCGTGCCCGGCTGGCGATCGCCGGGGTCACGCCGGAGTGCGCGGCGACCATCGAGCTCGTGCGCGATGTGCTCGCCCGCGTCGGAGACAAGTGGACCGTCCTGGTCATCACCACGCTCGCCGACGGACCGCTGCGCTTCACGGCCTTGCACGAACGGATCGCCGGCATTTCCCAGCGGATGCTGAGCCAGACGCTCCGCTCGCTGACCCGCGACGGACTGATCACGCGGACTGCCTACGCCGAAGTGCCGCCGCGCGTCGAATACACGCTCACCCCGCTGGGGCGATCGCTCAGCGACACCGTCACGCATGTGGTGCGCTGGGTACAGGAGCACCAGATCGAAATCGTCCGTAACCGCGAGGAGTTCGACGAAGCCGGCCCCGCGACGCAGTGAGGCAGCGGGGAAGCCGGCCCCGCGACGCAGTGAGGCAGCGGGTGATCCTGCTGCGCATCCCGTTGGGACCGGCTGATCGATCGGTTGAAGGTCTCTCGGGCCGTGGCCATGCGTTTCGACGACAGAGCGTACGTCTTTCAACGGCACCGTGACCGTCGTGGCCATTCGTCCGTGGCTCCACGCATGACCCACCAGAGGGAACCTGGCGCCCACGTCATGTGCGGCGGCGATAGGAGTGTGCGGCGAGGGACAGGCCGACACCCCACACCAGGAACTGGGGAACGCCGTAGACGACGATCCAGGGGCTGAAAATGCCGTCGTCGTCGAAGTCGTTGATTGTCCGCGCAGCGGCCCGGAGGGTGTACAGGAGGAGGAAGGCCGAGACGGTGAAGGCCGTGGCGGCGAGCGTCCGGCGCGGAACTCGGCGCCCGGCGAGGTACGGAGTCCAGCTCGGGAACATCACACCCCACGGCCGGACCAGGCTCAACGCCAGGATGCCCGCCAGCAGGGCCAGGCCGCTGAGGACAAACAGGTACGGACCGCCACCGACCGCGTACCACTCCCGGAACTTGTTCTCGTCCGCCCACAGGGGAATGCCGAGCGCCCAGACCGCGTGGAGCGGGATGAACCCGACGGTCGCGGAGAGCGCCGAGGCATAGGCGGATCGGACGGCCCACCTAGGCGGCGGCGGAACTTCAGCAGTTTCGATCCCTGGACGGCGGGCGGCGTATTCGGACATGGTCCGGTCTCCTGATGAGTTGGTGATCGCGAACAGGAGTCACGCTTCCACCGGCCCGCATTCGAGGGCGTCGAGCCCCGGAATGAAGATCACTCATCGTCCGAGGTGACCAAGGCCTTGAGCCTTTCCCCCGCGCGGCGGAGCCGGTCTCATCCTCATCCATCCGGGAGAACACGCCGATGGCGCTACACAGCGTCACTGGCCGACAGACCTGCCAAAAGTGATGAACCATCAGGCCGGACCTGACCGATTCAACGCCGTGCGCCCCCGGATGGGGCCAAGTCGGTGGCAGAGCTGCCGGTTGGGCCCACGGACGTCGTTGAGGGAAGGCTGCCCGAGCGCACCCCCGTGTCCTGATGCAGCACCATCGTGCACGTTTTTCCGGAGGCCACACGCCCGCTCGCGAAGGGCGGGATCCTGTTCCATGTGTGCCATGGCCCTCGCCAAGGACAGCACTACCGAGGGCAATCCGGCGCACGTGTCAACTCTGAAAGGGCATCGGCAGAATGACGCGTTTATCGGGCGAGCAGGACGCGACGACCGGCGGGTACTCCCGCCGTAAGCTCCTCAAGATCGGGATCGGTGTCGCCGTGGGGGCGGGGGCCGTCGGTTCGGGTACCGGGGTGGCGGTGGCCGGTGGGCCGGACGATCCGTCCAGCCCGACCTTCGCGACCAAGGTGAAGAACCTGAGCGGCCCGGCCGAGACCGGCCCCTTCGCCTCGCCGTGGACCGACCTCGGCATCCCGGCGCTGTGTCCGAACGGCACCATGCTGTTCGTCGGCGGTGACACCTTCAACGGCGACCATGTACCGCGGCCGGGCGAGGGCGCCGACGACTGGCGCGCCCCGGTCGGCCTGCGCTCCAGCAGTGCGGATCTGAACAACCTGCGCATCGACGGCAGCGTAGGTGGGGATCACGCAATCAGCCTGGTCGACGAGCCGCACAACCCGGTCGGCGACAAGGCCACGACGGCGATCCCGTCCGACGTGTTCGTCGTCGACGGCGTCATGTACATGCATCTCATGCGGGGCGTCATCTACGACACCCACCACACGGACTTCTGGCGCTCCACCGACAACGGCGAGACCTGGGAGTACCTGTGCCAGTGGCCGGGTGACCTGCACGGCGGCCAGTTCCAGCAGAAGACCTACGCCGTGGCCGAGGGCGACTACTGCTACGTCCTGTCCACGGTCTTCAACCGCGAAGTGGCATCGGGGATGCTGCTGCACCGGGTGCGGAAGGATAGCCTCGGCAATCCGGACGCTTACGAGCCGTGGGGTTACGCGGACGGCGACTGGCGGTGGGGCGCACCCCCGACGACCGTCTTCGGCACGCGTAAATGGGGCGAGATCTGCTTCCGCGCCATGGACGGCAAGTACGTCCTCACATGGCTGAACATGAGCCCGTTGTCGATCCGGGCGATGGTCTTCGCGCTCCCGACGTCGGACCTGACCAGGACGCTGGAGCAGACGATGATCCTGCCCGGCAACCCGGGGCAGGAGGCGGCCAACTTCGTCGCCAGCCCGTACGGCGGATTTGTGATCCCGGGCTCGACCTTCGGCAACTTCCACATCGTCGTCAGCCAGTGGTACGACCCCTGGAACTACCGGTTCATGCAGTACAAGATCAATATGTTGTCTTGAGGTAGGGGATGTCGTGGGCGCCGTCGTTGAGCGGCGGCGCCCGGCCACCTCGGCGGCAATTGCCCAGGTCAGGACGGGCTCCGAGGGTGCGCGTGACTGCCGCTGTCCGCGGGCGTGGCACCTCTTGCCAGCTACTAGGTAGACTGACCTACCTAGTAGCTGGGAGGGAAGCTGATGAGTACGTCCGGCACCGAGGCGGCCCGGCCCGGGAGGCGGCGAGGGGCTGCGCGCGAGCGCCTGCTCAGCGCCGCATCGCGCCGCTTCTACGCGGACGGGGTCTCAGCGACAGGGATCGACACGATCACCGCCGAGGCGGGCGTGGCGAAGATGAGCCTGTACAACAACTTCTCCTCCAAGGCCGACCTGGTGAGGGCCTACCTCGATGCGCGGCACGAGGAGTGGAGGGGCCTCTACCGGAGGCGACTGGAAGAGGCCCGGGACGCGCGCGGCGGCGTGCTCGCCGTCTTCGACGCGTACGCCGATCACGCGGCCTTCGCCTATGAGCACGGCTTCCGGGGGTGCGGTCTGCTCAATGCCGCCGCCGAGCTGCCCGCCGGGGACGAGGGGCGGGCCGTGGTGCGCCGGCACAAGGAGGAGGTCGAGTCGCTGCTCGCCGGGCATGTGGAGGAATTGCTGCCCGGGCGGCCGGAGGAGGCTCGTGCGGTGGCGGAGCATCTGGCGTTCCTGCTGGAAGGCGCGATGGCGCGCGCCGGGCTGGAGGGCGAGGGCACGCGTCTGGAGCATGCGCGGACGATGGCGGCGGACCTGCTGGACCGGCTGTGAGGCGGGCCGGCGGACACCCGGCCGGCTCGGTGGCCGTGGGGTCGCTGTGCGTGCTCGTCGCGTCGGCGCTGTGGGGCACCACGGGCACCGCGGCGACGTTCGCCCCAGCCGTGGGCCCCCTCGCGATCGGGGCCGTCGCCATGGGCCTGGGCGGACTGCTGCAGGCCCTGATAGCCGCCCCTCGTATCGCCCGGGAGGTGCCCCGCCTGCGTGCGCAGCGCGGTGTGGTGCTGCTCGGGGCGATGGCCGTGGCGCTCTACCCTCTGGCGTTCTACAGCTCCATGCACCTGGCCGGGGTCGCTGCCGGGACGGTCGTGTCGATCGGCTCGGCCCCGCTGGCTTCGGCCCTGATCGAGCGCGTCGTGGACGGGCGCCGGCTGACGCGCCGCTGGCTGCTCGGCGCCGCCCTGGGGATGTCGGGGACGGTGCTGCTGTGTGTCGCCGAAGCGGCCGAGGCGCGCTCCGTATCCGGGGCAGGGTCCGTGCGGATGACCGTGCTCGGTGTGGGGTTGGGATTGGTGGCCGGACTCACCTACGCCCTGTATTCCTGGGCGGCACACCGGCTGATCGGCCGCGGTGTCTCCTCCGGCGCGGCCATGGGCACCGTCTTCGGAATCGGCGGGGTGCTGCTCCTGCCCGTGCTGCTGGCCACCGGCGCCCCGCTCCTCAGCTCGTGGTCGAACGCGGCCGTCGGCGCCTACATGGCCCTGGTCCCCATGCTCATCGGCTACGTCCTGTTCGGCTGGGGCCTGGCGCACGTCCCCGCGAGCACCGCGACCACGCTCTCGCTGCTGGAACCGGCCGTCGCGGCCGTGTTGGCCGTGCTGATCGTCGGTGAACGTCTCCCCTTGCTGGGATGGATCGGTATCGCCTCGGTCGTCGGCTGTCTGGCCGTGCTCACCACGCCGCCACGGACGGCCCGGCAGCCGCGAGCGATCATCACAACGACCACCACCGGCGCCGGGGGCCCTGTCACCGCACGGCCCGGCGGCGCTTCGGTCCACGTCACCGCATCCTCCGTACCCACCGGGAGCGGACCGGGTTCCACGCACTGAGTTCGTCGCCGTGAGCGGCGCTCCCGGAGCGTGGCTCCAGGGCGCGAGGTGCGCGCCCTGGAGGGCCGTTCACACGTCGCGGCGCCGCACGACGAACACGGCGAGTGCGACCGTGATCAGCGGCCAGAGCACGTACACGACCCAGGAGCCGGGGACCGTGGCCGAGTAGCCCAGGGAGTGGGGATCGGGCTCCCAGTTCTCGATCAGGCGGTTCCAGGCAGCCGACACCATCGCGTGTTTGATGTCCGCCGACCAGCGGTTGCTGTCCGAGAACATGGTGGGCAGCATCAGCAGGACGAAGACGCTGGTGATCATGGTCGCGGCGGCGTGCCGGAGCAGCACGCCGAGCCCCAGGCCCACGAGTGCGCAGACCGGGGCCAGCAACGCGGTGGCCACCAGCGGCCGAAACACCCCGGGGTGGGTGATCGGGACCCCGGCGTGCCGCCCGTTCACAAGGGCCTGGGAGACCAGGAAGCAACCGGTGGAGACGGCCGTGCCGATCGCGGTCCACAGCGCGGCGGTGACGGCCGCCTTGGCCAGTACGACCGAGCCGCGGGCGGGGACGGCCACGGTGGTGGTGCGGATCAGTCCGCTGCTGTACTCGCTCACGACGGTGAGGGCGCCCATGCTGCTGGCCACGAGTATCAACGTCCAGTAGCCGGCCGGCGGGTAGGCGTCGAAGGGCCGGAAATCAGCGGGACCGGAACCCGCGGCCTTGTCCGCCAGCGTGGCCACGGCGGTGGACCCGAGGACGAACAGGACGGTGAGGGCGATCGTCCACGGAGTGGAGCGCAGGGACCGCATCTTGAGCCACTCGGAGGCGAGCAGGTCGCGGAAGCGGACGGGCGGCGCGTCGACGGGGGCGGACCGGGGGACGGAGGTGAGTGTGGTCATCGGGGCTGTCCTGCCAGGTATTCGGTGCTGTCGGCGGTGAGTTCCATGAAGGCCGCCTCCAGTGAGGCGGTGCGGGTGGTGAGTTCGTCCAGCTGGATGCGGTTCTCGAAGGCGAGTGCTCCGATGCGGTCCGCCGGGAGTCCGGTCACGGCGAGCTTCTCGGCGCCGGCCGAGCCCTCCCGCTCGATGGAGGCGCCCGCCGAGGTCAGCACGGCTGCCAGTTCGGTGGCCTGCGGTGTGGCGACCACGACGCAGCGACGGGTGCCGCGGGCCGCGAAGTCCCGTACCGACTCGGCGGCGATGAGGGAACCCCGGCCGATGACGACCAGCTGGTCGGCGGTGTTCTCCATCTCCGACATCAGGTGGCTGGAGAGGAAGACCGTGCGCCCCTCGGCCGCCAGGCGCCGGAAGAGTCGGCGTACCCACCGCACACCCTCCGGGTCCATGCCGTTGATCGGCTCGTCGAACATGAGCACCGGCGGGTCGCCGAGCAGGGCGGTGGCGATGCCCAGCCGCTGCTTCATGCCGAGGGAGAATCCGCCGATGCGGCGGTTCGCCGCCTCGGCCAGCCCCACCTCCTGAAGCACCTCGGCCACCCGGCGCCGCGGGATGCCGTTGCTGCGGGCCAGGGCGGCCAGATGGGCCGCGGCGCTGCGTCCGCCGTGGACCTGGCCGGCGTCCAGGAGGGCGCCGACGTGCCGCAGCCCGCGCGGGTGGTGGCGGAAGGGGACGCCGTTGACGGTGGCGGTGCCGGTGGTGGGCGCGTCCAGCCCGAGGATCATCCGCAGGGTGGTGGTCTTGCCGGCTCCGTTGGGGCCGAGGAATCCGGTGACCTGGCCGGGCCGGACGGTGAAGGACAGACGGTCGACGGCCGTCTTGTCGCCGTACTGCTTGGTGAGTTCGCTGACTTCGATCACGGCACCCACACTGCCGAGCGGACCCCCGTCCGGGCATGGGGCCGTGGACGGCAATCGTGCGGCCGGGTTGGCCCGTGGGCGTACGTCCCCGGGTTGATGCCGCGCGGGTGGTGACCGGTTAGTCTCGCGGCGTGAACCGCATAACGATCACTGTGCTGCCTGCGCGCGTTGCGCACCGCGGCCCGGTCCGCAAGAGGACATGCCGCCCATGACGAGAACGAAGGCCGTGGCCTGGGCGGGAGGTGTCTTCTACCTCCTCATGGTGGGTCTGCTGGTGGGGGGCGCGCCGCGCGCTTCGGGGACGGTCCAGGGGGTCGGGGCACTGCTGGCCGTGAGCTTGCTCGTCGGCGTGCTGCGGCGCAGGCCGCTGCTGGCTCTGGCCCTGGCACTCTTCGGATCCACCGCCGTGGTGGTGGGCACTCCGAGCTCCCTCCACAGGAGCCTGGCGGTGGCGTACCAGGGCCAGTTCCTGTCGTTTCTGGCGGTGGACCTCGTCCTGGGCTTCCTCGTCGCGCACTGCGCACGGCGGGCTTCGATCGTCGCCGTTTCGGTGTCCTTCGTCGTGCAGTTCCTGGTGATCGGCCTCTTCGCGCACGGGGACAGCCTGAGCGTCAACGGACTGATCGCTCTGCTGGCGATGGTCGCCTCCTGCATCGCCGGTCTGCTCCGCCGCGAGCGCCGCGAGCACGCGGTGGCGCTGCGTTCGCAGGAGGTGGCCGAGGCCGTGACCGCCGAACGGCTGCGGATCGCACGGGAGTTGCACGACATGGTCGCGCACAGCATCGGCATCATCGCCATCCAGGCCGGTGTGGGCAGCCGGGTCATCCAGACCCAGCCGGCGGAGGCCCGCGAGGCGCTGCGCGCCATCGAGGCCACCAGCAGGGAGACCCTGTCGGGACTTCGGCGCACCCTGGTGTCGCTGCGTCAGGCCGAACGGGGCGCGAGCGCCTCGCAGCAGTCCCCGCTCGCACCCGCGCCGGGGCTGGCGGACATCGAGCGGCTGGCGGCGGCGACCGCGGACGCGGGGGTACGCGTCGACGTGCGCCGAACCGGCGATGATCGCCCGCTGCCCGCCGACATCGACCTGTCCGCCTACCGCATCGTGCAGGAGGCGCTGACCAACGTGGTCCGCCACGCCGGCACCGGGCGTTGCCGGGTGGTGATCGGCCACGGGGACGAGGAGCTGTTCGTGGAGGTCGTCGACGAGGGGCGTGGGGTCACGGGCAACGGCTCGGCCCACGGTTTCGGCCTCATCGGCATGCGCGAGCGGGTCGGTCTGCTGGGCGGCCGGCTCAGCACGGGCCCGCGCCCCGAGGGCGGTTACCGGGTAGCAGCCCGGCTGCCGCTGCCCGCGCCCGTCGCCGTTCCGGTGGAGGCCCGATGACCGTCCGGGTACTGCTCGCCGACGACCAGCCGCTGGTGCGGTCCGGTCTGCGCGTGATCATGGCCGACCACCCCGACCTGGAAGTCGTCGGTGAGGCCGCCACCGGCTCAGAAGCGGTCCGGCTCGTCGGCGACCTCCGCCCCGACGTCGTGGTGATGGACATCCGGATGCCCGGCATGGACGGGATCGAGGCCACCCGCCTGATCACCGCCGGCCCGGCACCGACCCGCGTGCTCGTCCTGACCACCTTCGACGAGGACGACCATGTCTACGGCGCACTCCGGGCCGGCGCGAGCGGCTTCGTGGTCAAGGACATGGCGCTGGACGACATCCTCGCGGCGATCCGCGTGGTCGCCGCGGGTGACGCACTGATCGCGCCAGGGGTGACGCGCCGTCTGATCGCGGACTTCGCCAAGGGCCCCGAGGCCGCCCCGACGCGCTCCCCGCGGCCGGTCGACGGCATCACCGAGCGGGAACGGGAAGTACTGACCCTGGTCGGACGCGGCCGGTCGAACCCCGAGATCGCGGAGGACCTCTTCATCACGGTGGCCACCGCCAAGTCGCATGTGTCACGACTGCTCACCAAACTGGACGCCCGGGACCGGGTCCAACTCGTCATCACCGCTTACGAGATGGGGCTCGTCACGCCGCCCCGCTGATCGCCTGCCCGGACCCCGCGGCGCACACAGCGACCAGGGCGTCCTCGGTGACGTGATCTTGGTCAATGGTGCTCCGTGGCCCGTGCACGAGGTCGACGCGGCCCGATACCGGCTGCGCGTCCTGAACGCCTCCAACGCCCGGCATTACGCACTCGAAGCGGTCGGCGACGACGGACGCCTGCTCGATCTCGTCCAGATAGGCGCCGACCAGGGGCTCCTCGCGGCGCCGGTCACCCACCGACTCCTGCCGATCGCGCCGGGCGAACGCTACGACGTCATCATCGACTTCTCGGGTGTCCCGGTCGGCAGCCGCGTCCGGATCGTCAACCGGCTGGGCTCCTTCCGTTCGACCCCGCCCGTTCCGATGTCACCGTCCACTGCCACAACGCCGAACACGAAGACATGGGAATGATGGCGAACCTCGAAGTCATCTGACAGCGAGCCTCTTGACCATGATGTGCTCCCTGCGTCCGTCCGGCAGCACCTCACCCACCGGCCCGGTGTCGTGAAATCCGTTGCGCCGGTAGAGCGCGATGGCGTTCTCGTTGCCGGGCCGGACCGCGAGTTGCAAGGTTCCGGTTCGCATCCGCCGCGCCCACTGTTCCACCGCCCCGAGCAGGTGATCTCCCACGCCCTGCCCCCGCGCGTCCTTGCTGACCCACATCGAGATCAGCTCGACGACACCATTGTCCGGGCCCGGGACGCCACTGATCATCCCGACCGGCTTGCCGTCGAGTACGGCGGCGAGATGGTGGGAACCGGGGATGCTCAGCCGACCGCGCCATCGCTCCTCGCGGTCACCCTCGCCCTGCCAGTCCGCGAGCCGGGACCCGAACGCCTCAGGCGCGTCCGTGAGCGCGGCGATCCGCAACTCTCGCCACACGGTCCAGTCGTCCGCCGTCAGCACCCGCAACTCGATCATGCAGGGAGCCTGCCGCCCGGATGCGGCCCGTGGCAACTCCCTTTCGGGCGCGGAAATTCCCTACCCTGGCGGCCGGGAAGGGCGGAGACTCCTCCCATGGCTGACATGGGGTCGTTTCAGGAGGCGGTTACCGCGTGGGCTGCCGGTGGCCCCGGCGACCTCGCGCGCGAGGTCGCCGCGCGACTGCCCGTCCGGGCGGTGGTCCTGCTCGAAGGGCTGAGCGACGCCGCAGCGGTCAGTGCGCTGGCCGCGCGCCGCGGCCGGGACCTGGCGGCCGAAGGAATCTGCGTCCTGCCGATGGGCGGTGCGATGAGCGTCGGCCGTTTCGCCCGCCTCCTCGGGCCCGCCGGCCTGGGCCTCCGCCTCACGGGACTGTGCGACGAGGCGGAACGCCGCTATTACGCCCGCGCCTTCGGGCAGTCCGATGCAGCACAGCCAGGGTTCTTCGTCTGCGCGGCGGATCTGGAGGACGAGCTCATCCGCGCGCTGGGCGCGACGAGGATGGAGGAGCTGGTCCGGGCGGAGGGCGACCTGCGCGCCCTGCGGACCTTCCTGCGCCAGCCCGCCCAGCGGGGCCGCGCCGCCCAGCAGCAGTTGCGGCGCTTCCTCGGCACGAAGAAGGGCCGCAAGATCCACTACGGCCGCGTCCTCGTCGAGGCCCTCGACCCCGAGCGCGTACCGGCGCCACTCGACGGCCTGCTCACCAGCCTCTGAGCGCTGGGCGACGCCGAGCTCGGGGGAAGGGCGTCGGTAGCAGTGCCTCGGTGGAAGGGCGTCGGGACGCTGCCGCCTGCCGTGTCATGGCGTTGGCGGAAGGTGCGTCGGTAGGTGTCCGGAGGTACGCCGAGCGTGCGGTTGAAGTGCCGGCGCAGTGAGGCGGCGGTACCCATGCCGGTGACGGTGGCGATGGCGTCGATGCTGTCGTCGGAGTTTTCCAGGAGTTCTTGGGCGCGGTGGATGCGTTGGGTGTGCAACCAGCGTAGTGGCGTGGTGCCGGTGACGGCGTGGAAGTGCCGGGCCAGGTGGCGTGGGCTCATGTTCGCCTGGCGGGCGAGGTCCTGGACCGTCAGCGGCTGGTCGAGGCGGGCCAGGACCCAGGGGAACAGGGCGGCGAGCGGGTGGGGGCGGGGGTCGGGGAGGGGTGTGGTGACGAACTGTGCCTGGCCTCCGGGGCGATGGGGTGGCACGACCAGGTTGCGGGCCACTGCGTTGGCGATCGCCGAGCCGTGGTCGAGCCGGACGAGGTGCAGGCACAGATCCATGGCCGCGGCCTTGCCCGCGGAGGTGAGCACGTCGCCGTCGTCGACGTAGAGCACGTCCGGATCGACGTGCACGGCGGGGTACCGGGTGGCCAGGGCCTTGGCATGGGCCCAGTGTGTGGTGGCGCGCCGTCCGTCCAGCAGGCCGGCGGCGGCCAGGACGAACGCCCCGGTGCACAGCGAGACCACCCGGGCACCGGCCTGGTGTGCCGCGCGGACCGCGTCGATCAGTTCGCCGGGCGGTTCCTCGTCGATGTGCGCGTAGGCGGGGACGATCACGGTCCGGGCATCCGGCAGCCGGTCCAGTCCTCGGTCGGGTTCGAGCCGGAAGTGTCCACCGACCCGGGCGCCGGCCGGCCCGCAGACCGTCAACTCGTACCAGGGATCGGCTATGCCGGACCAGTCGACGCCGAACACCTCACAGGGCGCGGCGAGTTCGAAGTGGCGCACCCCGTCCGTGACGGCGAGCGCGACCGTGTTCGTGGCCGGGGCAACGGTAGTCATGTCCGGAACTGTACGAGGCATGGCATTCCTGCCGCTCGTCGTTCCGCTCCGCCGCAGGCACGCTGTCCGCGGGAGATCACTCGGTGACAACAGGAGGACGTATGCGATCCCATCCCCAGGTGGCGGTCTTCGGCGCCTATGGCCATACCGGACGCTTCGTGGTGGCGGAGCTCCTCGAACGCGGCCTGCGCCCCGTCCTGACCGGACGTGACGCCGAACGACTGGAGGAACTCGCCCGGGCCCACCCCGGCCTCGACGTGCGGCCGGCGTCCGTCGAAGACCCCGGCTCCCTCGACCGCGCGCTGGCCGGCACGGCGGCCGTGATCAACTGCGCCGGCCCCTTCACCACCACGGCGGCCCCCGTGATCGAGGCGGCACTGGCCGCCCGGATTCCGTACGCGGACGTCGCAGGCGAGGTGGAGGCCGTCGCCGACACCTTCGCGCACTACACGGAGCCGGCGCGCGCCGCCGGCCTCCCCGTCATCCCCGCGATGGCATTCTTCGGCGCCCTCGGCGACCTGTTGACCACCGCCGCACTGGGCGATTGGCCCTCGGCCGACGAGGTGTCCCTCGCCTACGCACTGAGCAGTTGGCACCCCACGGCCGGGACCCGCGCCTCCAGCCAGGTTTCCCGGCAGCGCCGCAACGGCCGTCGCCTCGTCCACACCAACACCGGCCTCGAATTGCGGACCGACCAGGCCCCGACCACCCAATGGGTCTTTCCCCCTCCCTTGGGCAAGCAGACCGTGGTCGCCGAGTTCACCACGGCGGACAGCATCACCATCTCCCGCCACCTCCCCGTCCAGCACCTCCACACGTACATGACGGCCGCTGCGGTCAGGGACGTCCTGGCCCCGGATGCCGAACCTCCGGTCCCCATCGACGCCAGAGGGCGCTCACCTCAGACCTTCCTGGTCGAGGTGGTCGCACGCGCCGGCCACACCGAACGGCGCGCCACCGCCCGCGGCCAGGACATCTACGCCGTCAGCGCGCCCCTGGTGGTCGAAGCGATCCGCCGCATTCTCGACGGACGCGTCAAAACGGCCGGGGCCGCGGCACCCGGCGAGATCTTCGACGCCGCTGACTTCCTCCGCGCGTTGTCTCCCCACCTCACGGTCGAGTTCGACCCGTCCCCGGACCAGTAGCCGGCGGCCGCCTTACGCGTGCTCACCCCCAACCCATCCCGGGGATCATGGAGTTGCGACACTTCGTGGTCAGGTACGACTGTTTTTCCATCAAGGGGGAGAGGGTAATGCACTCATTCGACCGGGGACTGGTCCTGGGCAGCGGAGGTCCCGTGGGCACGGCCTGGATGGCCGGGCTGGCCTGCGGGTTGCACCGCGATGGGGTGGATCTGGGGAAGGCCGACCTGTTCGTCGGCACGTCGGCCGGCGCGATCGTCGCTGCGCTGCTCGCCACGGGGCAGGACCTCGGGCGGGTCGCGACGGTTCCGGCTCGACCAGCCGGTCGTCGGCCCGAGGTCGATCCTGGGCGGATGGGCGCGGTGTTCGCTGTGCTCGGTGACCGTAGCCTGGAGCCCGGGGAGGCCAGGCGCCGAGTGGGTCGGCTCGCGCTCGACGGTGCCGACCAGGAGGCCGAGGAAGCGCTGATCGCGGGGCGGGGCGCCCTGATCGGCGCGCACGTGTGGCCGGACCGTCGGCTGCTGATCACCGCGGTGGACGCCACCACCGGTGAGCCCGTGGTGTGGGACCGCGACAGCGGCGTACCGTTGGTGCACGCCGTGGCGGCGAGCAGCGCATTCCCCGGGGCGGCGCCGCCGGTTGCCATCAACGGCCGGCGGTACATCGACGGTGCGCTGCGGTCGGGCACCAACGCCGATCTCGCGGTCGGAGCCCGCACACTGGTGGTGATGGAGCCGATGGCGCACCTGTATCCCCGCGCACTGCTCGATCAGGAGTTGGCGCTCGTGGGGGCGAAAACCGTGCTGACCATCGGTCCCGATCCGGCCTCCGTGCGTGCTTTCGGCTCGGACCTGAATGACCGGGCTGCCTGGGAACCGGCGTATCAGGCGGGCCTTCGCCAGGCGGACGACGTCGGTGGGCGGCTCCGATCCGAGTGGGGAGAGGCTGACGGGGGCTGATCGCCGCGTCAGAGCGCGGGGCCCCACGGGGACGTCGGCTGAGGGGGGACGCGGAAGGTGGCGTCCGTGCGGGTGGTGAAGAGCTGCAGGGCGTCGGTCAGTTCGAGTACGCGGTGCGCGATGGGGCTGGTTGCCAGGAGGGAGACGGTCTTGCCGTGCCGCAGCGCCAGCTGACGGACGGCGAGGAGGACCTTCACGCTGGAGCACGCCCAGAAGGAGACCTTGCTGAGGTCGATCGCGATTCCGTGGTCAGAGGAGTTCAATGCGCTGGTGAGGGAGGTTTCGAGGGTCTCCTCGCAGCCGTAGTCGATCTCGCCGCGCAGTGCCACCACGGTCTCATCGGTCTCGGGATCGCTGTAGATCCGCACGAGACATGGCGAACTCGCCGGGTCGCTGCCTGACTTCTCGGGTTGCGTGCATGGCTGCGTCCTCCAGGCGCGGCCTGTCGCAACCGCCTTTTCCCGAGCATCCACCTCGTAGCCCTCCTTCGGAGACCTGCCGACGCCGGAACATCAACACACGCAACGCAGTACACGAAATATATGTCATGTATTCAGTGTCGGCCAAGGGCGCCTTAAGATTGCCTCATGGGAGTGCCTGACCCTCACAACGGATGGACGTTCATCACCAACCACGCGCGCGTGCTGGCGGCCATCGCGGATGACCCGAACGCCCGCATCCGCGACATCGCCGCGCACTGTCGGCTCACCGAGCGCGCCGTCCAACGGATCATTGCTGACCTTGAGCAAAACGGATACTTGTCCCACAAGCGCGAGGGACGCACGAACACCTACCGGATCGAGGCAGGGAAGGTCCTGCGGCACCCGGCGGAAGCCGGGCTCACCGTCGCCTCCCTGCTCTCGCTCCTGGTCCAGGACGAAGCCCGCCGCAGCGGCCAGCCGACCACGTGGGCCGATGCGCAGGCCGATCGGTAGGGCCGGCCGCCCGTGTGCGGTGCGGGACGAGACGTTTCGGCTCAGGCCACGGTCAACCCCAGGTCGGCGGACAGTCGGTGTCGGTGCCAGGTCGGCGGGCCGAAGAGCTGGGCCGCGCTGTGTGCGCGCTTGAGGAAGCGGTGGGCGTCGTGCTCCCAGGTGATGCCGATGCCGCCGTGCAGTTGGACCATCTCGCCCGCCACCGTGGAAAGGGCCTCAGAGCAGACGGACTTGGCGACGGCCGCGTAGCGGGTCAGCTCGGGTGAGTCCTCGGCGGCCGCGAAGGCAGCACCGAGTGCGGCCGAGCGCGCCGACTCCACGAGGACGTACGCGTCCGCCAGTCGGTGCTTCACCGCTTGGAAGGAGCCGATGGGCCGGCCGAACTGGATGCGTTCCTTGGCGTAGGCGACCGTGAGCTCCAGGGCCCGCTCGGCCGCGCCGACCTGTTCGGCGGCGAGCGCCGCGCAGGCCAGGTTCAGGACGTGCGCCAGGACGCGGTCGCCCTCGCCGTCCGTGCCGATGAGCCGGCCCTCGGCGGCGTCGAGCAGCACACATGCCTGGGCCCGGGTTTGGTCCATGGTGACCACGGCGTCGCGGCGGAGTCCCGGGCTGTCCACGGCCACTTCGAAGAGCGAGACCCCGGCGGCCGTACGAGCCGCCACGAGCAGCACGTCGGCCTCGGCCCCGTCCAGCACATGCTCCTTGGTCCCGGTGATCCGCCAGGTCCCGTCGGGACCGGGGGCGGCCTCGGCCCGGATCGACGCCGGGTCCCAGGACCCCTGCTCGGCCCACGCCAGGCTCCCCACCGCGCGGCCCTCGGCGAGAGGCGGCAGCAGCCGCGCGCAGACCGCCTCGTCACCGGCGGCGAGCAGCGCCTGCACCGTGAGCACCGCGGAGCCGAGGTAGGGGACGGGGCTCAGCGTTCGCCCCAACTCCTCCAGCAGGGCGTGGACCTCCCGGGCCCCGCAGCCCGCGCCACCGTACTCCTCGGGGACGGCGAGTCCCGCGACGCCGATCTGCTCGGTCAGGGGCCGCCAGGCTGCCGGACCCTCGTGGCGTGCGAGCAGCGAACGCACGGCGGACCGCAGTTCTTCCTGTTCCTCCGTCAGTCGCATTCGTCTGCTCCTTTCCGTTCGCGCGCCCGGTCACCCGGTGCGCCTTTGTCGAGGCCGGTGCTCCGCCCCTGCGCACCGGGGAGCGGGGGCGTGGGAATCCTCGGACTCAGGGGGCGAGGACGCGGGCGCGGCAGGCGGCCGGGGTTCCCCAGGCGCCACGCAGTGCACGGGCCTTGCGGATCCAGAGGGAGAGGTCCGGCTCCTCGGTGTAGCCGAGGGCGCCGTGCAGATGGAGGGCGGTGCGGGCCGCAGAACAGGCGGCCTCGCAGGCGGACACCTTGGCCGCCGCGATCTCGGCGCCCGACGACTCCGCGTTCGCGGCCAGCGCCAGGGCTGCGGCGTGCACCAGTGGCTCGGCGAACTCCAGGGCGATCAGCGCGTCGGCGAGACGGTGCTTCACGGCCTGGAACGAGCCGATCGGGACTCCGAACTGGGTGCGCTGCCGGGCGTAGGCGACCGTCCGGGCCAGCAGCGCCCGGCCCAGCCCGAGGGCCTGCGCCGCCGTCGCCAGGGCCGCGACCTCGGCGGCGTGCGCGGCCGCGGCGGACACCCGTGGACCGCGCGCCAGTACGGTGCCGCCGAGCGGCCGGGACAGTCGGCGCGCGGGGTCGGCGGACGGCTGCACCGGCCCGGCCACCTCCGTCAGACGGACGGTGTCGCCGTCGACGACGAAGACCGCGTCGGCGGAGTCGGCGTCCAGGGCGTACGGGCTCTCGCCGAATCCGAATCCGAATCCGGACCCGGAGGCGGGCCCGGAGCCGGATCCAGCGCCGGGCCCGGAGATCAGGCACAGCGAGGCGGCGGTCTTGCCGGACGCGATGCCCGGCAGCCAGGTGGCGGCCGCCGCCTCGTCGCCGAGCGTGCCGAGCCGGTCCAGCAGGGCCGCCGCGGCGACCGTTTCGACCACGGGGCCCGGCACCGCATGACGGCCCAACTCGTTGAAGGCCACGGCGAGTTCGGTCGGCAGCGAGCCGATCCCGTCGTGTCGTTCCGGTACGGCCAGGGCGAACACTCCGGCCTCGGCCAGCCGGGCCCAGACGGCGCGGGCGGGAGCAGTGTCCCCGGCCGCCCAGGCCCGTACGACCGCCGGGGTGTCCGCGGCCGTGAGCATGGCGTCGAGCGAGCGGGCGAAATCCCGCTGCTCGTCGTCGAGGAGGAACCGCATCACTGGCGTCCCTTCGGAAGACCGAGCAGCCGCTCGGCGATGATGTCGCGCTGGATCTCGTTGGTGCCGGCGTAGATCGGCCCGGCGAGGGAGAACGTGTAGCCCTCGGACCAGCTTCCGTGCGCGGGCGCCTCCTCGGCCTCGTCCGACAGCTCGCCGTAGGGGCCGAGCAGGTCGAGCGCGGTCTCGTGGAGGGCGATGTCCAGTTCCGACCAGTAGACCTTGTTGAGGCTCGACTCGGCGCCGATGGCACTTCCCGCCGCGATCCTCGACGCGTTGGCATAGGTGAAGAGCTGGTACGCGCGGGCGCGGATCACCGCGTCGGCGACCCGGTCGCGCAGTGCGGTGTCGGCCGGGTCGGCGTGGTCGCGCCACAGCGCGGTCAGCCGCTCGGCGGCGGCCGTGAAGCGGCCCGGGCTGCGCAGCGTCAGCCCGCGCTCGTTGCCCGCCGTGCTCATCGCGACCCGCCAGCCCTGGCCGGGCTCGCCGATCACGTCCTGGTCCGGCACGAAGACGTCCGAGAGGAACAGTTCGGCGAAGGCGGGCTTGCCGTCGAGGCGGCCGATGGGCCGTACGGTCACGCCGTCCGCGTCCAGCGGGAACATCAGATACGTCAGCCCCCGGTGCGGCTTGCCCGTCGCCAGGCCGTCCTGGTCGCTGCGGAAGAGACCGAATGCCCGGTCGGCGAAGGCGGCCCGGGACGACCAGGTCTTCTGGCCGTTCAGCAACCAGCCGCCGTCGGTCCGCGCGGCCGTGGAGCGCAGCGAGGCGAGGTCGGAGCCGGACTCCGGCTCGGACCAGGCCTGGGCCCAGATCGCCTCGCCGCTCGCCATGGGCGGCAGGATCCGGGCCCGCTGCTCCTGTGTGCCGTGCTCGAAGAGGGTGGGTGCCAGGAGGTTGATGCCGTTCTGGCTGACCCGGCCGGGCGCGCCGGCCGCGTAGTACTCCTCCTCGAAGATCAGCCACTGAAGGATCGAGGCGCCCCGGCCGCCGTACTCCTCGGGCCAGGAGACCACCGACCAGCGGTCCGCGAACAGCGTGCGCTCCCACTCCCGGTGTGCGGCGAAACCCTCGGCGGTCTCCAGTGAGGGCAGCGGCGCCGGTGGCACTTGGGCGGCGAGCCAGGCGCGGGCCTCGGCGCGGAACGCGTCCTCCGCCGCCGTGAAGTCCAGGTCCATCAGCCGGAGGCCTTTCCGGGGGAGGAGGGGCGCCCCTCGGCATGTCGCCGCATGGCGTGGATGTCCATGCCGCCCAGCGAGTCCCGTGCGACCTCGGCGTTGTGTGCATGCGCCACGTGGTGCAGTCCGAAGACGGAGTCCAGCCCGGTGTGCAGGCCCTGCAGATCCTCGGCCTGATTGACCGCGCGCTTGGTCAGTGCCAGTCCCAGCCGCGGCATCTCCGCGATGCGCAGCGCCAACTCGCTTACGGTGTCGTGCAGTTGCTCGCGCGGGACGACCCGGTTGACCATGCCCACCTCGTATGCCCGGCGGGCGGTCATCCGGTCGCCGGTGAAGAGGAACTCCTTGGCGATCCGCGGCGGCATCACCCACGGGTGGGCGAAGTACTCCACCCCCGGAATGCCCATCCGCACCACCGGGTCCGCGAAGAAGGCGTCCTCGGCGGCGACGATCAGGTCGCAGACCCAGGCGAGCATCAAACCGCCCGCCACGCACGCCCCTTGGACGGCGGCGATGACCGGCTTGGGCAACTCGCGCCAGCGGCGGCACATACCGAGATAGACCTCGGACTCACGCGCGTAGCGGCTCTCGGTGCCCTCCTTGTCCGAGTGGTCCCACCAGAGCCCGGCCTTGCGGTCGAACGGCAGATGGGCATCCCGCTCCGGGGTGCCGATGTCATGGCCGGCCGAGAAGTGCTTGCCCGCCCCGGCGAGCACCACGACCTTCACCTCGTCGTCGTCGGCCGCGCGGTAGAAGGCCCGGTCCAGGGCGTAGGTCATCGCGGAGTTCTGGGCGTTGCGGTAGTCGGGCCGGTCCATCGTGACCAGGGCGACGGGCCCCTGGCGTTCGTAGCGGACGGGCCCCAAGGACGCAGTGCGGGCAGCGGACATCCGCCCCTCCTTCCCTAACAATTGTTTGGTAGGTTAACGTACGGGCCCTCGGCCGTCGAGAAGTCGATCCGCCGGGACGCCCGCCCACGAGAGTCGTCCGGAGCCGCCCATGAGCAGCAGCGTCGAGGAGTTCCGCACCGGGTTCCGGGCCTGGTTGCGGGCCAATCTCAGCGGGGAATTCGCGGGCCTGCGCGGACGCGGCGGGCCCGGCCGGGAGCACGAGGCCTTCGTCGAACGCCTCGCCTGGGAGCGGCACATGGCCGCCGCGGGCTGGACCTGCCTCGGCTGGCCGGAGGAGTACGGCGGGCGGGGCGCCACCCTTGAACAGCAGGTGGCCTGCCACGAGGAGTACGCCCTCGCCGACGCCCCCGCCCGGGTGGGCCACCTCGGCGAACAACTCCTCGGCCCCACCCTGATGGCCTTCGGGACCCCCGAGCAGCGGGAGCGTTTCCTCCCCCGGATCGTCGCCGTCGACGAGCTGTGGTGCCAGGGCTACAGCGAGCCGGACGCCGGATCGGACCTGGCGAACGTGCGTACCCGGGCCGAGCTCGACGAGGAGGCGGACGAGTGGGTGGTCACCGGCCAGAAGGTCTGGACCTCACTCGCCCACGAATCCGACTGGTGCTTCGTCGTCGCCCGCACCGAACCCGGCTCCACCCGCCACCACGGCCTGTCCTACCTACTGGTCCCGCTCGACCGGCCGGGCGTGGAGATACGGCCGATCACCCAGCTCACCGGCACGTCCGAGTTCAACGAGGTGTTCTTCGACGGCGCCCGCACCGCCGCCGGGAACATCGTCGGAGCGCCGGGCGAGGGCTGGAAGGTCGCCATGGCCACCCTCGGCTTCGAACGCGGTGTGTCCACCCTCGGTCAGCAGGTCGGCTTCCGCCGCGAACTCGAATCCCTCATCGAGCTGGCGAAGCGCAACGGCGCCGCCCGGGACCCGCTGATCCGCGACCGTATCGCCCGGGCCTGGACCGGCCTGGAGATCATCCGCTGCAACGCGCTGCGCATGCTCGACGGCGTCGCGGCCGGCGCCCCCGGCCCCGAGGCGTCCATCGGCAAGATCTTCTGGGCCACCTGGCACCGCGACCTGGGCGAACTCGCCATGGACGTGCGCGGCGCCGATGGCATGACGGCCGCCGGTGCGCCGTACGACCTCGACGACTGGCAGCGGCTGTTCCTCTTCTCCCGCGCCGACACGATCTACGCCGGCTCGAACGAGATCCAGCGCAACATCATCGCCGAGCGCGTGCTCGGCCTGCCGAAGGAGGTTCGCCCATGAGGAGGCCGCCGAGCACGGACCGGGGGTACGGGGGGCGTCCTCCGGAAGACTGCAGCCTCGGCCTGCCGAAGGAGGTTCGCCCATGAGTGCCGCGCCCCCGTATGTGCCCGGCCACCGGTTGCTCGCGGGCCGGACCGCCGTCGTCACCGCCGCCGCCGGCGCCGGAATCGGCGGCGCCACCGCCCGGCGCCTCCTCGAAGAGGGCGCGAGCGTCGTCCTCTCCGACGCCCACGCCCGCCGCCTCA
Organism: Streptomyces sp. NRRL S-337; assembly: GCF_000720175.1. Classification (GTDB taxonomy): domain Bacteria; phylum Actinomycetota; class Actinomycetes; order Streptomycetales; family Streptomycetaceae; genus Streptomyces; species Streptomyces siderophoricus. Next base: position 256,073 of record NZ_JOIX01000001.1, read on the forward strand.
AGGAGTCCGAGGCGGAGCTCGCCGCCCGGTTCGGCGCCGACCGCGTCGCCGCCCTGCCCTGCGACGTCACCGAGGAGTCCCAGGTCGCGGCCCTCTTCGAGCTGGCCGAGGAACGCCACGGCCGGCTCGACATCGTCGTCAACAACGCCGGGCTCGGCGGCACCGCCGACCTCGTCGACATGACCGACGAGCAGTGGGACAGGGTCCTCGACGTCACCCTGAACGGCACCTTCCGCTGCACCCGCGCCGCGCTGCGCCGGATGAAGGCCGCGGGCAGCGGCGGCGTCATCGTCAACAACGCCTCCGTCGTCGGCTGGCGGGCCCAGCAGGGCCAGTCGCACTACGCCGCCGCCAAGGCCGGCGTCATGGCCCTCACCCGCTGCGCCGCCCTGGAGGCCGCCGACTACGGAGTGCGCGTCAACGCCGTCTCGCCGAGCCTCGCCATGCACCCCCACCTGGTGAAGGTCACCACGCCCGAGCTGCTGGAGGAGCTGACCGCCCGCGAGGCGTTCGGCCGCTACGCCGAGCCCTGGGAGGTGGCCAACGTCATCGTCTTCCTCGCGAGCGGCTACTCCTCGTACCTCACCGGGGAGGTCCTGTCGGTCAGCAGCCAGCATCCGTGAGGCGACCGCGGCCAGGCGCCGGAAGCCGGCAGTGGCAGGAGGAAGACCGCGATGAGCCCGGCGCCCGAGCGGCGCGGGGAACTCCTGGCCACCGCCGCCGAGGTGTTCGCCGCGCAGGGTTACCACGCCACCACCGTCCGCGAGATCGCGGACGCGGCGGGCATGCTCGCGGGCAGCCTCTACTACCACTTCGACTCCAAGGAATCGATGCTCGACGAGATCCTCGCCACCTTCCTGGACGAGCTCCGGGCCCGGTACGACGCCGTACTGGCCGCCGGACTCGCCCCCAGGGAAACCATCGAGGCCCTGGTCACCGCATCCTTCCGGGAGATCGACCGGCACCGCGCCGCCGTCGCCGTCTACCAGCAGGAGTCCCATCACCTGCGCACCCACCCCCGCTTCGGCTACCTCACCGACGCACAGCAGAAGTTCGAAAGGGCGTGGCTGGGCACGCTGGAGCGCGGCGTGGCCGCCGAGGACTTCCGCGCCGACCTCGACATCCGGCTCACCTACCGCTTCGTGCGCGACACCGTCTGGGTCGCCGCCTCGTGGTACCGGCCGGGTGGCCAGCACAGCCCGGAGGAGATCGCCCGCCAGTACCTGTCGACGGTGCTGGAGGGCATCGCCGTCCGGGAATGACGGACGACCCGAGAACGTAGACAAGGAAGAGGAGTGGTCATGGCCGAGGCATACATCGTCGAAGCGGTCCGCACCCCGGTCGGCAAGCGGAACGGGGGGCTGTCCGCCGTGCACCCGGCCGACCTCGGCGCGCATGTGCTGAAGGCGCTGATGGAGCGCGCCGGAGCCGATCCGGCGGCCGTCGAGGACGTCGTCTTCGGCTGCCTCGACACCGTCGGTCCGCAGGCGGGCGACATAGCCCGCACCTGCTGGCTGGCCGCCGGGCTGCCGGAGGAGGTCCCCGGAGTGACCGTGGACCGGCAGTGCGGCTCCTCCCAGCAGGCCCTGCACTTCGCCGCCCAGGGTGTCCTCTCCGGCACCCAGGACCTGGTCGTCGCGGGCGGCGTGCAGAACATGTCCCAGGTGCCGATCGCCTTCGCCAGCCGCCAGGCCGCCGAGCCGCTCGGCCTCACCCAGGGCCCGTACGCCGGCTCGGAGGGATGGCGGGCCCGGTACGGCGACCAGCCCGTCAACCAGTTCCACGGCGCCGAACTGATCGCGAAGAAATGGGACATCTCCCGCCGCGCCATGGAGGAGTTCGCCCTGCGCTCGCACCAGCGGGCCGTCCGCGCCATCGACGAGGGCCGCTTCCACCGCGAGACCGTCCCGTACGGCGACGTGACCACCGACGAGGGCCCGCGCCGCGACACCACCCTGGAGAAGATGGCCGGCCTCCCGCCGCTGACCGAGGGCGGCCGGCTCACCGCCGCAGTCTCCTCCCAGGTCTCCGACGGCGCCTCCGCCCTGCTCCTCGCGAGCGAGCGCGCCGTGCGGGAACACGGACTGACCCCGCGCGCCCGCATCCACCACCTCTCCGTCCGCGGCGAGGACCCGATCCGGATGCTGTCCGCGCCGATCCCCGCCACCGCCTACGCGTTGAAGAAGGCCGGGATGACCCTCGACGACATCGACCTCGTCGAGATCAACGAGGCCTTCGCCTCGGTCGTCCTCGCCTGGCTGAAGGAGACCGGAGCCGACCCGGAGAGGGTCAACGTCAACGGCGGCGCCATCGCCCTCGGCCACCCGCTCGGCGCCACCGGCACCAAGCTGATGACGACCCTGCTGCACGAACTGGAGCGCACGGGCGGCCGATTCGGTCTGCAGACGATGTGCGAGGGCGGCGGCCAGGCGAACGTCACGATCATCGAGCGCCTCTGACCCCCGCCGAATTCCTCACCTCAGCAGCCGCACGTGGAGCCTGACCAGGGTCGCGGTGTCCAGGCCGAGGCCCTGGCGCAGATAGCCGTCGAGGCTCCCGTAGTCCTCCTCGGCCTGGTCCAGCGCCGCCCGTAGATAGTCCTCGCGGACCTCCTGGAGCGGGATGAGAAGGTCGGGGTTCTCCATCAGGCCGGCCTTCTTCAGCGCCTCCCGGGTCGTGCGGTCCGCCTCGGCGCGCAGCTCGTTGGAGAGCAGGTAGTCGCCGGCCGCGGTGCGGGCCGGGACACCGAGGGCGCGCAGCAGCAGGTAACTCACCCAGCCGGTGCGGTCCTTGCCCGAGGTGCAGTGGTACAGGAGCGGGGACCGCTCGTGGTCCGCGATGTCGCGGAGGGTCCCCGTGAAGCTCTCGCGGTTCTTCTCGTTGGTGACGAAGTTGCGGTAGATCGACCGCATCAGCTCCTCCGCCTTGCCGTCGCCGAGCAGCTCCTGCTGCTTGGCCGGGTCCTTGGTGACGATGGCCGCCCTCGTCTTCTCGTACAGGCCGAGGTCGTCCGCGGGCCGTGCGGTGGCGGACAGTCCGGCGGGCAGGCGGTCCGCGCCGTCCTGCCGGACCTCCAGCGGCACGCGGAAGTCCACCACGCTCCGCAGACGCAGCGCGGACAGCTTCGCCACATCGGTGTCGGTGAGCTTGCCGAGCCCGTCGGCCCGGAACACCTGGCCGTAGCGGACGTACCGCCCAAGCGCGGTGCGGTAGCCGCCGAGGTCGCGGACGTTCACCGCGCCCTGCAGCGCGATGCGGTGGACGGTGGCGGCGCCCCGCTCGTGCGGCGGGGCGGTGGCGCCGGGACCTTGCGCCGGGGCGTCGGCGACGGCGCAGGGCGGAAGGACGCCGAGGGTGACCATGGCGGCGATCGCCACCGGGGCCAGCCGTACAGGGGTAGTGCCCATCACATCAACTCCCTGTGTGGAAGGGGGAATTCAGCTTGCGAGGGGAAGGGTGCGCAGGCGGTGCTGCGCCTCGGTCATGACGCGGTGGACGAGCTCGGCGCAGGACGGCAGGTCGTCGATCAGCCCCGCGACCTGGCCTGAGGCCATCACCCCGAGATCGGTGCGGCCCTCGACCATCGAGGCCTTGAGCAGCATCGGGGTGTTGGCCGCCAGCAGCACCTGACTCCACGTCAGGTCCTTGCCGTGCTTCATGGCCAGGCCGTCGCGCACCATCTGCGGCCAGCTCATACCGGAGTCGCGCCGGAACGCGGCGGCGTGGCGCACCGCCCGCAGCAGCGCCGCCACCCGCCCCGAGCGCTCCAGTGCGTCGACCAGCTCGCTGCGCAGCATCCGGTGCGGCAGGCCGTCGATCTTGGTGGTGACGGTGATGTCCTTGACCGTCGCGGCCAGGTATCTGGCCTTGACCGCGTCCGGGACGGTGCTGTCGGAGGTGAGCAGGAAACGCGTGCCCATGGCGATCCCGGCGGCGCCGTAGGCCAGCGCGGCGACCAGGCCCCGGCCGTCGTGGAAGCCGCCGGCCGCTATCACCGGGATGTCCACGGCATCGACGACCTGGGGGAGGAGGACCGTGGTGGCCACGTTCCCGGTGTGGCCGCCGCCCTCGCCGCCCTGCACCACCACCGCGTCGGCGCCCCACGCGGCGACCTTCTCCGCGTGCCGCCGGGCGCCGATCGACGGGATGACGACCACCCCGGCGTCCTTGAGCCGGGCGATCAGTTCCCGGGAGGGGGCCAGGGCGAACGAGGCGACCTTCACGCCCTCGTCGATGAGGATGCGGACGCGTTCGGCGGCGTCGCCCGCGTCCGCCCGCAGATTGACCCCGAACGGCGCGTCCGTGCGCGACGCGACCTCGCGCACGGCCGCACGCAGCTGTTCCGTGGTCATGGTGGCGGAGGCGAGGATGCCCAGCGCGCCCGCGTCGGCGGTGGCCGAGACGAGCCGGGGGCCGGCCACCCACCCCATGCCGGCCTGCACGATCGGGTGCCGCACCCCGACGAGCTCGGTCAGCGGGGTCTCGATCCTGATGTCCGTCATGCGGCGCGCGTCGCTCATGCCGGCACCTCGCGCTCGCGCAGGCCCTTCGGGTCCACCACCTCGCGGATCAGCCGCAGCTCCTCGGCGGTGGGCTGGCGGGTGTACGGCACCTCGTCCGGGACGGTGAGCGCGAAACCGGTGGCCTCGGCGACCTGCTCGACCGTGACCCCCGGGTGCAGCGAGCGCAGCCGCATCGTGCGGTCCGGGGTCTCGAAATCGAAGACGCCGAGGTCGCTGATGACCTCGGGGATGCGGTGGTAGCGGCTCGCGGACGGGCCGGCCGCGGCGGCGCGGTCGTAGCCGACCCCCGACACCATGTCGACCCGTTCGACGAAGACGCGCGGGGAGTGCCGCGGAACCCAGTAACTGGTCGGATTGTTGAGCGTGTTGATCGGCGCCCCGCGGACCCCCAGCAGTTGGCGCTCGGGCCGGGCCCAGTCCCCGATGCAGCTGATGTTCTGGTTGCCGTGCCGGTCCAGTTGACCGGCGCCCATCATCACGTGCCGCCGCCCGGTGGCCACCAGCGCCAGGTGCTGGCGGTACGGCAGCCAGCCCTCGACCACCTCGGCCTCGGCGCCGACCGCCGGTACGTCGCCGATCAGCAAGGCTTCGCCGTCCGTCAGCAGCAGGTCGGGGGAGAAGGTGAGCTTCGCCAGCCGGGCGCCGATCATCGGGACCGTGCCCATGGGGCTGGCCAGCACCTCGCCCGCGTCCCGCCAGGCCTCGGCGCAGGCCACCACGCAGTACTCGGCCCGGGTCGCCGTCGTCGCGCCGCTGCTCATGCTTCCTCCTCGTGGAACGCCGCAACGGCGGCCTGGTACGCGTCCTCGTCGCCCGACAGGAACCGCTCGGTGAAGGCCCGCCAGGCCTCGGGGTCGCGGGCGGCCCGGGCGTAGGCGCGCTGGAACGCCTCGTCGCGGTCGTGATCGGGTGCGCAGGAGGTGAAGTGCGCGCCGTTCGGGGTCTCCACCACGCCGTTCACGAACGCCCGCTTGACCAGCAGTGACTGCGGCCCTTGCGCCGTGAGCAGATCCGCGGTCGCCACGATCCGCTCGCAGGAGAGGTACGCCTGGTCGGCGGCCTGGCAGAAGAGATCGTCGAAGTACGGGTCCGGGCCCAGGTACTGGCCGTTGCCGTGCACGTCCGCCCGGTTGAGGTGCACCAGCGCGGCGTCCAGCCGCAGGGCCGGTACGGCGACGAGCTCCTCGCCGTCCTCGTAGGGGGACCGGACCGTCCGCAGCTGCGGGTTGACGGTCATCACGTCCGAGGCGATGCCGGCGCGGATCGGCATGAACGGCAGCCGGTGCGCGGCTGCGGTCAGGCCCCACATGAACATGGCCTCGTCCAGCTCCACCATCTCGAAAGCGGCGCGCTGCCGGGCCGCCCCGAAGTGGGGCTCCAGCGGGATCGAGTCCAAGGTGGTGAAGGCGGCGACCAGTTTGCGGATCTTCCCGGCGGCGGCGAGCAGTCCGACGTCGGGGCCGCCGTAACTCACCACCGTCAGATCGGTGAGGTCGGACCGCAGCAGCGCCCGGACCAGCGCCATCGGCTTGCGGCGCGAGCCCCAGCCGCCGATGCCGAGGGTCATGCCGCTCTCCAGCCGGCCGACCACCTCCTTGGCGGTCATCGTCTTGTCCCTGCTCATGGCTGCCGCTCCTTTCCGGTGGCGGTGCTGGCGTCGGTGGCGGTGCCGGCGTCGGTGCCGAACGTGTCGCGGAGCCGGTCGGCGACGCCGCTGAGGTTGGCCTCGAAGGTGAATCCCTGCTCGAAGCGGTAGCTGCGACGGACGTCCACCGGGTCGATACCGTTGATCGCGGCCTTGGCGAGGCGGATCAGGAAGCCGTCCTTGGCAGCGATCTCACGGGCCAACTCCCTTGCTGCGTCCTGGAGTTGCTCGCGCGGGACCACCCGCCACACCGAGCCGTGCCGGTGGAGCTCCTGCGCGGTGGCGGTGCGGGAGGTGTAATACAGCGCCCGCATCAGGTGCTGGGGGACCAGCCGGGCCAGGTGGGTGGCCGCGCCGAGCGCGCCCCGGTCCAGCTCGGGCAGGCCGAAGGTGGCGTCCTCGCTCGCCACGATCGCGTCCGCGTTGCCGACCAGCCCGATCCCGCCGCCCAGGCAGAAGCCGTGCACGGCGGCGATCACCGGCACCTCGCAGTCGTAGACGGCGGCGAACGCGTCGTAGCAGCCGCGGTTGGCGCCGATCAGCGCCTGGTGGCCGTCCGTGCGCTGCATTTCCTTGATGTCGACCCCGGCGTTGAAGCCGCGGCCGGCGGCGGTGAGCACCACGCAGCGCACCTTCGGGTCGGTCCCGGCGGCGCGTACGGCGGCGGCGAGGTCGTACCAGCCCTGCACGGGAAGGGCGTTGACCGGAGGGAAGTCCACGGTGACGACGGCGACGCCCTCTTCCGGGGCGGAGGTGGAGACACCCATGAGCAGATCCGCTACCTTTCCACCAAACATTTGTTAGGCGCAAGGTAGCAGCGGTCCGCTCGCTGCGGGAGGTGTGCATTGGCAGCGATCATCGATCTGTCCGGACACGTCGCCGTCGTCACCGGGGGAACCCGGGGCGTCGGCGCGGGAATCACCCGCGCCCTGCTCGCCGCCGGCGCCGAGGTGGTGACCTGCGCACGACGCCCCCCGGACCGGCCCGTCGAAGCGGCCGGGCGCACCGCCCGTTTCCTCCCGCTCGACCTGCGCGACCCGGACGCGGTCGGCACGTTCTTCGACCGGGTCCACGACGACCACGGCCGGCTGGACACCCTGGTCAACAACGCCGGCGGCACCCCGTTCCGGCTGCTCGCCGACAGCGACCCCCAGCACGCCGCCCGGCTCGTCGCACTCAACCTCGTCGCGCCGCTGAGCGCCTCGCTCGCCGCGTACGAGCTGATGCGCGGTCAGGAACGCGGCGGGTCGATCCTCATGATCGGCAGCGTCAGCGGGACCCGGCCCTCACCGGGCACCGCGGTCTACGGCGCCGCCAAGGCCGGCCTGGACAACCTGGCCCGCTCCATGGCCGTGGAATGGGCGCCCCGGGTGCGCGTCAACACCCTCGTCCTCGGCATGGTCCGCACCGAACTCTCCCACCTGCACTACGGCGACGAGGACGGCATCGCCTCCGTCGGCCGCACCGTCCCGCTCGGCCGGCTCGCCGATCCGACGGAGATCGGCGACGCCTGCGTCTTCCTCGCCTCGGACCGGGCCGCGTACATCAGCGGCGCGAGCCTGCACATCCACGGGGGCGGGGAGCGGCCGGCGTTCCTCGACGCCGCGACCGTCAACAACTGACGACACCAGCTGATCCGAAGGGAACCTCATGACCGGAATCTGCACCGGACGCGTCGCCGTCGTCACCGGAGCGGGCCGCGGACTGGGCCGCGCGCACGCCCTCGCCTTCGCCGCCGAGGGGGCGAAGGTCGTCGTCAACGACCTCGGCGTCGGCCTCGACGGCACCGGAGCGGCCGCCGGCCCCGCCCAGCAGGTCGTCGACGAGATCCGCGCGCGGGGCGGCGAGGCCGTCGCCCACGGCGGCGACATCGCCACCGCCGACGGCGCCGCCTCCCTCGTCGCCACCGCCCTGGAGACCTTCGGCCGCCTGGACACCCTCGTCAACAACGCCGGATTCCTGCGCGACCGCATGCTGGTCAAGCTCGACGAGGACGACTGGGACGCCGTCATGCGGGTCCACCTCAAGGGCCACTTCCTGCCCCTCAAGCACGCCGCCGCGCACTGGCGGACCGAGGCGAAGGCCGGCCGCACGCCCGAGGCCCGGGTGATCAACACCAGTTCCGGGGCCGGTCTGCTCGGCAGCGTCGGCCAGGGCAACTACTCCGCCGCCAAGGCCGGGATCGTCGGTCTGACCCTCGTCGCGGCCGCCGAGATGAGCCGCTACGGCATCCAGGTCAACGCGATCGCCCCGGCCGCCCGCACCCGGATGACCGAGCAGGCCTTCGCCGACACCATGGCCGCCCCTAAGGGCGACGGCTTCGACGCGATGGCCCCCGAGAACGTCTCCCCGCTCGTCGTCTGGCTGGGGTCCGGCGCCAGTGCCGGGGTGACCGGGCGGGTCTTCGAAGCGGAGGGCGGGCGGATCACCGTCATGACGGGCTGGCGGCCCGGCCCCACCGCCGACCGGGGCGCCCGCTGGACCCCGGCCGAGGCGGGCGACACCGCCCGCAAGCTCCTCGCCGACGCCGAGCCCCCACAGCCGGTGTACGGAGCGCAGTAACAGCCACCGCACCCGCCGCCGCCAGGCCGCACCCGGCTCACGTCATGACCTGGCAACCATGGCAGCTCCGGAACGTCACACTCGATTCACCCTGGACTGGTGATCTGACTCCGCCCGTTGACACCGCATCCGCTTGTCGGACGCCTCAAGGAGTTGCTGCTTCCATGCACAGACCCGGTCGCCGTCACGTCACCATCGTCACCGCCCTTGCCGCCGCCACCGCTGCCGCCGTGGTCGCCACCACCACGGCCGGCGCTTCCGGCCCCAAGGAGCAGGCCCAGAACGCCATCAAGAGCGGGAAGGCCAAGAACGTCATTCTGCTGATCGGTGACGGCATGGGCGACTCCGAGATCACCCTCGCCCGCGACTACACGGTCGGCGCCAACGGCCGCCTGAACATGGACAAGTTCCCGCTGACCGGCGCCTACACCACGTACGCCGTGCACGCGGACGGCACCCCGGACTACGTCACCGACTCCGCCGCCAGCGGCACCGGCTGGGCGACCGGCGTGAAGACGGTCAACGGCCGCATCTCCAAGACCCCCGGCACCGACAAGGCCGTCCCCACCCTGCTGGAACTGGCGCAGAAGAACGGCTACGCCACCGGCAGCGTCACCACCGCCGAACTCACCGACGCCACCCCGGCCGTGCTTGCCTCGCACGCCACCGACCGCTCCTGCCAGGGCCCCGCCGACATGGCCAAGTGCCCGTCCGACACGATCGCCCAGGGCGGACCGGGTTCGATCGCCGAACAGTCGGTCAACCACCGGGCCGACGTGCTCCTCGGCGGCGGCAAGCAGCGCTTCGACCAGAAGGTCACCGACGGCGCCTACAAGGGCCTCACCGTCACCGAGCAGGCCCAGAAGCTCGGCTACCAGGTCGTCACCGACAACGCCGGCCTGCAGAACGTCACGGCAGGCAAGCCGGTGCTGGGCCTGTTCGCCTCCGGCAACGTCCCCACCGAGTGGACCGGCAAGCCTGCGGCGGTCGGCGGCACGGACCCGCAGCGGTGCGTGACGTCCAACCCCAACCGCCCGGCCGCCACCCCGACTCTCGCCGACTCCGCGGCCAAGGCCATTCAGCTGCTGGAGGCCAAGCAGAAGCAGCGCCACTCCCGGCAGGGCTTCTTCCTGCAGATCGAGGGCGCTTCGATCGACAAGCAGGACCACGCGGCCGACCCGTGCGGTCAGATCGGCGAGACCGCCGCGTTCGACCGTGCCGTCAAGGTGGCCCGCGCCTACGCGGCCGTGCACCCCGACACCCTCGTGGTGACCACCGCGGACCACGGCCACACCAGCCAGATCGTGCCGCTGGAGGCCACTCCGCCCGGTATGTCCGCCACGCTCGTCACCGACGAGGGCCAGCAGCTGAAGGTCAACTACTCGACCAACACCCCGGGCCGGTCCCAGGAACACACCGGCACCGAGGTCCGCATCGCCGCCCAGGGCCCGCAGGCCTACCGCGTCCTCGGCGTCACCAACCAGACCGACCTGTTCACCACCGTCCGCGAGGCACTGCGCCTGCGCTGACCGCAGCAACCCGCCCAGGCCGGCCGCGACAACCCGCCCAGGGGGTCATGGCCGGTGGGCGGCGAGCATGGCATGGGTGAGACGGGCGGTGGTCCGGTGCCACCGCCCGGCATCCCGCAGCATGGCGTGCCGGCCCCGGTCCATGGTGAGGAATTGAGCATCCGCGCCGGCCTGTCGCGCACGTTCGCTGAAGTCGCGGGAGCCCTGGTAGTCGGTGATCCGGTCGCGGGCATCGTGGAGCAGCGCGAGAAGCTTTCCCCGCAGATGGGACACCGGTTCCCCAGGTGGGCACCAGGGTGCCAGTGCGATGACGCCGCGGACCGCCGCATGACCTCCGGCGTGCAGTGCCGCCCGCCCGCCCATGGAATGGCCGATGAGCACGATCGGCACGCCGGGGCAGTGCGCCACCAGATCGTCGAGTGCTTGACGGGCGTCCCGGGCGGCGTCGGCAGCCTCGCCGTTCCAACCGCGACAGCGGTAGCGCACGGACGCGAGCAGGACGTCGTTCCCCTCCGCGGCCCGCGCCACGGCACCCAGGAAGGGCCGCATGCGCAGGGCGGGGAGATTCAGCAGCGGTAGCGGGTCGGTGCTGTCGGCCCGGCCACCGTGGAGGAACAGTACGGCGGCCCGCGGGGCGGTGGGGCCGCGGTGGACGACGAGCCGCCGGCGCGCGGGCTCCCGTCGCGGACTGCCCGCATCCGCAGCGTCGGTGCCGGTGGTCATCGTTGTGATCCTTTGCGTCGGGGCGAGGGGATGACCGGGAAGGGCACCCGCCCCGGTCGCCGGCCGCGCCAAAACCGCTGCACAGCGTAACGCCATGGCGAAACGCCATTGAGGCCCGGTAGATGGCGTCGCGTGGGCCGACGTGAACATCGTCACAACTGCCCTGCGACAGGGGTGCGTTGGCCACTCCCGGCTAGGACTTGCTGCATGACAGGGGCTGGAGTTGACGTGATCGCCCGTGGGGCGAGTGTGCACGGTCCGAGAGGGCCGGTGTTCGAGGGCGTGGACCTGGATGTGCCGGCGGGCGGGCTGCTGGCCGTGCACGGGCCGGCCGGTAGCGGGCGTACGTCCCTGCTGCTCGCGCTGGCCGGGCGGATGCGGTTGTCCGGCGGGGCCATCCGGGTCGGCGGGTACGTACTGCCCGCGGAGGGCCGGCGGGTACGCGCGGCCGTTGCCGTCGCCCGGGCGGCGCCCGCCGTCGCCCTCGAAGGGCGGCTGCGGGTGCAGGAGGTGATGGCGGAACGGCGCCTCACCGGAGCAGGGGTGACCGAGCGGCGCCTCCGCGAGGCGTTCGAGACCGTGGGCATCGGCCCACGCGGGACCGAGCTGGTTGAGGACCTCGACCCGGCCGAGGCGCTGCTGCTGGCCACCGCGCTGGCCCTCGCCGAGCGTCCCGGCGCCCTCGTCGTCGTCGACGACGTCGACGACGGCCTGCCGCCCGAGGCGCACGGCCGCGTGTGGCAGGCGCTGGACCAGGTCAGGAACAGCGGGCCCGGGCGCACCGTACTGGCCGGGTGCCTCCGCACCCCGCCGCCCACCCCCGGCCTCGTCGCGCTGTCCCTTCCGCGGCGCAGCCGCGACCGCCTCCCGGCCCGGACCGCCGCCGCGCGAGAGGACACCGACACATGAAAGCCGTCAAGCTGGCACTGCTGGAACTCCGGCGCTTCCGCGGCCCGGTTCGCCGTCTGGTTCCCTTACTGCTGTGCCTGGTGCCGCTGCTGTACGGGGCCATGTACCTCTGGGCGAACTGGGACCCGTACGGCAAGACCGACCGCATGCCGGTGGCCGTCGTCAACCACGACCACCTGGCCCACGCCAAGCAGGGCCGCCGGGTCGACGCCGGTGATCAGCTGGTGAAACAGCTCAAGGCGTCCGGCACCTTCGACTGGCACTTCGTCGGCCAGGACGAGGCGCGGGACGGGCTGGAGCACGGCCGCTACTTCTTCACCATCGACATCCCGTCCGACTTCAGCCGCAAGATCGCCACCGGCGCCGACACCCGGCCCCAACAGGCCGGCATCCGGATCGAACTCAACGATGCCAACAACTACATCGCCGGCATCATGACCGAAGTGGTGCAGACCAAGCTGCAGGACCAGATCAACTCCGCCACCCATGCCGCCTATGTGCGCAGCATCTACGGCGAACTGTCGGACGTACGCGGCAAGTTGACCACCGCCTCCGACGGCGCGCACCGGCTGGTGGGAGCCACCCGCGTGGCCCAGCAGGGCACTTCCACGATCACCTCGGCCACCTCCACCCTGCACGACGGGGCCGCCGACGTCGCCTCAGGGGCACAGCAGATCGCCCGCGCCACCGGACAAATCGACGACCTCGCGGGCCGTCTGGACCAGGCCGCCGCCGACCGGCTTCCCGGCGCCGCCTCCGCCCTGGTGAGCACCGCCCGGCTGACCACCGACGGCCTGGACGCCGTGCACACCGCCACCACCGCCACCCGCAAAGGCACCTCCCGCGCCGTGGCCGACCTCACCGATCTCGCCGACACCCACCCAGAGCTACGCGACGACCCCGTCTACCGCAGGGCCCTGAGCCACGTCCGCAGTCTGGACTCGACCGCCACCGCCCTCGACGGACGGGCCGCCGCCGCGGAGGACAACGCCCGGCGGGCCCTCGACGAAGCCGAACGCCTCCAGGACAGCGTCGGCTCCCTCCGACACGACGTACTGGCCCTGCACACCCCGCTCCGCCTCGTCGACAGCGGTTCGCACAGCGCGGCCGACGGCGCGCACGGCCTCGTCGAAGGGCTCGCCACCCTGGAAAAGGGCTCCGGCGCCCTGCACACCGCCGCCGAGCAGGCGCACGGCGGCGCCTCGGAAGTCTCCCGCACCGTGGACGACGGCCTGCACAAGATCCCCCGCACCAGCCCCGACCAGGTCGCCCACGCCGCCGAAGTGCTGGGCTCGCCCGTGCACATCGACCGGACGAACCTGCACCCTGCCGGGGTCTACGGACGGGGGCTCGCGCCGTTCTTCTTCGGCATCGCCCTCTGGGTGTTCGGCCTCTTCGCCTACCTGCTGCTACGCCCCCTCAACACCCGTGCCCTGGCCGGCCGGGTCGGCGCCTTCACCACCGCCGTCGCGGGATGGCTGCCGGCCGCCCTGCTCGGCGCCGTGGGAGCACTGGTGCTCTACGGTGTCGTCGACCTGACCCTCGGACTGAACCCTGTCCACGGCTTCTTGACGCTCGCGCTCCTGGTCACCGCGGCGGGGGCGTTCGTGGCCGTCGACCACTGCCTGCGCACCGTGTTCGGGGTGCCCGGCGACGTCCTGTCGCTGGTCCTGCTCATCCTGCAGCTCACCGCCTCGGGCGGCCTCTACCCGCTGCCCACCGAACCGGCCTTCTTCCAGGTGCTGAACCCGATGCTCCCGATGACCTACCTCGTCGACGGACTGCGCGTGACCGTCTCGGGCGGCCTCACCGGGAACCTGCTCCGGGACTTCGCGGTCCTCCTCGCCTGCACCGCCGGTTCCCTGACCGTGACCGCCCTCTCCGTACGGCGGCAACGGATCTGGACGGTCGGACGCCTCCATCCCGACGTCTCTCTGTAAAGGGGAGGCGACCCTCAGCGGTGCTGCTGGTGGGGGGAAGCGGGATGGCTGGTGGGCCGGTCGGCTTCGGTGGCGGCCCAGGCGGCGAGGAGCTGCAAGGCGTCGTGGTCGGGTGTGCCGGGGGCGGTGCTGTAGGCGGTGAGGGTCAGGCCGGGTTGGGCGGGCAGTTCCATGGCGTCGAAGTCGAGGGTGAGGACGCCGACGGCGGGGTGGCGGAAGGACTTGCGGCCGGTGTGGTGCAGGCGCACATTGTGCTTGGCCCAGGCGGTGCGGAATTCCTCGCTGCGGGTGACGAGTTCGCCGATGAGTCCGGTCAGGTCGGTGTCGTTGGGGGCACGTCCGGCTTCGGTGCGCAGCAGGGCGACGGTGGTGTTCACGGACTCCTCCCAGTGGGGGAAGAAGTCACGGCCACCCGGGCTGAGGAACTGGGCGCGGGCGATGTTGACGGTCCGGGCGGCGGGGTCGGGGAACAGCGGGGCGTACAGGGCGCGGCCGAGGGTGTTGGTGGCGAGGACGTCCAGGCGGCCGTTGCGGATGAAGGCGGGGCAGTCGGTCATCGAGCTCAGGACGCGCAGGACGCTGTCCGGGAGCGGGCCGCGGGTGCGTGTGGTGCGGCGGGCGGGGCGTTTGGCGGCGGCGCGGGCCAGGTCGTAGAGGTGGGCGCGTTCGGCGTCGTCGAGCTGGAGGGCGTTCGCGAGGGCGTCGAGGACTTCCTCGGAGGCGCCGGAGAGGTGGCCACGTTCGAGGCGGACGTAGTAGTCGATGCTGACACCGGCGAGCAGGGCGACTTCCTCCCGGCGCAGTCCTGGCACGCGCCGGTTGCCGCCGTAGGCGGGCAGCCCGGCCTGCTGCGGGGTGATCTTGGCGCGGCGGGAGGCCAGGAACTCGCGGATGTCGCTCTCCGTACTCACACATCCCAGGCTAGGCGCGGCGGCACGCATGTGGGGGGTTCTGCCAGTACCTGTAACGGCAGGCCCTTCTCCACTTGGCTGACCTGCGGTTTCCTCGATAGCGGAAGCGTTTGACGCTCCCGGAAAGCTTTGTCGCTCCCGGAGAGCAAGGAGTCGCCCTGATGCCGAAGCAGTCGGCGCGGCGCCTGACCAGCAGCGCTGCCGCTCCGGCAGTGCCCCCGCCGCCAGTTCGATCAAGGAATCCAGTCGTGGAACACGTCACTGACACCCCCACCGTGAAGGCCCCGGCCGAGCGCTTCACCGGCGATGTCTTTCTCCACCCCATCGCGACGCCCGCCGAGCCGGCCCGGCTGGCCGCCGCGCTGGTGCGTTTCACCCCCGGCGCCCGCACCCACTGGCACTCCCACGCCCTGGGACAGGTCCTGCACATCACCGACGGGGTCGGCCTGGTCGGCACCCGTGACGGCAACGTCGTGCGCGTGCGCGCCGGCGAGACCGTGAAGTGCCCGGCCGGCGAGGAGCACTGGCACGGTGCCACCGACGCCACCCTCATGGCCCACCTCGCCATGGTCGTCGGTGATGGAAGCGGTGACGGCACCAGCTGGCTGGAGCCGGTCACCGACGAGCAGTACGCCGCAGCCCTGGCCACCCCCGGCCGGTGACGGCCCGCCGGCAGCCACCCCGCCTCGTGCACCGTGCCTCCCACCGGCTGCGTACCGGACCGGTGCACCGCACCCCTCGACGAGCAGAAAGAGCGATGTCCCATGCGGGCAGCATTCCTGTACAAAGCCGGTGACGTCCGTGTCCAGGACGCCCCGGACCCCACCATCGAGCAGCCCACGGACGCCCTCGTCCGGATCGTCCGCTCCTGCGTGTGCGGCAGCGACCTGCATCCCTACCACTCCCTGACCGCCGCCGACGGGCCCGTGCCCATGGGCCACGAGTTCCACGGCGTCGTCGAGGAGACCGGCTCCGAGGTCAGCGGCCTCAGCCGTGGCGACCTGGTGGTCTCCCCGTTCGCCTTCGCCGACAACACCTGCGAGTTCTGCCGCGAGGGCCTGCACACCTCCTGTCTCCGGGGCGGCTTCTTCGCGGCCGGTGTCGGCGGCGCCCAGGCCGAGGCCATCCGCGTCCCCCAGGCCCAGGGCACCCTGGTCAAGCTGCCGGGGGACGTCGACGAGGAGCTGCTGCCCTCGCTGCTGACCCTGGCCGATGTGTACGGCACCGGCTACCACGCCGCCAAGCAGGCCAGGGTGAAGCCCGGTGACAGCGTCACCGTCATCGGTGACGGCGCGGTCGGCCTGCTCGCCGTGCTGTCCGCCCAGCGGCTCGGCGCCGAACGCATCATCCTCATGGGCCGGCACAAGACGCGCACCGACCTCGGCATCGCGTTCGGCGCCACCGACGTCGTCGCCGAGCGCGGCGAGGAGGGCATCGCCAAGGTGCGTGACCTGACCGGCGGCCACGGCACCCGCGCGGTTCTGGAGGCCGTCGGCCACATGCCCGCCTACGACATGGCCGTCGGCGCCGTGCGCCCCGGCGGCGTGATCAGCCGGGTCGGCGTACCCCAGTACGAGGCGGCGCCGGTCGGCTTCACCAGCCTCTTCGGCCCCAACGTTACCCTCACCGGCGGCCCCGCCCCCGTGCGCGCCTACATCGACGAGCTCCTGCCCGCGGTCCTGGACGGCAGCGTCGAGCCCGGCCGCGTCTTCGACCGCACCCTCCCCCTTGAGCAGGTGCCCGACGCCTACCGGGCCATGGACCGGCGCGAGGCCCTGAAGGTCCTCATCACCCCCTGACCCGTCACAGGCCCGGCAGGCAGAGCACTTGAGATCTCCCCCCCGGTCGGGCGGCCGGGGCACGGTGACGTGACTCGCTGCCCGCCCGCAGCGCCGGGCGTCCTCACCCGGCAACGCATCCGTACGCCCACGACGCGCCCCACACCTCGCGCCTCCAGAAAGGGACCCGCAGTGAACCCCACCTACGACTTCAGCGGCCAGGTCGCCCTCGTCACCGGCGCCGGCTCCGGGATGGGACTGGCCACCGCCCAGGCATACGCCCAGGCCGGTGCCGCCGTGACCCTGGCCGACATCGACGAGCAGGCCCTCAAGACGGCGGCGCAGAAACTGCGAGCACAAGGACACGAGGTACTGGCTGTCCCCTGCGACGTCACCGACGAGGACCAGGTCGCCGCCATGGTCGACCGCACCGTGGAAACCTTCGGCCGCCTGGACATGGCCTTCAACAACGCCGGCATCCAGATCCCGCCCAGCGACGCCGCCGACGAGGACGCCGCCGTCTTCGACAGGGTCAACGCCGTCAACCTACGTGGCGTGTGGGCCTGCATGAAGCACGAACTGGCCCAGATGCGGACCCAGGGCAGCGGTGCCATCGTCAACTGCTCCTCCCTGGGCGGCCTGGTCGGCATCCCCGGCCGCGCCTCCTACCACGCCTCCAAACACGGCGTGATCGGCCTGACGACCAGCGCCGCGCTGGAATACGCACCGCGCGGCGTGCGGATCAACGCGGTCTGCCCGGGCACCATCGACACCCCGATGGTCGCCGACATGATCGCCAAGGGCGAGCTGGACCGGGCGGAGGCCGAAGCCTCCCAGCCGATCGGCCGCCTGGGCCGCGCTGAGGAAATCGCGTCCGCGGTGCTGTGGTTGAGCAGCCCGGGCGCCGGCTTCGTCATCGGCGTCGCACTGCCCGTCGACGGCGGCTACGTCGCCCGCTGACCTCCCGGCCTCGCCGGAAGGACCGGTCCGTAGCGGGTGACCGGCGGAGGTGGCCGGCATCGGCCCGGCGGTCAGGCGGAACGTCCTCATACGGTCAGGCGGTCAGGCCTTGCCCGGATGACGAAACCCGCGCCGGTTCCCCGGTGCATGCCGCCCGAGCGTCGGCGGGTGGCCGAGCGCCGCCGGGTGGTCGGTGGCCGGTCCGGGATCCGTTGGGCAGGATACCTGTGTGGCGAAGTCGTGGGCGTGTGAGGCATGTGGGGTGCGGCTTCCGGGGCGCTCGCGGCCCGGGTCGGACGGCAAGCAGCGCGGGGGCCGGCCGGCGCGGTACTGCTCCGACGCCTGCCGCCAGCGCGCGTTCCGGGAGCGGGCGGCCGCAGCGTCCCGTGCTGCCCCACCCACCGGACTGCCGGGCCGCGGGCTACCGGTCTCGCTCGACGCATTCGTGGGCCGTGAACGGGAGTTGGCGCGCTTACGCACGCTGCTGCGGTCGTCGCGGCTGCTGACGCTTACCGGGCCCGGCGGAGTGGGCAAGACGCGGCTGGCGGTCGAGCTCGCCGGCGGTGTGCGCGGCGGACGCGCGGGCCGCGCCCAGCTGGTGGAGCTGGACGGGCTGCACGACGGTGAGCTGCTGCCGCAGACCGTGGCCGCCGCCCTCGGCGTACGGGAGCGCGCCGGCCGGGCGGGAAGCGAGGCGTTGGTGCACGCCCTGGAGAAGCGCAGCACCCTGCTCCTCCTCGACAACTGCGAGCATCTGGCCGAGCCCTGCGCAGCGTTGGCCGCGGCACTCCTCACCCGATGCCCCAACCTGCGCATTCTCGCCACCAGCCGAGAGCCGCTGCGGGTGCCCGGCGAGGTGGTCTTCCGCGTCGGCATCCTGTCGCTGCCGCCGGCCCCGGCAGGTGCCGGCGGAGACCATCACGGGGACCAGGCCATCGACCCGCTCCTCCGGTCGGAGGCGGTCAGGCTTTTCCTGGAGCGTGCCCGCACCTGCGATGCGGGGTTCGCGCCCACGCCCGGTGATGTCCGGACCGTGGCCGAGATCTGCCGGCGGCTGGACGGGCTGCCTCTGGCCATCGAACTCGCGGCGGGCCGTACGGCATCGCTCCGGCCGGCCGGAATCCTGCGTGGGCTGGACGATCAGCTGTCCCTCCTGACCGACGGCAGCAGGACGGGGCCGGGGCGCCACCGCGAGCTGGGGACCACGATCGACTGGAGCCATCGCCTGCTGGATCCGCTGGAAAGGACGGTTTTCCGGCGGCTGTCGGTGCTCGCGGGCGGGTTCGACGCGGAGAGCGCGGCCGCGGTCTGTGCGGATCGCGGCCCGGCCGATGACGGTGTCGAGGGAGGTGATCACTGCGGCGACGGGCGGTGCCGCGTACGGCGGAGCCAGGTGTTGCCCGTGCTGTGCGCCCTGGAGGCCAAGTCCTTGATCGCGCGGGTGCCCGGGGACGCGGCGGGGGTGGCGAGGTTCCGGCAGCTCGCGGCGATCCGGGCGTACGGAACGGACCGGCTCGCCGAGGCCGGGGAGCCAGCGGCCGTCTGGGACCGGGCGATGGACCGGCTGGCCGGGCAGGCGGCCGACGGCGCCGCCATGGTCTTCCCCGACGGCGCCGCCCTGCCGCTGGCCCGGGAACAGGAGAACCTCGCGGCAGCCGTGGCCCGTGCCGCCGAGGGGAGCGACCCGCGGCATACCGCGCTGGCCCTCGCGTTGGCTCGACTCCACTACCAGCAGGAGCAGTTGACGGCCGCCCGTGCGCTGCTCACCGAGGTGCTGGCACGGACCACGTACGGATCCCCGGACCACGGTGCGGCGCTGGCGCTGGCCGCCCGCGCGGCCTGTCAGCAGGCCGACCGCTCGGCGGCGCTCACCTTCGCCCGGGAAGCGGTCGCCGTGGAACGCGCCGGCTTGCCCCACCCCGGCCGGCTGGCCAACGCCCTGGACGCCCTGGCGGCCGCGCACCTGTGCCGCGATGCCCACCACGACGCCGTCGCCGTCTTCGCCGAGTGCCTGGCGGTGGTCCGTACGCTGGATCGCCCGCTGGACGTCGCCGTGTGCCGGCACCACCTTGCCTGGGCCCTGCTCCAGACGGGCGACACCGCGCAGGCGGCCGCAGTGATGGAGGAGTGCCTCCCCGCCCTGGAATCCAACGCTCCGCCGGGACAGGCAGCGGCTGCGCTGCACACCGCGGGCGCGATCCACCTGGCGCAGGGGAACTGGGACGCCGCCGAGAGCAGGTTCGCCGAGGTGCTGGTGAAGGTGCCGGACGGCGAGAGCCTGCACGCGCTCTATCCGGTGGAGGGCCTGGCCATCGTGGCGGCCGAACGGGGCGCTCCCGAACGGGCGTTACGGCTCTACGCCGCGGCCGACGCGGCACGACGACGCACCGACACCGAACCGGAAGCGAGCTGGCGGGGAAAGGTGGAGGCGGCCGCAGCCCGGGCCAGGGAGCGGCTCCACCCTGCCCGGGCCGACGCGGCGATGACGGCCGGCCGCCGGCTGCGCGGGGAACGGCTGCTGTCCTACGCCGTCCGCGGCAACGCATCAGCCGACTGCTTGACGAAGCATGCTGGGCACACCGACGTCGCATGCCGGACCTCGACCGAACCGATCAGCCCCTCCGCCCAACTTCCGCTCACGGCACGCGAACTGACGGTCTCCCAGCTGGTCGCCGAGGGGATGACCAATCAGCAGATCGCCGCGCAACTGGGTCTGTCCAAGAGCACGGTCGCCAGTCATCTCGACCGGGTCCGGGACAAGCTGGGCGTCCGCTCCCGTACGCAGATCGCCGTCCTGGTCACCGGACGGACGGATGGTCCCGGCCCCGGAGGCGAGCCGGTGTAGCTCCGTCCGTGATCCGCCGGACCGGCCCTTGGCCTCCCCGTGGGGTTTCGTCACGCCCCTAACCGGCCGGTCATTCGACGGATGTGCGCAGGCGACCTGACCACGGAGGCTGGCCCGAGCCGGGGGAGTACCTCATCTCCCCGGTGCTCTCCCCACGCCACCACCCCGCAAAGGAGACGCGATGCGGTACGCCGACGAGACCGGCCCGGACGGTGCTGCACCAGGAACGCAGCGCAGTTCCCGCAGGTCCTTCATCAGGTCGACCTCCGCCGGAGTGACGGCAGTGGCGCTCGGCGCGAGCGTGACTGCCGCCGCCGGCCCTCCGGCCCAGGCAGCAGAGGAGGCCGCCCCGGGGGCCCGGCGCGGCACCCGTCCGCTCGCCGTCACCCCGGCCTGCTCGGGCCACGAAACACCGGCCTCCATCGAGGGTCCGCTGTTCAAGCCCAACTCCCCCGAGCGCAGCGACCTGATCACGCCGGCGATCCAGGGCGTACGGCTCGACCTCAACGGCGTCGTGTACGACACGTCCTGCAAGCCCCTGCCCGAAACGCTCATCGAATTCTGGCAGTGCGACCAAAACGGCGACTACGACACCTCGGGCTTCTCCCTGCGCGGCCACCAGTACACCGACAGCAGGGGTGCCTACCGACTCCGCACCATCATCCCCCGGGACTACTGGGGCCGTTGGGGCCAACGGGCCCCACACATCCACACCCAGGTGCAGGCCTCCGGCGGCCCGGTGCTCCTCACCCAGCTGTACTTCCCCGACACCACCCAGGCGTACGGCAGGGACTTCGCCGCGCTCAACGCCGCCGACCGACTCCTCAACCGCGCATGCACGATCCGCCTCACCGGCCCGGAGGGCGACCGCTACACCGGCGCCTTCGACTTCGTCATCACGACCACGGTCTAGGCACCGTCCCACCCCCATCCGGACAAGGAATGCGTATGCCCTCGCACAGCCCCTCCCCCCGGCGGCGATCCGTACGGGTCTCCCTGCTGGCCGCCCTCGCCACCACCGTCGTCACCGGCAGCCTGGTCCTGGCCGGTCAGAGCGGTGATCCGACCACTCCGGCCGCAGCCACCGCTCCCGCGGCAGCCCTCGCCCCCGCCGCCCCGCACGCGGGGCAGTGGCAAGCGACCCCGGTGCCCGTCAAGAAGGGTGATCTGACCGCCGTCGCCGCACTGAGCGACAAGCAGGCCTGGGCAGTCGGCTACCGGCTCAAGAGCGCCACCTCGCTGGAGGCGATCGCACTGCGCTGGGACGGTAGCTCATGGACCCAGGAATCCACCCTCCCCGACAACAGCTTCCCGCAAGCGCTCGCCGTCCGCTCGGCCACCGACATCTGGGCGGTGGGCAGCGCCTCCGCCCATTGGGACGGCACCAAGTGGACCGCGTACCAACTGGCCAACGACCCCTCCGGCCACGTCGTCCCGGACGCCGTGGCAACCACCTCCGACGGGAAGGTGTGGACGGTGGGCCGGGCCATGGGCCGGTCGATCAAGGACGGCGTCCCGGCCATCCAGTCCTGGGACGGCAAGGCCTGGCACCGGCAGCCCTTGCCCGATGTCGGCAAGGGGGAACTCAGCGCCCTCACGGCGGTCGCGCCCGACGACATCTGGGCCGCGGGAGCCGCCTACGCCCCCGACGAGAAGTCCCAACAGTCCGCGCTGCTGCTGCACTTCGACGGCACCAGTTGGCGGCGTGTCACGGCGCCCGGCCCGCACACCACGCACAACTGGCTCGGCGCGATCACCGCCCTTTCGGCGGACGACATCTGGGCGGTGGGCGGGAGCACCACCGGCAGCACGGAGCGGCCGCTCGCCCTGCACTGGAACGGCAGCACCTGGACCACGGCCAAGACACCGGACGTGGCCGACGGCCGGCTCCGCGCCGTAGGCAGAACCGGCAACGGCGATCTGTGGGCCCTGGGCGGCAAGGGGGCAGCCCCCGTCGCCCTGCACTGGAACGACCAGCGCGACCAGTGGGAGAAGACCACTGCCCCGGACCTCGTCATCCGCAGCTCCACCACCGTGCCCCACAGCGCCGACCTGTGGGCCACCGGAATCTCCCCCCACGGCGACCTCATCCCGGCGATCACCCGCCTCAAGAACTGATCCACCGTCAGGCCGGCGCAAAAGCGGGGATTCCCTGCCCGAGGAAGCCCTCAAGAAGGCGTCAGCCGAGGCGGAAAAATGACTCAACTCCGCTCACAGCAAAACGGATTGGGTTCCTCCAAGGGGCCGACCCGCCGTCGACCAGCGGGTATGTTCCCCGCTCAGCTCCACCACACCCGGCAGCCGCCACCGCACCCGTAAAGAAATTCGATCATGGCGCGATTCTTCGGTGTTAGCTTGTGCCGAGCAGTCGGGTGACTGCCGCTTTATACCCATGGAGGCTGATATGGAAGAGCAGAACGAGCTGTCGACCGTGGAGCCGTACGCCGCCCCGATGCTGGTCGAGGTCGGTGAGTTCAACGAGGACACGCTGGGCTTCATCGGCTGGGGCAAGGACATCTTCGGCCACTACGGCGGCTGACCGACCGTCACTGGCTGATCGACAGCCGGCTGACCATCTCACAGCTGGTTCGACAGCTGACTTTCAGGAGTAAGCACAGATGACCGGTGCTGGGTTCGTGGTCCTGCCGGATGCGGCGTCCGCGGTGGAGGTTCGTGCGCAGGTGCCCTGGTCGGCGCCCCAGGTACTCTCGCACGCCTCCGGGCGTCCGTGGCTGGTGGGCACGTGGCTGCCTGGCGCGGTTCAGGTGGCCACGGCGGGCCCGGTACGGGTGGCGGTGATCGGGATCTGCCCGGTCACCGCCACGCGGTTGTCCGAACTCACCACCCGTGTCCGCACCCTCGCCGACATCGACGCCCTGGCCGCAGCACTCCCGGGCTCGTGCCACGTCATCGCCTCGGTCGACGGACAGGTCCGCGTACAAGGCAGCATCACCGGACTGCACCGGATCTTCCACACCGATGTCAACGGCCTGCCCGTCGCCGCCGACCGCGCCGATGTGCTGGCTGCGATGACCGGCGCCGGCATCGACGAACGTGCCTTGGCCGTACGCCTGGCCTGCGGCGGACTCGTTCCCCCGCCGCTAAGTGAGGCGCCCCTGTGGGCAGGCGTCTCCCCACTGCCGCCGGACCACTACCTGGTGCTGCAGGACAAGCAGGGCCGGCAAGCCCGTCAGGTCCGCTGGTGGCAGCCCCCCACCCCTGAACTCCCGCTCACCGCCGGCGCAACAGCCCTGCGCGAAGTGCTGGAGACCGCCCTGGCCGGCCGCGAGCCCGCCACGGGCCGGCTGAGCAGCGACCTGTCCGGCGGCATGGACTCCACCTCCCTGTGCTTCCTCGCCGCCCGCACCCATCCCGACCTGCTGACGTTCCGCTGGGGCGAGGCCGAGGCAGGCAACGACGACGCCGCCTTCGCCGCCCACTCCATCGACCACCTCGACCAGGCCGAGCACCTCGTCATACCCCCGGCCGACCTCCCGGCGCTCTTCACCGACCCGGCCACACCGAACGACACCGAAGAGCCCTACCCCTTCGTCCGCACCGCCGCGCGTACCCGCCACACCGCCCGGTTGCTCGCGGACCGCGGAGCGCAGCGCCATCTGGCCGGGCACGGCGGCGACGAGTTGTTCACCCCCTTCCCCGGCTACCTGCACCCCCTTCTGCGGCGCCGCCCCGTCACCGCGCTGAGGCACGTCCGCGGTTACGCGGCCCTGAAGCGCTGGCCGCTGCTGCACACCCTGGCCGCCCTGACCCGCCCCGGCAGCCAGGCATCGTGGTGGCACGCCCAGGCCGACCACCTCACCGACCCACCCTCGCGCAAGCGCCGCCCCAGCCTGGGCTGGGGCCTGTGGCCGCTGCGCGCCCCGGCCTGGGTCACCTCCGAGGCCATCGAGACCGCCCGCGCAAGCCTCCGCCACACCGCGGCCCACGCACAGCCGCTCTCCACCGACCTCGGTCAGCACCAGACCTTGCTCGCCGTACGCACCGCCGCCCCCTGGTACCGCCTGCTGGCCCGCCCGTTCGCCGACGCCGGCGTCCAGCTCGACTCGCCGTTCTTCGACGACCGCGTCATCGAGGCCGTGCTACGGGTCCGCACCCACGAACACGCCGGCCCCTGGCACTACAAACCCCTGCTCGCCCAGGCGATGCGCGGCATCGTCCCGGACACCGTGCTGGGCCGGTCCACCAAGGGGGAGTTCAGCGAAGAGGCCAACACCGGCCTGCGCCGCAATCTCCCCGCCCTGCTGGAAATGTTCGACGATTCGGCCCTGGCCGCCCACGGCCTGATCGACCCGGCCGTACTGCGCACCCAACTGCTGGCCCCCCAGGCGACCAACGCCATGAACATCGCCCTGGAACCCCTCATCGGCTGCGAAACCTGGCTGCGCGCAGCCACCCGACCCACGCCCGTCCCAGCCACGCCCACGCAACCCACCCCCGCCCGAAGGACGACCGACGCCCATGAACCTGCACCCTGACGTGGTCTGCACCGACACCGACGACGGCACCGTGCTGCTCAACCAACGCACCGGCCGCTACTGGCAACTCAACACCACCGGTGCCCACGTCCTGCGCCAGCTCCTGGCCGGCTACACCCCTCACGACATCGCCGCCGACCTCGCCGCCCGGCACCACATCGACACCACCCGCGCCGAGCAGGACGTCACCGCGGTCCTCACCCAGCTGCGCACCGCGGACCTGGTGGCCGCGTGAGTCTTCCCGTCGCCCTGTCCGAACGGCCCCGCCTGCCCCTGCACCGCCGCCCGGTCCCCCTCCTGGCCGTTGCCGCTGCCCGCCTGTTGGCGAAGGCCAAGCCGGCTCGGCTGCGCAGGATCCTGGAGTTCGCCCGACGCGGCGCCCACCCCGCCACCGCCGCCCAGGCCCTGGCCGCCCGCGAAGCGGTCGTCTCGGTCAGCCTGCGCTGCGCCGGCCAGGGCTGTCTGCAACGTTCCATCGCCACCGCCCTGCTCTGCCGCTTGCGCGGTGCCTGGCCCACCTGGTGCACCGGCGTGCGCACCCACCCCTTCGCCGCCCACGCCTGGGTCGAGGCCGAAGGCCGCCCCGTAGGCGAGCCCCACCCCAAGGGCCACTTCAAACCGCTGATCGCCGTCCCACCCCTTTCACCGGCAGGGAAGTAGCTGAAGAAAGGCACCGAGGACGCACCCGCCTCACCGGGTCAGGTGGGCGTTGAGCCGGGCGGCCTGGCGCGTCAGGTGGTTGCGCTCGGCGAGGTTGGGTGCCTGGTGGGCCGCCTCGGCGTACAGCCGTGCCGCCGTCGCCAGGTCGCCGTCGCGCTCGTGGAGGTACGCCGCCACCGCGGTGTGGCGGGGAATGGGGTGTCGTCTGCTCGAAGAGCTTGGGGAAGAGTCGTCCAGCTCCGCGAGCGCCGCCAGCCCGGCGCGTGGACCGTCGGCCTCGCCGACGGCGACCGCGCGGTTGAGGCGGACGACCGGGCTGTCGGTCAGGCGCGTGAGCTCGTCGTACCACTCGACGATCTGCACCCAGTCGGTCTCCTCGGCGGTGGGCGCGTCGGCATGGAGGGCGGCGATGGCGGCCTGTGCCTGGAACTCGCCCAGCCGGT
The DNA here is from genome assembly GCF_000720175.1 of Streptomyces sp. NRRL S-337. GTDB lineage: Bacteria > Actinomycetota > Actinomycetes > Streptomycetales > Streptomycetaceae > Streptomyces > Streptomyces siderophoricus. The sequence continues at coordinate 281,997 of NZ_JOIX01000001.1, forward strand.
CGCGGGCGAGGGCCGTCTGCAGGATCGCGATGCCCTCGGCGATCGCCTTCGTGTCCCACCGGCCGCGGTCCTGCTCGGCGAGCGGCACCAGGCTGCCGTCCGGCGCGGTCCGGGCGGGGCGGCGGGCGTGGTGCAGCAGCATGAGGGCGAGCAGCCCCGCCACCTCGGGGTGGTCGACCTGCGCCGCGAGCTGCCGGGTGAGCCGGATGGCCTCGGCGGCGAGGTCGACGTCGCCGGAGTAGCCCTCGTTGAAGACCAGGTAGAGGACGCGCAGCACGGTGGCGACATCGCCCGGCTGGTCGAGGCGCACGCCGGCCACGGTGCGTTTGGCCCGGCTGATGCGCTGTGCCATGGTCGCCTCGGGCACCAGATAGGCCTGGGCGATCTGGCGGGTGGTGAGCCCGCCGACGGCGCGCAGCGTGAGCGCGACCGCGGACGACGGCGTCAGCGACGGGTGGGCGCACAGGAAGTAGAGCTGGAGCGTGTCGTCCACGGAGGGTGTGGGGCCGGGCAGCGGTTCCTCGTCCACCAGGTCCTCACGCCGGCGGCGGGCGGCGTCCGAGCGGGCCTGGTCGAGGAACTTGCGCCAGGCCACGGTGACCAGCCAGCCCTTCGGGTCCCGTGGAGGGTCGGCCGGCCAGACGCGGACCGCCTCGACGAGCGCTTCCTGCACGGCGTCCTCGGCCGCCGCGAAGTCGGCTCCGCGGCGGACGAGGATGGCGAGCACGCTCGGCGTGAGGCTCCGGAGCAGGGCCTCGTTCATCGGAGACACCGGGGGCGCCGGAGACTCCGGGGACACCTGAAAGACGCGTGAGACATCTGAGACACCTGAGAGGTCACTCCGTGATGGTGGGCGGGGCGGTCAGGAACGGGCGCACCTCAAGCCACTCGTGGATCGGCTCCCCGCCCGCCCCGGGGGCGGCCGACAGCTCCCCGGCCAGCTCGACGGCGCGCTCATAGCTGTCGACGTCGATCACCATCCAGCCGGCGATGAGGTCCTTGGTCTCGGCGAACGGGCCGTCGGTGACCGGCGGACGCCCCTCACCGTCGTACCGGACCCACGCGCCCTCAGGCGCGAGCGCCTGCCCGTCGACGAACTCGCCGGTCTTCTCGAGCCGGGCCGCGAAGTCCTGCATGTACTGCATGTGGGCCGAGACCTCCTCGGGCGTCCACTGGGCCATGGGCACGTCGTTGACCGGAGCCGGAGCGCCGCGGTAGTGCTTGAGCAGCAAGTACTTGGCCATCGTGATTCTCCTCGGTGCTGGTGCGACCCATTGTGGTCGCGTTCACCTCGGGGACGGAGCCAGTCCCGGGTTCTCGACATCGCCGCACGAATTTTTTTGACCCTTGTGGACGATCTTCCTCCCGGCCGCTCAGTGGGCAGCGGGTCGGCCTCCTGATGCGCGATCTTCGGCCAAGCCGGGCCGGCTGGGGCAGCTTGGCGGTCTGTTCCCTCTGCCGTCGGTCACCGACTACACCCTTGTCGAGGGCCACGCCGACGGCATGTTCACCGCCCGTGTGGACCTGGCCGCCAGCATGCTGGCCCTGCTGGCCGATGACCGCCACCTGCGTACCACTGTCAGCGTCATCACCAGGCCGACAACCCCGCCCTGCTCCACTGAATTCGCCGCGAAGCACTCTCCAAGAGCTGAGCGGGTGGGTGCTGTTGGGTTCGCAGCCGCTACCGCTGGCTCTGTGTTCGCCTCGGGTCCGCAGTCGTTGGAATTCCGGGCCGGTGAACTGGCGCCCATCTTCGCCTCGTCCGCGTCGAGTTAGCACCTGATCCACATCTTCCGCCTTAAGCGATGACATGCGCAGGCCGGCGGTATATGGTTCGGCCACTGTCACCCAGGGTGTTGCTCTGGCCAATGGTTGACCGGTGGCCGGACGCTGCAATGCCCAGGGTGCTGTGCCCTACCCCCCTCATAGCTCTGCCCGCGTGCACCGGCCCCGGTCGTACCTGACCGGGGTCGGGCGCGCCGCAGAAAGGCATGCACATGTCCCGAATACGGGTCACCAGACCCGCCGCTCTGACCGCGCTGGCAGGCGTAGGAGCCTGTCTGGCAATCGTCGTCGTGCCGTCCGCCTTCGCGGGTACGACCACTCCGGCCGGCAGCAGCTGCACCATCCGCCCCGCGGCGAAAGGCTCCGAGGCACCGCTGAGTTGTCTCGGCGTCACCGCTTCTTTCGACCACCTGCCTGCTGTCGGCGAGCAGGCCACCCTCACCGTGAAGGTCCAGGCACAGGCCCAGGTCAAGCACGCCGGACTGGCCCTCCAATTGCCGCCCTCGATCCGGATGACCGGCGAGGAATCCGGCTTCGCCGCACCCACAACGGACACCTTCGGCCAGCGCACCAGTCAGACGCTCGCCCTCACCCCCGGCACCCAGGCCCTCAAGCTCAAGGTCAAGGCCGTCGCCGCCGGACCCGCCCAGATCCAGGCGGACATCAGCGACATCGACCGTCCCGACCCGCGCCGCGCCGGGCACGACTCGTTGGAACTCACCGTCGGGACGGCAAAGGGCTCCTCCGACAAGGGCGTCTCGGTCACCAAGGCCGACGCCGCCCCGGCCCACGGCCGCGGGCCCCGTGCCCGCAAGCCCCGCCCGGTCGCCCCCAAGGCCCCGGCCCCAGCTCCTGTCTCCGGCCGTGCCTCGGCTGCCTCGGCCCCGGCCTCCCCGCACGCGGCCGCCGCGGCCACCTCCAGCGCCCAGGTCTGCGTCAACGGCACCTTCCGCAACCGCTTCCAGTCCGCCGAGGGCGGCAGTTGGAACGGCAAGGCCAACCGGGACGAGCCGGTCAGCAACGTCAACATCACCCTGTGGGGCAGGCCGACCGCCAACAGCGGCACGCAGAAGCTCGCCACGGGGATGACCGGCAACGGCGACGGCAAGTTCAACCTCTGCTACACCCCGAGCACCTCCGCCATCTCCCAGGCGTGGGTGGAGTTCCAGACACAGGCCGGCCGCATGTGGTCGGTGGTCGACGGCAACGGCCGCCTGTACTCCACCGCCACGTACTCGCTGAACAACATCTCGGGCAACACCAGCCTGGGCAACGTGTACGCCAACGACGGACAGAGTCGTGCCTGGCACGCCCTCGACACCCTCAACAAGCTGTGGTGGAACCGCGGTGCCACGACCAACTGCTGGACGAGCAGCCAGCAGGACGGCCACTGCACCCCGATCACCGTCCAGTGGTACCCCGGTTCCACCGACGGCACGTACTGGACCACCAACGACGACAAGATCCACCTGGCGGACAACGATCCCGACTCCGAGCACACCACCATCCACGAGGCGGGCCACGCCCTGATGGGCAAGCTCTACAAGAACTGGTGGCCGAACGTCAGCAACTGCTCGCCGCATTACGTCAATCGCACCTCCTCCACCAGCTGCGGCTGGACCGAGGGCTTCGCCAACGCGGTGGCGTTCCACACCTTCAACGACACCACGTACTACTGGGGCAACGGCAGCTCCATGAACCTCGCCAATGACCGCTCCACGAACGGCATCGACCCGGGCGACGCCTGCGAGGCCCGCGTTGCCACCGCGCTGGTCGACCTGTGGTCCCAGGTCGACGGTGGCTGGACGAAGAGCAACACCATGATGTCCCGGACCTGGCAGTCCAGCTTCCGCGAGTACTTCGTCAACGACCGGCCCGACTACGGCCTGGACAGTGGCTCGACGGCCCGGAACATTCTCTACCGCCACACCATCCAGTACTGACCAGCACTGACGAGTCCTGACCAGTACCGATCCTGACTGCTGTCAGCTGGATGAGCCCCGTGGACCCACGGACCCATGGACCGGGCCGTACAGTCGGCCCGGTCCATGGGCGTGTTCCCACTGAAGTACCCCGGTTGCGGGGGAGGGCGACGGCTCCAGGCGCCAGACACTTGGGGTTCCCACCCCCGCATCGGCCTGGCGTACCGACCCTCCTTCCGCCGTACGGCGGAGGCGCACCGGCCTGTGGTGCGATGTGGTGGTACGGGCGCGGACGGCACGGTGGTGAGTGGCCGGGGATCCCCGGCCGGCGGACCCGGTGAGGGTTCGCCCCCGCCACTTCCGTTGGAGGAAGCCATGCTCCACACCCGCGCCCGCATGCGCCGCCCTGCCCTCGTCGCCGCCACGGCCCTCATCGTCGGTGCGGCGACCGCACTGACCCTGGGCACCTCGGGCGCGGCCACCGCGGTCGAAGCCGCCGCCGGAGCCCACGCCGTGGCCGGGCACCATGCTGCCCGGCACACCGTCGACGAACCACTGCTCAAGGGGTCGGCCAAGCTCAAGCGCGAGCCGGGCGACAACGTCCACTTCACCATTGACGCCCACGGATTCGCTGACAAGGCACGCGGCACCTTCTACGTGAGTCACCACGTCGGCAAGCAGTGGGGCGGCTACTTCAAGGGCCGCATCGACTGCCTGGTGACCGGCGGCCCGGTCGCCGTCGCCACCGGCATCGTTTCCGAGTCGCACTTCCAGGGCGCACCAGGCATGCCGGACATCGGCAACCTCAAGGGCAAGCGATTCGGCTTCACCGTGCTGGACGACGGCAAGAAGGACCGGCTGGGCTACAGCTGGGCCGTGGACGGCCTGCCGAAGAACAGCGTCGGCAAGTGCTTGGGTTCCGCCCCCTTCGAGACCCTGGAGAAGGGGGACTACACGGTCCACCACTGGATGCCGCCGCGCAAGCCCGCCAAGCACGGAAAGTAACGTGCCGTACCGGCTCTTGACGGTACGGCTGCTTGGCCGGGCCTGCCGGCATGCCACCGGAACGGCGTTCAGCGCACGAAGGCGATCTCCGGGAAGTGGCGCGAGGGACCGTCGAGCAGGTCGCTGTGCTGGTGGCGCAGGTGCTTGTCGAAGAAGGCGGCGACGTAGGTGCGCTGGACCTCGATGGAGCGGTTGGGGTCGATCGTGCCGAGTGCCTGCTGCATCACTTCGGGGGTTATCCCGAACGCGCCCGGCGCCTGGGGGAACAGGACCTGGTTGTCGACGAAGGAGTTGTGCCCGGAGCCGCGCAGCTTCAGGTCGAGCCGCTCTCCGTGCAGGTTCTCCCAGAGCCGCGCCCAGCTCCCGTCGGTGTTGCGGTTGTGGTGCTCGGAGCTGAACAGCATGTAGGGGCGGTCGAGCCGCTGGTGTTCCGACCGGCCGAAGAGCTGGCCGTCCAGGTTCACGCCGGCGTCGATCCTGGAGTCCGCGTGCATGGCGGCGGCCACTGATCCGCCGCCGAGGGAAGCGCCGAACATCCCGATGTGCTTCGTGCTCACGGCCTGGGTCAGCCCGTGGGGGAGCGGCTTGTGTTCCACATCCGGGTTGTGGCCGCGGGCGATCTCGGCCAGCTGGTTGATGACGAAGTGGGTGTCCGCCGCCCGGACGTCGATCAAGTCGCGCGATTTGGTGCCTGGCGGCAGCATGCTCACCTCATGTCGCCCGCCGGGGAACACCACATCGCCGGTGTCGTGGGTGTGGTCGATGGTGACGACCAAGTAGCCGCGGCTGGCCAGGTCCTGAACCAGTGCCGTGCCCGTCGCACGGTTCCCACGCCCGCCGGGCGAGTACAGCAGCACCGGCAGCTTGCCGAGTTTGCGGTCAACCGGGGCGCCGGTGTGCCCGGCAGTGGTGGGCAGGGTCACCCCACCCGGCAGCACCTGCTGGCTGTTGGGGAGGAGCGCGGCGGGATAGCGGGAGGTGTGGGTGGCCGGGTACCACAGTGAGACCATCAACTCGCGCTGCTGTGTGGGCACCCACGGATCCATGCGCTTCGTGTCGCGCAGGTGGAGGTCGACCGTCCCGACGCGATGGCGCCCGGTCGGGGCGGGGAGGGTCAGCTGACCCGGGGCCGGCGCCACCTTCAAGGACGCCGCCCGGCGCGGGTGTCGCGCCACATCGCCCAAGTGCGCCGCCTTGCGCGGGGCTTGTGCCGCGTCGTCCAAGGCCACCAGCTGGCCCGGGGATTGCCCCGTGTCGTCCAGGGCCGCCGCCGTGGTCGTGGCTGCACTGGTGGTCTTCTCCGCGGCGGTGGCCGGTGCCACCGCGGCGCCCAGGGCGAGGGTCAGTAGTCCTGTGGTGCCGGCGACCCGGGTGCGCAACCGGCTGTGGCGCCTTCGTGCGTGCTTCATGGGCGGCCCCCTCCATGGTGGTGATCGACACGTGATCAGCGATCGGCTGGCGGTCATCGTATAGGCAGTTTTGCCATGGCCGTGCCAACCCGGCGGATAGGGCGGCGAGTTATCCTCATGGTGGTTGGTGAGAGGGGCGTTGCTGACGCGTCCAGAAATGCACGGTGGCGGCTTCGAGCCCCGTCCGTTGCCGGGCCTGTGCGACCCGCCTTTTCGCGCGGGCTCGTCTGCGCGGGTAACGGTCTCTCGGCGCCGGGGAGTATGCCCTGAGGTGAGCGGCGCCGAGTGCCGGTACGGGGCGCGGGCGGGAGAAGAGCCCTGGTGCGGCCGGTGGAAGTCGTCAGTTCCCGGCAACTCGGCACCCTCGTAGACTCGTCGCAGCAGCAAAGGCGCGAGCCGGCAGAGGGCCGGCGGGAGTGGCTGTTCCGTCGCCCCGGCGCGAGGGCTTCCGGTGCGTCTTCCCCGGTCAGGAGGCCTCTTCCGGAAGGGCTGATTCACGCCACCGTCGGATGGCGGCCCTCGGGCCCGGAATTGCGACTGCGTTGCCCGCCGTTTTCACTGAGTGTTTTTGTTACGCGTCAGTGTGTGATCGCTGGACCTCGCCGACCGCCCGCTGCGGGCTCACGGATTCCCCGAGAAGGGGCAGTTTCAGGGGTGGTCGGCCATGGATGCGCGACTGTGTGTGACGCGGCGAATGCGGACGGAAAGGTATCGACAATTACCCGGACCGCAGCGGATGTTGGAAATTGCGCCGCGGAGGGTCGAGATCCGTGAGGCATAAGCTACCTTTCCCTACGGTGAGTTGAGCGCAGTTCCGCTGGGCCGGTATACAAGGCCCGGCACGAAAGGCTTGTGCTTATCCCGTGCTCACCGTATTGATATTGGGCGAGTTGCCGCACGGCCATCCCCCACGTTCCGAGAGGACGCTGTTCTGCACGCTGTTGCCCGCGCGCCCCGTCCGCACCGCACCCGACGCCGTGCCGACATGCCTCTGCTCGGAGGCGTCCGCCCACCGATCGCCGCACTGCTCTGCGCCCTGCTGGCAGTTGCCGGGTTCACCGCACTCGGTCTCGGTACCGTTCACGAACAGGACGTTCCGCAGGCCTTGCGCGACGCCGAACGCCGGATCGCCGAGGACGCCGCCGACTCGGTCGGGACCGCCATCGACGCAAGAGCCGCGGCAGTGCGCCACTCCGCGGCGTCGGAAGCGCCCGCCGGCAGCCGCACTCCGGCGGCACTTCTGCGCTCCCTTCTCCCGACCGGGCACCCTGCGGGAGGCGGTGTGCTGCTCGACCCGCACACCGGCAGACCGCTGGCGGCCAGCGGCGAAACGGTGCCGCTGACCGGGGTGGATGTCCCGGCACTGGTGCGGTCCGGTGGCACGAAAATCGCGCCCCGCCTGGTGCTTTCGAGCCGTGGCGAACCGCGGCTGTTGCTCTTCGCCCGGGTGGCCGTATCCGCCCCCGGCGCCAAGCAGGACGAGAACAACGACCAGACAGGCGACCTGAGAGCGGATCAGAACGACGAGGAGAACGACCTCCTCCTCGTCGTCTCGGAGAAGGTCGCTGCTCCAGCGGTTTACGGAGTGGGGCGCACCGGTCAACTGGTGGACCGGAACGGAAAGGTGCTCGCCACCGCCGCCCCCCCAGGGACGGTGCCGGCGCTCCGTACTGACCACCATGATCTGCCGGCCGCTGCGGCACATACCGCGAACGCCGCGAATGCCGATCTCCGCACCGACGACGTCTCGGGCAGCGTGCTCGGCGACGGTCACGACGGCCTGCGCGAGGTCACGGGATGGGCATCGGTCGCCGCGGCGGACAGCAAGGGCGACGCCTCCGGCCTGGGGCTGACCGTCCTCACGCTCAGGGAGGTGCCCCCGGCGAAGGCGGGCGCCGACCATACGTGGTTCGCCCTCGTTGCCGCGGGTGCGCTGGTACTGATCGCCGTGCTGGTCACCCTGGTGCTGTGGGGCGGCATGCAGCGTGCGCTGCTGCGGCTGCACCTGTCTGCTGCCCGACTGGCCAGGGCGGCCGGTCACCTGCCCATGGCGCGGGAGGAGTTGGCGCGACCGGTGCCGACCGTCGCGTTCGGGGAGTCCGGCAGGGTCAGCAGGGCGCTGGAGTCGATACGTCGCCAACTGCTCGGCGAAGCGGGACCGGAGCCCGTGCGGCCGGTGCGCCGCCGCCCCGGTGTCCGGGCTCTGGTCCTCGTCTGCGCGCTCGTGATCGCCGCGTGGGGCATACCGCTGCTGTTCCTGCTCAACCGTGCACCGGCGGCCAAGGCCGTACCGGCAGCCGCCGTCGCCGACCAGCAGGCACGCACCGAGGCCGCCGCCGACCGGGTGCGGCGGTCCCTCGGCCGGAGCTGTACCGACCTCGCGGCGGCGGCGTCAGCCCTCTCCGGCGCGCCCCGCGAGCGGGCGACGGAGGTGCTGCGGCGCGCACACGCCGACCACCCCACGTTCCGGTCGCTGTATGTCCTGGACCGCACCGGAGCCATCGTGCTCCGGGTGGGCAAGCAGCCCCTGCGCACCCTTGACCACGCGCCGACCGGCGAGGGAATCGCCCAGGTCAACACGTCGGGGCCGATCCCCGCGATCGCCGCCTACGCTCAGGTCCCGGCGGCCCGGAAGGCCAATGGCGCCAAGGGCGCCAAGGGCGCCAAGGGCGCCGCCCCGGCCGTCGTCGTCGCCGAGATCGGCGTGAACGCGCTGAACTCCCTGGTCGCACGCGAGGGGCTCGGCAGCGTGTGGCTGACCGACGAGCACCACCGGGTGCTCGCGGCGAGCGTCGGCTTTCAAGCCTTCCAGGCTCTTCCCCACCGGGGCCTCACCCGACTGGTGGCCAGGACCGAGGCGGCACCCGGAAGCACGGGCACCCCGGCATCGGCCGTACTGCGCGCGGGGGCGGCCCCTGGCGAGGGTCCGTCGGTCGCGGCCGCGGCGCCACTGGCACAGAAGGGGCCGATCGCCGGACTCGGCTGGCGGGTGGTCTCCGCCGAGCCCGCCGCAGCGCTCAAACTGGCGGCGTTCCAACTGCAGGCGCGCACCATGCTGGCCGGTCTGCTCGCGCTGTCCGTGGGCATCGCCTGCCTGGGCTGGCTGCACATCGTGGTCGTCAGGCCGCTGCGCGCCGTCACCAGATGCGCGGAGCAACTGGCCGGCGGTGACCGTCGCACCGTGTTGTACCCGGTCCACCACGACGAGTGCGGCTCGGTCACGCGCAGTCTGGAACTACTCCGGCAGGCGCTGGTGGACCGGGACCGCGGTGGCGGAAGTGCATCTGTGCCCTCTGTCCCTGCCCCCTCGTTCCGGCGCGGCGGCCCGCCGCAGCAGTGAAGGACCAACTGACGTGCTTTTCCTCTATGTTGTGCTGCTGTTGAGCTGTGCCGTGCTGCTGGTCGCCGGCGTGCTGGAGCAGCGGCGTCACTACGCCGCGCTGGCGCAGGTACCCACTCGGGTGCTGGTCAACGGCATCCGCGGCAAGAGCTCGATCACCCGGCTGTGCGCGGGGGCGCTGCGCGGCGGCGGACTGGTCACCGTCGCCAAGACCACGGGCACCGCTGCCCGGTTCATCCACCCGGATGCCACCGAGGAGCCGGTGTACCGCAAGTTGGGCATCGCCAACGTCGTCGAGCAGATCGGCATCGTCCGGCGCGCGGCGGCATACCGGCCGGACGCTCTGGTGATCGAGTGCATGGCGGTGATGCCTGCACTTCAGGAGATCAACCAGGAGAAGCTGATCCGTTCCACCATCGGCGTGCTGTGCAACGTGCGTGAGGACCATCTCGCCGAGATGGGGCCGACGTTGGACGATGTGGCCCGCTCGCTGTCCCGGTCGATGCCGGTCGGAGGGGTCTGTGTCACCGCCGAACAGGAGCGGCTGCACATCCTCAAGGAGGAGGCGGACAAACGGGGCTGCCGCCTGATCGTGGTGGACCCGGAGACGGTCACGGATGAGGAGCTGCGCGGCTTCAGTTGGTTCACGTTCAAGGAGAACGTCGCCATCGCGCTGGCCGTGGCCGCACTGCTCGGCGTGGACCGGGCCACCGCACTGCGCGGCATGTGGGAGGCGCCGCCGGACCCCGGTGTGCTCTCCGTCGAGCGCTACCGCACACCGGACGGCAAACGGCTGCGCTTCGCCAATGTCTTCGCCGCCAACGACCCCGCCTCGACGTTGATGAACGTCCGTCAGCTGGAGGAACTCGGTGCGATCCGCCGCCCGCTGAACGTGGTCATCAACTGCCGACCGGACCGGATCGAACGCAATGGGCAGATGGGAGCGATCATCCCGGACCTGGACCCGGAGACGGTCCTGCTCATCGGGCATCCGACCAAGAGTGCCCGCGACGGCATTCCGCCGGGCTGGTCGTCGGGGCGGGTGGTCGACCTGGGCGGCGACCGGCGTGACGCACAGGAGCTGACGCGCGCCATCCTCGCCGAACTGGGCCCGGATTCCTCGCTGGTGGCCATCGGCAACATCCACGGCCAGGGCGAATTGTTCCTGGAGCACCTCGGCAAGCTGCCCGCTGACGACGTCGACGAGCCGCTTCCGGTCGCGCCCCCGCCCGAGCCGCAGCCGTACCGCTGGGTGGCCTCGCTGAACCGCCCCAGGTCCGGCGCGCACCTCCCGAGCCCAAGGTCCGGCGCGCACCTCCCGAGCCCCGCCTCCGCCCACGCCGACGCCCTGTCCCGGCCGACAAGGAACTCCCTGTGATCCCCGTCAACGTCACTCCGCAGACCATCGCGCTGGGGATAGCCCTCGGACTGGTCTTCTCGCTGGTCTGCTATCTGACCACCAACCTCTCTCCCGGCGGCATGATCACCCCCGGCTGGCTGGCGCTGACCCTCGTCACCGATGTCGTCCGGGCCGCCATGGTGATCGGCGTCACCGCGCTCACCTTCCTCGCGACCAAGCTCCTTCAGCGCCATGTGATCCTTTACGGGAAGCGACTGTTCGCCGCCGTGGTGCTGTCCGCGGTGCTGCTCCAGACCACGGTGCTGCTCGCGCTCCAGCACGAGTTCCCGCTCCTTTACACCGCCCAGACCCTGGGCTTCATCGTGCCCGGCCTCATCGCGTATCAGTTGGTCCGCCAACCGCTGGCCGCCACCGTGATCTCCACCACGGCGGTGACCCTCAGCACGTATGTGGTGCTCGTCGCCGGGTTGCTGCTGGGGGCGCTGCCCGTCGGCTGAGCTCGCCGCACCGCCGCCCTCGAAGCCGGTGAACGAACTCGCATCCCAGCCCGACCTCCCATGAGAGACCCCGACATGGCCACCACCGCCCTCGCCCGGGACCCCGCCGGCCGCCGCCGACGCGCCACCCGGCGCCGTCAATTGCCCCTTGCTGAAGGGGAGTTGCCCGCCCTTCTGCTCATCCTGGCCACCGCCGCGGTGCTCTACGCCTGGGGCATCGACCGTGCCGGGGTGCACCCGTACTACAGCGCGGCCGCGCGGTCGATGGCGGCGAACTGGCACGCCTTCATCTTCGGCGGGCTCGACCCGGGCGGCTCCATCACCGTGGACAAGATCCCCGGTGCGTTGTGGCCGCAGGCGCTCTCCGTCATGCTCTTCGGACCGCACAACTGGGCAGTGGTGCTGCCGCAGGTCGTTGAGGGCGTACTGGCCGTCTGGGTGCTGTACAGGATCGTCCGTGCCTGGGCAGGCCCGTGGGCGGGGCTGCTCGCCGCGCTGGTTCTCACGCTCACCCCGGTCACCGTCGTACTCGACCGGCACACCATCCCCGACACCCTGCTCGTCCTGCTGCTGCTCCTCGCCGCGGGATCGCTGCAGAAGGCCGTCACCACCGGGAAGCTGCTGCCGCTGATCGTCTGCGGAACATGGGTGGGACTGGCCTTCCAGGCCAAGATGCTCCAGGCATGGCTCGTCCTGCCGGTCTTCGCCGCGGTGTACCAGATGGCAGCGCCCGGCTCCCGATGGAACCGGGCCCGGCGGCTGCTGCTCGCCGGGGCCACCGCACTCCTCGTCTCCTGTGCCTGGCTGCTGCTGGTGTGGGCGACCCCCGCAGCGGACCGTCCCTACATCGACGGGACCACCAACAACAACCCCTTCACCCTGGTCTTCGGCTACAACGGGCTGAGCCGCTTCGGCCACGACCCGAACGCGCTGGGCGCCGTCGCCGGCACCGCGGCCAGCCGCACCACCGACAACACCGGTTGGACCATGCTGGTCAACGAGAGCGTGGGCCCGCAGATCGCCTGGCTCCTGCCGCTCGCCGTACTGGCCTTGGTGCTGGGTGTGTGGTGGCGCACCGGACAGCCGCGTACCGACGGGCCGCGGACGGGGTTCCTGCTCTGGGGAGGCTGGCTGGTGATGCACGTCGTGGTCTTCAGCAACTCCAACGGCAATCACGGCTACTACACCGCCGTGGTGGCCCCGGCCCTCGCCGCGCTGACCGGTGGCGGAGTCGCCCTCTTCTGGGCCGAGTACCGCGCAGGTGGCCGACGTCGAGCGGCGCTGCCCCTCGCCATCGGGCTCACGGCGCTGTGGGCGGTGGCATTGGAAGGCCCGCACAGCGACTTTGCGCCCTGGCTGCTGCCGATGGTGCTGATGCTCGGTCTGTGCGGGACCGTCGGCCTGTGCACCCGCGGACCACGCACCCCACGACGGGCGGTGCAGGGTGCCCTGGCAGCCTCCCTGGCGTCCGTACTGCTCGCCCCGGCGGTCTGGGCCACCTCCAGCCTGGACCCGCGCTACGCCGGCTCACCGCTGTCGCCGCTGGCCGGACCGGTGGGACCCGACTACCGCGACCGGCCCCACCATCGGGCCACGTTCCGGCGCTACCCCTTGAGCACGCCGTCCGCACGGGACGCCGCGCTGCTGAAGTACCTCTCCGCGCACCATTCCGGGGAGAAGTACCTGCTCGCCACCCAAGCCGCCTACGGCGCCGAGCCCCTGCTGCGCGCCACCTCCCAACCCATCCTCGTGATGGGCGGCTTCACCGGCCTGACCCCCTACCCGGCCGCACGACAGCTCAGTGACCTGGTCGCCACCCACCAACTGCGCTACGCCCTGCTGACCAGGCGCCGCCCGTCCACCCCGGCATCGGCCTGGGTAAAGAAGAACTGCACCCCCCTCCGCCCACGCACCTACGGCCGAACCTCGGACGGAAGCTTCACCCTCTACGACTGCCTTCGGCCAGCCCGCTGAACGCTCCCCGCGGGCCGGCGCCTCCGATGGCACCGCCGCCGGTCGTGCCCGGCACAAGGCCGCCAGTGCGGGCCCAAAGGCCCTCCCGTATGAGCCGTCGGCGGCCGGCGCAGCACCTCTGACCAGCCCCTTTGCGCCGACCGGCGAACGAGCGCCTTCTGAGGTAGTTTTTTGTTGAATCGCCTATATCCCGCCTGCCCCGCTCGTAAGCGGGCGGGGCAGGCGAGCAAGGAGGTGCGCACCATGCGCACACAACACATCAAGCGCTCACTGGCGGCCGCTGCCGCCGGCGCCCTGCTGGCCGGCGGCGCTGCCATCGGAACGGCCGGCACCGCAACGGCCGCTCCGACCGCAGCCCCAACGACGGTGGCCACCCAGCACGCCAAGTGCGTCTGGCACAAGGGCTACTGGATCAAGCACTGGCAGAAGGGGAACTGGGAGTACCGGTGGCACAACGGGCACTGGAGCAAGCACTGGAAGCCCGGCCACTGGGTGAAGGTCTGGCACAGCGGCTACTACATCTGTAAGCGGTGAGCCGGCCGGCTCACGACTGACCCCTGACGGCGCCGCCCGCGGCGATCTTCGCGAGCGGGCGGCACGGGAACGCCCCTGGCCTCCCTGGTGCTACCGGGTCCCGGAATGCGCCTCGGCGAGGGCGGTTCTGATCGCTGCCACCAGCACGAGCCATTGCTCGCGAACCGGAAGGCACGCCATACCGTCGAGGTCTTCCTTGAGGTCGGGCAGCGAAGAGTGGGAACAGTCGTGGGAACGCTCGCGGGGAGGGTCGCGGCGGAGCACCCTGAAGGTGCTTTTGACCAAGCCGTACCGGTATTGGAGCTCGGCGATATCGGCGAGGGGAATCGTGCTTGTCCTGCCTCGCTTTGCATGAGGGGCGGTGGCACCGAAGGAGAGTCTCACCTTCTCCCCGTCGAAGGACGCCCAACCATGGGTGCCTTCGGCGACGTACGGTGGCGTGCCGGAGCGTACCAACGCGGGTGGACATGCATGGTCCTGAGCGTGGGTCTGTGCGTGGGTGCGGGTGCTCGCGGCCTTGCTCGCCGCCTCGATGCGCCCGCGGATCTGCTCGGCGACCGCCTCAGCCTGTTTCTGATCACCCGGCTTGATGAGCAGGATGTTCAGGTCCTCCCACTCGGTAGCGGGATCCACCGAAGGCTTGAGAAGGTCGGCCCCCTCACGCACCACGAGGTGCAGTGATTGTTGCCCGATGGGCGAGGCGAGGTCCAACTCAACTCCTGCCAGGGCCGCATACGGGTAGCTTCGGCTTCCCAGCGCCGCCTTCAGACGTTCCTCTTCCTTACTGCCATACGCGAACTCCACGCGGTCCTCGTAGGCCGTGACCTTTCCGTCGAATCCACGGACGACGGCGGGCACCGGAGTGACGGCACCCGTACGCGGGTCCGGCACGTGGACCGACAGGGGCGCCGGGGAGCCATCGGAAGCATCGTCGAAATCCTCGAAATGACACGGCCAGATACTGCCGGACGGCCGAGTCGGATCGTCTCCCAGTTCTGCGCGCCAACGGTCGATGACTCGCCTGCGCAGGGATGTCTCCAGAGCGGACCTGTGCGACCAGCCCGTCCGGAAGACGAGGGGTTCAAGGCTCGGTGTTCCGGCCGTATCGAAGCGGACCGCCGCCCGGATGGTCCTCCTGCCGTACAGCGACAGCATCGTGGGCCATTCCGGCAGCTCGGTGTGGGGGAAGCGACCGCGCATCCGTGCCCGGAGCCGGAATCTCTCGTAGTGGTGACCGTCCCCGCAGACGACGATCAGCAGCCGCTCCAGGGGCAGGTCCGCCAGTACGTGTGCGTATTCCCAGTCCAGCCCGTCCGAGTCGCCGGTGGTGATGACCACGAGCGATGCCGTGTGGATGAGTTCGCCGGCGATCCTCTTCCACCCGCTGTCGCGCCGGCGGTAGTAGATACGCTGCGCACCGAGCTGGGGAAGCCGGTCCGTGGGGTCCCCGATGGCGATCACGGGTGCGACCTCGGACAGCGCCCTCACCAGCAGTTCCTCCTCACCCAACTTCGGCATCCCCAGAACGGTCAACGGACCGTGGGACACCATCTCGCGGGTGCGAGGGTCCACGTCGAATCCGCGCAAGTAGAGGATGAACGGCTCCTGCGGCACGACCAGCTCGGTGAAGTCGGCCAGTTCCGTCACGTTCCCGGCACCGGCCAGTTGCCGTCCCCGCTGTCGTACCCGGAACCCCACCCCCACGAGTGCCGTGCAGGGATACGTCATCCAGGCATGGCCATCGAATCCGTAAACGATGCCCAGCGACGACACCAGCATGAGGGTCGACCCGGCGGCGACGAGCTCGCGTGCTTTCACCGCACACCTCGGGTGCGGGACGTGCCTGCTGCTCCGAGAGCCGGCACCGTACGTGCACGGAAGACCCCCGGCTGCGTGCGGTTGGCGGCCTGGGACCAGACGCTCTGCCGATTCCAGACCATTGACACCACGGATTCGCCGACCTCGACCACCGTCTGAGTTTGCCGGACTCTCGGCCCCAGGGACAGAGGGCCACTCACGGCTCGGTCCGCGATCGATGGTGGGTGTAGCTCCGTCTCGGGGGCAGCTGATCTGGGGTGTTGCGACGACCGTTGACCAGCCCGGGGTGTCGTGGTGGGCGGTGCTCGGTCGGGATATTCGATGGTCGCCGCTTGTTGAGGGTGGTCATACTGCAGCGATGGATCCAGTGACTCTTGAGACCGGCCGTCTGGTGCTGCGGGCCTTCACACCTGCCGACGTGGATGCGGTGTACGAAGCCTGCCAGGACGAGGACATCCAGTTCTACACCCCGGTGCCGGTGCCGTACCGGCGTGCGGACGCGGAGAGGCTCGTCGGCGAGAAGCTGCCCGCTCAGTGGGCCGAGGACAGGGACTACACCTTGGGCGCGTTCCGCAAGGACACCGGCGCCCTGGTCGGCTCGTACTGCCTGACCCTCGTCAGCCGCGGCGTCTGGGAGCTCGGTTACTGGGCGGTCAAGGAACAGCGCGGACGCGGGTACTCGGTGGAGGCCGCTCGGGCCCTGTGCGACTGGGGCTGGGCCACCCTCGACGTCCACCGCATCGAGTGGTGGGCCATGGCCGGGAACACCGGCTCGCGTGCCGTCGCCGAGAAACTCGGCTTCACTGTCGAAGGGACACTGCGCAATCGCGGCATCGCCAACGATGGCAAGCCGCACGACTGGTGGGTGGGCGGACTACTGAGGCCCTGATGCTCGATGTGGCGGGATGGCGTGGCACATGGGCGCCGGGGACGGTGGACCGGTCTACCGTACGCATCGTGAGAGTTCTGATCCTGGGCGGTAGCGGCTTCTTGGGCTCTGAGCTGGCCCGGCAGGCGGTAACAGCAGGGCACATGACGGCCGCGACCTATGCGACCAAGCCCGGCCACACTCGCGAGGTTGCCTGGTACGCCCTCGACCTGCGGGACCCTGGGCGCATCGACGCGGTCATGGCCGAGGTCGGCCCGCACCTCGTCGTCAACGCATCGAGCGGCAAAGCGGATTGGGCGGTCACGGCCGAGGGCCCGGTCCGGCTGGCGATGGCCTCGGCGAAGTACGGCAGCCGCTTGGTTCATGTTTCCAGCGACGCGGTGTTCTCCGGCGCTCGCGTCCACTACGACGAGTCCTGCCTGCCCGATCCCCTCACCCCCTACGGGGCGGCGAAGGCCGCAGCGGAAACCGGGGTCCTCCTCGTGCATCCGCAGGCCGTCGTCGCCCGAACCTCGTTGATCATCGGCCGCGGCCAGTCCCTCCACGAACGTGCCGTCCACGACCTTGTGGCCGGTACCCGCGACGGCGCCCTGTTCACCGACGACATCCGCTGCCCGGTTCACGTCGCCGATCTCGCCGCGGCCCTCCTGGAGCTCGCATCGCACGACACCACCGGCATCCGCCATCTCGCAGGCGCCGACGCGGTGAGCCGCCACGAACTCGGTGTCCTCATCGCCAGGCGCGACGGCCTCGACGCCTCCCGCTTGCCCGCGGGGCTGCGGGCCGACAGCACACTTCGCGGCGCCCTCGACGTCCGCCTGGACAGCCGCGCGACCCAGCGCACACTGCGCACCCCGCTACGCGGCGCCCGCCAGTTCATCACCGCGGCGGTTTGAACGCCTCACCCATGCGCACGCCCGGACCGGGGACGCGTACTACCGACCAAGCGGTGATCGGCGAAGGAACTGCCGACGAAGCAACTGCGGACGAAGGAACTGGCGCGCCGCAGGCCGGGCGTATGGCGTCCGGGGTAAGCCCCTTCGTGGGGAGCCCCGCCGGGCCTCCGGTCAGGCCGACGGTGGGTGTGTGTCGATCGCCAGACCGTCCACGAGATCGCGTACAAGACCTGCCGCCTGAGTTCGGGCCTGGTCAGGGTTGTCGGTCTCGGCGATCGCGAGGGACAGTTCGGTGAGGGCGCCGTAGAACGCTCTGGCGATCAGTTCGGCCGGGTGGGGCCGGATGCGGCCGGCGTCGAGCGCGGTGTGCACGATGTCGAGGACCAGGCCGCCGAGATGGCGCTGGTCCAGTTCGCGCCATTGCTGCCAGCCGAGGGCGATCGGGCCTTGCTGCAGCACGATGTGGCGGTAGGCGGGTTCCATGCAGATGTCGAGGAACTCGTCGACGGCGTGGTCGGCTCGCTCGCGGGGATCCGAGACGGGGTCGATCGCCGCCGTGATGCGCTGCGTGGCCTGACGCTCCAAGTCTTCGAAGACGGCCTCGAAGAGTCCCAGCTTGCCGTTGAAGTGGTGGTACAGGGCGCCGCGGGTGAGGCCGGCGGTGCGCACCAGCTCTTCCGCCGACACGCTCGCATAGTCACGCTCGCTGAAGAGGCGCAGGGCGGTGTCGAGCAGGGTGCGGCGGGTGTTCTCCGCGTATTTCTCTCGCAGCGTTTCCACCCGGCATGGATATCACATACGCTCTGCATGTCAGATTCACTCTGTATGTGAGTTCTGGGTGTGAGGTGACGATGGGAAAGTCGGTGGACCTCATGGATGTCGTGGATGTCGTGGTCGTCGGGGCGGGAGAGGCGGGCCTGGTGGCCGCTCGCGACCTGGTTCAGGGCAGGGCGGAGGTGCTGGTCCTGGAGGCGCGTGACCGGGTCGGTGGCCGGCTTCTGAACGACGAGTTGCCCGGCGGCGCCCCCATCGAGGTGGGCGGACAGTGGGTCGGCCCCGGGCAGGACCACGTGATGGCGCTGATCAAGGAGCTGGGCCTGCGCACCTACCCCACCCATGCCGACGGCGAGCACATCGCCGAGATGGGCTCCTACCGCTCCCGGTACACGGGCCGAATACCCCGGCTGAACCCGCTGGTGCTGGCAGACATCGGACAAGTCCAATACCGCCTGGACCGGCTCGCGCGCCACGTCGCCGCCACCGATCCGTGGCGGGTACCCCGCGCCGAGGAACTGGACACCCAGACCTTCGGCACCTGGCTTCGCAAAACCGCGCACACCGCAGGCGGGCGGGCTTTCTTCCGGCTGGTCACCGAGGGAGTGTTCTCCGCAGAACCCGAGGACATGTCCGCGCTGTGGGCCGCCTTCTACGTGGGCGGTGCCGGCGGCCTCGACGCACTGATCAACACCGTCGGCGGGGCGCAACAGGACCGAGTGGTCGGCGGGACACAGCGCATCGCGTTGAGGATGGCGGAGGAACTCGGTGACCGGATCGTCCTCGACGCGCCGGTGACCGACATCGCCTGGCGGAACTCGGGCGTCCACGTCGTCACACGCAGCGGCCGGACCGTGCGCGCCCGCCGGGCCGTGGTCGCGGTGCCGCCACCGCTCGCCGCGCGCATCCGTTTCACCCCGGGCCTTCCGGGCGACCGTGATCAGCTCGTCCAGCGGATGCCGATGGGCAGGGTCATCAAGGTCAACGTGGCTTACGACGAGCCGTTTTGGCGCCGTGCGGGCCTGAGCGGCCAGGCGAACAGCACCGATCGCTCCCTGGGTACGGTGTTCGACAACACGCCGTTCGGCGGCTCTCCCGGCGTGCTTGTCGGCTTCCTCGAAGGCCGGCACGCCGATACCGGCGCACGTATGGGCTTAGACGAGCGGCGCGCTCAGGTGATCAAGGACCTCGTCGGCTATTTCGGCCCTCGGGCCCGTAACCCGGTCGCCTACATCGAACGCGACTGGGCGGAAGAGGAGTACAGCCGCGGATGCTATGGAGCGTTCGCCGTGCCCGGCACCCTCACCCGCTTCGGTCCGGCCCTGCGCAAGCCGGTCGGCCCGCTGCACTGGGCGGGTACGGAAACCGCCACGAAGTGGGCGGGCTACATGGACGGAGCCGCTGAATCAGGCCACCGCGTCGCGGTCGAGATCCTCCCTGAACTCTCCTGATACCCACTACGAAATCGTGAGCACGGCCCCGATCGTGAAGCATTGGTCATTGCTGCCGAGTTGGGTCGGGTGACGGGTGTCTTTCCGAAACCGCATTCCCCGCACCACGTACGGGGAATGCGGGACCGCCGGTATGCCGGTAGGCCGGTATGCCGGCATGGCTTCGCGCTGGCCGGAGCCGGGGAGGGGCGGTTAGGAGGCGTTGGCGTTGGCGTTGGCGTTGGCGCGGTTCACGATCTCGTCAGCCAGTCGCCGCAGCGGCGCGTTCCTCACCCCTGCGTCGGGACCGCTTGCCGTACATCGTTGTCCACAGAACGAGGGCGCCGAGCACGCCGTACATGAGAATCGGGCTCAAGACCACCACGGTGTCGGTGCTCATGACGTAGGCCAGCGCGATTCGGACCGCTGCCTCCAGGCAGTACGCCACGCCCCAAACCGTCGTCATCGTCCGCACGGTGCTGCGGAATCCTTCGAATTGCCACAGGCCGTTCCACCAGGCGGTGCTCGCTGCCGTGCCGTCGGTGGCGAACTTGCGGCCGAAGTAGAACATCAGGGGGCGCGGCGCCATCAGCGTGGCCAGGCACAGCAGCCCGAACAACCCGCTGATGGCCGAGTCCTTGACCAGCAGTGCCTGGGTCGAGTGGGAGCCGATGAGCGACACCACTGCGGTGAGCACCAGGAACACCAGGGTCACTACAGCGAATTCGTCGAGACGGCGTCGCCACACGAGGTGAACGGCGCTGTCGACAACCGGCCAGGCACCGCCTGCCAGCAGCGCCGCGAACTCGCTCCAGCCCTGATCGCGCAAGGCGTTGTACGTGATGATCGGGGCGGCCACGTTGAGCGCGATGGTGAGCACCCAGCCGACGATGGCGGCGCCTTGGGACCGGGCGGGGGCCCCGGGTGTTCCTCGGCTTGCACCGCTGGCGCCGCTTGCGTCTCCGGTGCGCTGGGTCTGTCTGGTCCGGTCGTGTGGTCGTGAGCGAGCATGGTTCCCCCTGGGAGTCATTGGTGTGTGCGACCCGGGGCACGCAAAACAGGCGCGCGGCAGGAGACAAGCTCCCCAGGCCACGCGCCAGGCCCCCCGATAGGGCGTGATCATGCATGACCGAAAACCATCTGCGCAACTGGTCCTGAGAAGTATGTCCTACGTGGCGAGGTGGGCAGGTGTTTGTGGCGGCGCAGGGGTGCACGAGCGGAAGAAAGACCAGGTAGTTGCGGAGATCTCGTTCCTGGCGGGGGAGAGCCTACGGTCGCCGGGCAGGTGGGGGCGGCGCGCTCGATGAGACGAGGGCGCCGTCCCACCGATGGCTGGTCCTTGTCTCCTTGAGCGGCACGATGCGGACGCCAATGCGGATTATGAGCCCAGGTGTCCCTGTCCCGTAGACCGTTGCCAGCGGCGGTTGCCGAGCTCACGAGGCGGCTTGCGCTCGGCAGCAGCGACCGTGGGGGCCGTGTGCGCTGGTCCCTTTCGGTGGCGACGCCGGGAGGCGGAAACGACCTGCTCAGGCGCCAAGGCATCGAGGCGGAACAGCCGGCACTCGCATCAGTCTCCGGTACAGTCACCCTGTCTCCCGACGACGCCTGCATCGACGTCGACAAGCTGCAGGACATGGCAACCGCCGCCCACGACGACAGGGTCACCTCCATCCCCACTGTCTTCGGGCGCCCGCACCTGGTGGCGGTCCACGCGCACTCGCACATCCCATCCGGCTGCGCCTGCTGCGTACCCTGGCCCGCGGCCCGCACACCACCGGTGAGCCGGCCCATGCCTGGGAACTGCCACTCCTGGAGGTCTCCCGCCACCTTGCCGTCATGCGTCGCCCGGGCCTGCTTTCGACCAAGTCCAACCTCGTCCGCCAGGAGCTTCGCGTACTTGCCTTCCCGTCCCGCACGGGATCCATGAACGTCCGGAGGCGAAGGAGCGACTCCTCGTCGGTGGCGTCGGTGGCGCGGGAGCGGGTTGTGCGGCTCTTGCCCTGCATTTCAGGCAGTGCAACACCTGCGGTGCCCTCATCGGATCGGTACTACGGGCGCTGTCCCCAAGACCCACGGCTCACGCGGCCTGAGCTGGCGCTGGCCGTCGTCTTGGTGCTGTTCGCGCTGACCGCCCCCATGAAGGTCACCGCCACCATCGGGCTCTTCGCCGCCGGCGTCGCCGGATTCAGCCTCGGCCCGATCATGCAGACCTACGTCATGACACCTCACCGCTCTGGCTCGGCGCCCTGCTCGCCCTGGCCGGACTCGTCCTGGCCGTCGTCCTCACCACGACCACCCACCGCGGTCAGGCCACCGTGACCCAATCCGTACCGCAGCCCCAGCTGACCCATCGGGAATGAAGGAGGACAGAGCGCCAGAAGCGGCGCAGCTGTCGGAAACCACCGGCCCGCGTGACGCTCCCGCGACTGCCGGGTGGTCTGCGATACGGGGTCCTGAGCGGGAGCGGATCGGCGGCATGCCTTTGACCAGCAGGCACGCCCGGTATCAGGTGTGACTCCGACAGCAGTCCGAGCCGGCTGTCTGAGCCGGTGATGTGGGCCGTTGGTGGCAACGTAGCCGGCGCTTGCTTGCGCCTGCTGCTGGGGCACCCACCGACGTCGAACAATGGGCCCGGTCCAGACGCAAGGATCTGTTTGCGCGGCATCGAGAGGAACGAGCGATGGGCAGAGCCGGACATCCGGATCGTAGAGCGTTGCTTGGCGTCGGACTTGCGGGCGCCGCGGCCGCGCTCACGGGGTGCTCCTCGACGAGGACCGCCTCGACGACCAACGCTTCGCCCGAAGCGCGGGCCGTCCAGACGGCCACCGCCTCACCCCAAGCACGGCCGACCACCCCCGCTGCGGCATTCGCGCGGCTGATGGCAGGTAACAAGCGCTGGATGAGCGGAGACCTTCACCACCCTGACCGGGACCCGAATCGGCGTCAGCTCGTGGCTCAGGCGCAGGAACCATTCGGGGCGATCCTCTCGTGCATCGACTCCCGAGTACCGCCTGAACTCCTCTTCGACACCGGCCTGGGTGACCTCTACGTGATGCGCACGGGCGGAGAGGCGGTCGGCCCGGTGGTCACGGGCTCTGTCGAGTACGGGCCCATGACGAGTGGTACCCCGCTCGTCGTGGTCCTCGGGCATCAGCGCTGCGGCGCCATCGAGGCGGCGTACAAGTCTCTTCGTGACGGCAAACCGCTGCCGGGCAACCTGCAGGCGATCGTCAAGGCCCTGCAACCGGCATACGAGCAGGCCGTCCGCGAAGGCGGCGCCGACCCGGTCGAGACCATGGCCCGCGCTCAGGTCAAGCTGACCGCAGCCGATCTACGCTCCAACCAGGACTTGGCCCCGCTCGTGGCAAAGGGCACCCTTGCCGTGGTCGGCGCCTACTACTCACTCGACACCGGCAAGGTCGAAGTCCTGGGCGGCGCGCCTTCCTGATCGGCCGGCCAGACAGGCCGGCCTGGGGTACTGGGCTGGGCGGTCTTGATGGCCCGTCCCTATTGACTCCAAGTGGCCAGGGCGTGGTCCTGGGCTCGCCATGGCATGAGCCGATGACGACCGTGTAGAGCTCCCACCGGCCCCCGGACGAGAGGCTGAAGGCTGCCCGGGCCAACTCCCGATGGCCGGTCCGCCCAGAAGCGCGTCGGTTACGTCGGCCCGGCTGGAGTAGAGGTCATGGTGTCTGTCGGTGACAACCGATCTCACACCGACGTGACGCGGGTGCTCGGGTGCACTTCGCGTTCGATGCGCGGCATGATCTCGGGAACGTAGATGTCCTGGATAGCTGCGCCGGAGTCGTGGGTCTCCCAATGTTCCCGACTCGCCCAGCGCTCGACCAGGACAAACCGCGCGGCATCCTCGTCCGATTGGTACGCCTCCCAGCTGACGCAGCCGTCTTCGGCCAGGCACAGCGGACGCATACGGGCCAGAGCGTCCGCAACGTGGGCTATCTCTTCGGCCTTGGGCACGCGGATGATGACGATGAGGTCGAACACCATTGCTCCTCAATCGAGGGAGGACACAGCCCGAGCACCCTATCGCGACGGGCAGCTGACCTGCGTGAACACCGTGGAACGGGAACACTGGTGCCGCGCCGCCGAAGTTCTGCCGATGGTGCCAGCGCTACAAGACGCGCAACACCGTCGAACGGGCCATCAACAGGCTCAAGAACTTCTGGCCGATGGAACTGCGCTGACGGCTTCTTCGAGGCCTACTGGCGCCGACCCGAGGCGTACCTGGAAGACCATGTGCGCCGTGCGGTATCGGTATGGACCAGAGTCGGACCGGAGGCCGAGCAGCGTGCGGTGAACAGACTCCGCGACGACCTTTCGTCAGGCCGGTGGGCTGAGCGCAACCGCGACCTCGTCGCCCTCGACGCGGCAGAACTCGGCCTCCGCCTACTTGTCGCCTGAACCATCGTGTGCGAGAACGCCGCAAAGGAACTGAACCGCCGGACTCAGTAGACGTTGCCGCGGCGACGCTTGGGCTCGAAGGCGCGCTCGTCCTGGAGGTCCTCGTCGTACAGGTCGAGCATGGACCGGTCGGTCCGGCCCATCAGTCGCCTCAGGGCACCCTCGGAGCGTTCTACGTGGCTGATGGCTGATGGCTGATGGCTGGCGGCTGGCTGGCCGGCCGGCCGGCGGATCACGTGTCTGTCTCGGGTTGCCGTCGTTGGCATGCTGCGTGTCGGGTAGTGGTGTTCCAACTCGCGTTCTAATCAAGGTACTTCGACTGTGGCATTGAACGCGCCCCACCCCTGGCCCAGAATATGGTCGGCCACCATGGGGGTGGTCCCTGAAGCATGGTGGTGCATGCGATGAGGGCAGTAGATGTGTCGAGGATCGACCGTCGCGTGAAGGGCGAGGTGGCACGGAGGGGACTGTTCCTCGTCTCACCGGACCCGGATCCCTACCATCAGGATGTTTTTGTCTTCGTATGCACGGATCCGGACCCCGGAGACTGCGGTTTCACCAGGGTGGGACACGTGTCCACAGCGACGGGGGCGAATCACGCCGTCTACGTGATGGACGGCCGTGATCGCAGCGCGGCCGTATCGCTCTCCCAGATCCGAGCCCCCTTCCCGACCTGGGAAGACGGGATCATGGCTGTGCTTGCCGCGTTCGATCGCTGGCACTGACGCAGGCCGCACTTCGTGGTCTCGACGCTGTCGTGATGGACAGGGCGGCCAGTCTTGGGACTGCCCTGCAGGTCCTCACCGGAGTCATTCGCCTCCTCGTCCGGCTGGTAGCGGGCCGCTCGCGTCGCCCAGGTATCCGGGCCGGACGGTGACGGCCCCCCGCAGTCCGCGAGCTATTGGCCTCGGGCTCGTACGGCACGGCCGGGCGGGGATCGAAATCCCCCCTGCGGACGATGGTGACTCGGACCTGGGGACGACGGCACGCCGGAGGCGCTCGCCTAGCATCCGGGTCATGAACAGTGAGCTCTTCGGCGCCGAGTACATGGCACAGCCGGCCACCGCGCCGGGCATGACGCAGCAGAACGCGAAGTCGATCAAGTACGCGGTGAACGGCGAGTGCTACGCACGGCAGGGCGCGATGATCGCCTTCCGCGGCGACCTGCAATTCGAGAAGCAGGGCCAGGGGGTCGGTAACTTCCTCAAGCGGGCCGTGACCGGCGAGGGGCTGGCGCTGATGGCCGTACGGGGCCAGGGCGAGGTGTGGTTCGCGCACGAGGCGGCGAACTGCTTCATCGTGGACCTGGCGTCCGGCGACAGCATCACGATCAACGGCCGCAACGTGCTGTGCTTCGACCCGTCCCTTTCCTACGAGATCAAGGTGGTCAAGGGCGCCGGCATGGCCGGTGGCGGAATCTTCAACTCCGTCTTCAGCGGCCAGGGCAAGCTCGGCGTGATGTGCGAGGGCAACCCCATCGTCATACCCGTCTCCCCGCAGGCCCCGGTCTTCGTCGACACCGACGCGGTGGTCGGCTGGAGCAGCGCCCTGCAGACCTCGCTGCACCGCTCCCAGAGCATGGGGTCGATGCTCCGCGGCGGATCCGGCGAGGCGGTCCAACTGCGCTTGGACGGCGATGGGTTCGTCATCGTACGACCGAGTGAACTGCGCCCGGAGAAGGCCGCGGGGAACTGAGGCGGGAAACTGAGGCGGGGAACTGATCCGGACGTACGGGGGTGAGGCTGTTGGTCAGGGTGGGGCGGCCCGGGCGTAGCGCGGGATGAACGACCTTGACCAGCGGGAGCTGCGGCGACACTCGGCTCGGCGAGTGCACCGCCTTCCCGGCCGCGCTCGCCGCGGCCGCCTGAGAGGGGACGCGCAGCAGGCCAGCGCCGGGATCCACGTTGCGGTCGTCGGTCGGCGCAGCGGCGTCCCTTTTGCTCAGGCGCGCACCAGCCCGGACCAGCTCTACGCTCACCCCGCGACGCTCACCCCGTCCTGGGCACGCGCCTGTGTCTGACCGCGCCCGCCCCCCTCATCCGACCTCGTCTCCAAGATCGATTGTCAGTGGTGGGTGAGACGATCGGTGCATCGAGTCGGAACAAGGGGGAGCGGCTATGTCCGGAAACCAGAACTACATCAATCACGTTGCTCTTGTGTTGGATGCCAGTTCGTCGATGTCACATCTGAGCCGCAAGGTCGTCGACGTCGCTGACCAGCAAATTGCTTACCTGGCCCGCCGGTCGAAGGAACTGGACCAGGAAACCCGCGTCACGGTGTACGTCTTCGCAGACACGGTGGAGTGCGTCATCTACGACAAGGACGTGCTGCGGATGCCGTCCCTGAAGCAGCTGTACCGGGTCGGTGGAATGACGGCCCTGCTGGCGGCCACCCTGAAGTCGCAGCGGGAGCTGGCGCAGACAGCTCAATTGTACGGCGACCACAGCTTTCTGACGTTCGTGCTGACTGATGGCCAGGAGAATGCAAGTCATCACTGCGTGGACGCCCCTGCCAGGGATCCGCGTGAACTGATCCGGGCCGTGGCCAAGATGATCGAGACGCAGGAGGACAACTGGACGCTAGCCGTCCTTGTGCCGGATCAGATGGGCAAGCGCGAGGCCACGCAGTGCGGTTTCCCGAAGGACAACATAGCCATCTGGGATGCCACGAGCACCCAGGGGCTGGAAGAGGCCGGGCAGGTCATCCAGCAGGCAACCGAAAAGTTTATGGTGGGCCGGAGCCAGGGCATCCGGGGATCGCGGGCGGTGTTCTCCATGGGTGCCGAGGCTGTCAACGAGGACACCATCAAGGCAGCCGGTCTCATCCCGGTGAATCCGTCCGAATACCAGCTGGTTCCGGTGGCTCGCGAAGCAGCGATCCGGGAGTGGGTCGTCGAATGCGGACACACTTACCGTACCGGTTGTGCGTTCTATCAGCTGAGTAAGTCCGAGAAGATCCAGGCGAAGAAGCAGATCGCGGTCCTGGAGAAGAAGACGGACCGGGTGTACACGGGGCCGGAGGCTCGGGCGCTGCTCGGCCTGCCGGACAGGGAAGTTCGCGTCAAGCCGGACCACAACGACGACTTCACGATCTTTGTGCAGAGCACGAGCGTGAACCGGAAGCTGGTACCGCAGACCCGGCTACTCCTGATGAGCTGACGCCTGGGGAGCCCCGCCGACTGACGGGGCTCCCTTTGCCTTGAGCACGCCTCCTGGGCCAACTGACCTGCTGCGGCTGAGTGGGCCGGACCAGGCACCACGGTACGGCGATGGGCAGCGCTCTGCCGCGTGGTCCTGGTCGTGGCGGGCGGCCCAGCAGTGGGAGGAGCGTGGGAGGTGGCCGTACGCCCTGGCCCGCCGTCGTGGCCGATGTCAGAATCGGAAACCCAGACGGTCGGTCAGTGCCTTCCTTTGCTCAGGTGTGGCGAGCAGCATGATGGTGTCGTAGACGCGGTATGTGTCGCGGTCAAAGCCGACGCTGTGCCATTCGCGGGTATCGTCGTCGTGGGCGGTGTAGGCGATGGCGTTGCAGGCGGCCTCGTGGTCGTAGTAGTCCTCCGCGAAGTGCTCGGCTTCGATCGTGACGACTTCTCCGTCCCGTTCGAACTCCAACGTGTCGAACCGGCCGTCCTCCAGCTCCTCTTCGCCCTCGATGAGCCGGACATGGGAGATGGTGACCGAGTTGTCCGCGACCTCGGAGGCTTCTTCCAGAAGAGCCTCGTAATCGTCGTATATGGAGTCGATGTCATCGGCGTGCACCGAGACCGCGACCCCGAAGTGTACGAGTGCCCTGGCCGCCTGGTATTGGTGCACCTCATCGTGTGCCCAGTCGGCTGCCTCTTCGAGGCCGCGGCGCCACCGCTCCTCGGACACCATGCCGATCTCGTGAAGGACTACGCCCACCTGCGCATAGGTAAACGATGACATGAACGATGACGTGAACGATGAAGCGTTTGACATGACGACGAGCTCTCTAGGAAACGGCGCTGGTCGGGTTTCACTTCCAGACTTATGCCTCGTCGCAGGGAATGTGAAGATCGGGCCCGTCGACACCGGGCTGGTGCCTTCTCGGGTCGCGCGACGGATCAATCTCCCTCACCACTACACCGAGCAGGCCGAGAAGCTCACCTCATAGGACGCCGGCTGAGTCGGAGTGTGCCGTCAATCCTGGCGGTAGGTGTTGCCCTGCTCGTTGATGAGTACGTACTCGGAGTCGAGGGCGGCGGCAGCGCGGGCGCGTTCCAGCAACTCGGTGAGAGGAGGGAGTGGGGCCAGGCCGAGGCGTTCGAGGAGTTCGGCGCGCATCCCCGGCAAGTCTTCCAGCTCAGCTGCCTCGATGTATTCCGCGTCGTCCTCGTCGCGGAGAGCTTGGAGGGCCTGTTCGTCCATGATGCGACCCTCCTCTTCCCAGTGCAGGGCTTCATCGGCGCACGGCAGGCCGATCAGGAGGAGCAGCGCGTCCCGGAGGGTGGTTCCGATCAGCCCGGCGGAGCCTTCGGAGTCGGCGAAGAGTACCGGGCGGTCCTCGTCGTCGCCTTCACCGCAGAGGAAGTACGTGCCGCCGCTGTGGTCCTTGGCGATCGGATCCAACGGGACGCCGGAGGCCAGTCGCACCGGTTCCACGTGGGTGAGAGGGCCGAAGGCCGCGACGAGGGTGTCGAATTCGAAGGGAAAATCGGCCAGCTGCGCGGCTTCGGGATCGACCTTGAGTCGCTTGAGCAGTGATTCGGAAGTCTGCACGAGTGGACCCTACAGGGGGCTCTGACAGGGTGGGCCGGAGGTTACGGGCCGTACCGGTCATCGCGACACGGCGAACGGTGCTGCTGCGTCATGTGCTTCTACTCGTCGCTGGCCTGGCCTTCCTCCACAGGTGTGGTGATCCCAAGGTCGATACGCATGACGTGCCGCATTCTCCACAAGGCGTCCCAAAGCCTTCTCGTGTCCTCTCGCGCTGCTGCCACGCTCTCTTCCTGATCGGCGACGCCCCTGTCGAGCCGTTTCAGTAAGCCGTAGAGATCGCCCAAGCCGCGGTTCACCGTACTGGCGGCCGCCAACACCTCATCAGGCAGCACCATTTGGGCCTCGGCGTGGCGCAAGCGGTGGTCCCTGCGGGCCCGGTCCAGGTCCGACCGTAATTCCTCGGTCACCTCGCCCGCTTGCAGGGCGTGGAGGAAGTTCGTCGTCACGGTGATGTAGTCGCGGGTACCGGCGTTCAGGGCGGCGTAGCACGTTCGCCGTGCCTCAAGCCGAGCCTGTCGAGTGGCGTACTCGCGTTCCTCGTCCTTGAGCTGCTTGGCATGCTCCAGATCACGTGCTCTGGCCCGATCAGCGCTGCGCTGCGTGAGCAGTGCTGACGCGAGCGTGCCGCCGATCCCCAGAACTGCGACCGCGACCTCACTGATTGAGCCACCCATGCCGCCCCCCGGATTCGCTCGGCCCGCAGAGACTGTACTGGGGAGCCGGCGTTCGCAGGCAGGAGCACACCTGGATCGGAGCACACCTGGATCGGGGCAGCGCCTGACGGCGAGCCCAGTCGGCCTTCGTGGCTTGCCGTTGAGCCGTGGGACGAGCAGGCCGGTCGGCTCGGTGGGCCGGGCATCGGACCACCGCCGGGCGGCCAGATGACAACTGCTCTTCACCTCGGTCTTGCCCCTGGGTATGGACCGTGACGACGACTACGGGCACCCTGTCGCGCGACGTGTCACAGAGGCACTCCTGATGACGAGGGCGGGGCGAATGACACCGATCAGCCGAAGAGGCTTCGTGGGACTGGGCGCTTCCATGGCCGCGGGCGTGACGCTGGGCGCCGGCACGCGCACGGCGGACGCGGTCCAGCGCGCAGCGACCGGCACGATCAAGGACGTGGAGCACGTGGTGATCCTCATGCAGGAGAACCGCAGCTTCGATCACTACTTCGGGCGTCTGAAGGGCGTCCGCGGCTTCGACGACAGCAGCGGCATCATCCTCGGCGGTGGCCATTCGGTCTTCGACCAGCCGAACGGCCTGGGCCGGCAATACCCGTGGAAGCTCAGCTCCACACCGCCGGCGGGCGGCCAGGACAGCGAGACCCTCGCCCAGTGCAACGGCGACCTGCCGCACTCCTGGTCCTCGCAGCACTCCGCGTGGAACAAGGGCCGCCTCGACAACTGGGTCTGGGGCGTGGGCAACGTCCGCTCGCTCGGCTACCTGGATCGCTCCGACATCCCCTTCCACTACGCGCTCGCCGACAACTACACCATCTGCGACGCCTACTTCTGCTCCACACTCAGTGCGACCGGCCCCAACCGCACCTACCTGTGGAGCGGGAAGGTGGACTCGTCCAGCCACGACGGTGGTGACGAGTCGGGCCTGACCTGGCAGACCTACGCCGAGACGCTGCAGGCCGCCGGGGTGACCTGGAAGGTCTACCAGAACGCGGCCGACAACTACGGGGACAACGGCTGTGCCTACTTCACGACCTTCGCCAACGCCAAGCCCGGCGACCCGCTGTACGACCGCGGCATGTCCTCGGTCCCGAAGGTGACCGGTTCGACCCCCGACGACATCGCCGCCGCCCTCAAGGCCGACGTGCTCGCCGGCACCCTTCCGCAGGTGTCCTGGATCGTCCCCAACCAAGGCTTCTCCGAACACCCCTATGCCCCACCCGGCGACGGCGCCCACTTCGTCAACCTGGTCTACCAGGCCCTCGCCGCGGACACCGACGTCTTCAACTCCACCGTCCTGCTCCTCAATTACGACGAGAACGACGGCTACTTCGACCATGTACCGCCACCCATACCGCCCGCCGGAACCGACGGCGAGTACCTCAACGGCGTCCCCTACGGCTTCGGCTTCCGTGTCCCATGATCGTCATCTCGCCCTGGACGCACGGCGGTTGGGTCTCCTCGGAGGTTTTCGAGCACACCTCGGTGATCCGGTTCCTGGAGACCTGGACGGCGGCGCTGGGCAAGCCCGCCAACTGCCCCAACATCAGCGCGTGGCGCCGCAAGGTGAGTGGTGACCTGACCGGTGCCTTCAACTTCGCCAAGCCGGTCTACGGTCCCGTCCCGCTCCCCGCGACCAGCGTCATCGGCATCAGTACCTGCGCTCCGCTTCCCAATCCGGCGCCGACGACCAACGCCCTGCCCGCCCAGGAACCCGGCACCAGACCGGCCCGCGCGCTGCCGTACCAGCCCAACGGCTACCTGGACCGATTGGAGTTCGGCTCCGCCGGGAAGATCCTCGCCTGGTGCACAATGACCAATCAGGGCGGCCCCGCTGCACGGGCCGCCCACTTCTCGATCCATCCCAACGCCTACCGCGACACCACGCCCTGGCAGTACACCGTCGATGCCGGTGGTACGGCGTCCGACTACTTCAACATCGGCTTGGGCTACGGTGACGGCAAGTACGACCTGACGATGGTCGGCCCCAACCGCTTCCTGCGCCGCTTCCGGGGCGACGCCACCAAGGCAGGCAAGTCCGCTGAGGTGAGAACCCGTTATGCCGTGGAGCCCGGTACAGGCAAGCTCGCCATCTACTTCAAGATGACCAACACCGGCTCGTCTTCCGTCACGTTCACGATCACCTCCAACCACTACCGAGGCGACGGCCCTTGGACCTACACCGTCGCCGCCGGCGCTTCGACGGAGGAGTACTTCAACGCCGTCGCGTATCAGAACGGCTGGTACGACTTCACGGTGACCGTCAATTCCGACGTGGCGTGGTCGCGCCGGTTCACCGGGCACCTGGAGACGGGCACGGCCAGCGTCAGCGGGTGATCCTGGCGTTCCGGGTGGCGTTGCAGGTTGCGTTGGAGCCGTCCCTCCACGTGTTCCGTGCCTGTGCTTCAGCCCCGGTTTCCAGGCCGGGGCTGAGGCGAGGGCAGCCAGTACTCTTCCGTCATGACTGCCAGTACTCTTCGTTCTCATGGCTGATCACCTGACTCGCGCCGTGAGCGGTCGGGGCTTGCCACGGGGGGCCGCTGGCTATGCCGAGGCGGCGGAGATGCTGGCTGTTCAGTACGAGGAAGTCACCTTCGAGGAAGTCCACGGCGACGTACTGCAGTTCGTTCCGGCCGAGCAGGGCCGGATTCTGGATGTGGGTGCGGGGACGGGGCGCGATGCCGCCGCGTTGGCGGCCCGTGGACACAGCGTCGTGGCCGTCGAGCCGACCACAGAGCTACGGGAACACGCACGACGGCTTCACGCGGACAGCGACATAGCTTGGATCGATGACGCTCTTCCCGACCTGACGCTGGGCCGTCACCCGGGCGAATTCGATGCGATCTTCGCCACCGCGGTGTGGATGCATCTGGATCCCGAGGAGCGCCGACGTGCGATGGCCAGGATCGCTGGGTTGCTGGTTCCCGGCGGCCGGTTCTTCGTCAATCTGCGTCACGGTCCGGTGCCCGCGGGCCGCCGCATGTTCAACGTGTCCGCCGCTGAGACAGCCGAGTTGGGCCGTGCGCACGGACTGTGCAGGCTTCATTGCAGTGAGCGTCTCGACCTTCATGGTCGTGACAACGTCCGACGGAGCTGTCTGGTCCTCCAATCGGACACGTTCAGCGACACGGCCGGCTGACGTCCGCGACCGTCCGGCCGCCGGCCGAGGCGGTCGCGGACGTTGATCGAAGGCCGGTCATGCGGCCTCGGTCGGTGTGGTGAAGCGCGCGTGGAGGGCTGCCAGGCCGGTTGCGTACACCACGTCACCGAAGAGCCGCTCGACCTCTGGAACCGTTTCTTCCGCGGCGTGGTAGATCGCTGACCAGCGCACCTCCGCGCCCTCGTCATGGGCGACGACGGTCAGTGTCGCCTCGTAGTCGGTGATCGGAAGGGGCGTGTCGAAAACCGTGTAGCGGAACGCACGCGCATTGTCGTCCCTCGCGAGCAGGCGTTCGCGGGCGACCACCGCCCCGTCGAGCACGAACGCCTGGACCGCTCCAGGCGTTTCGGGACCGTCTCCCTCCTCCATGACTGAGGGCGGGACTGTCGGGTGCCAGTCGGCGAGCCCGGCGAAACGGCCGATGGTGCGCCAGACCGAGTCGGGGTCTATGGGAAGCACGGTGGTGCGGATGAGGCTGTGTGCGCGGGACATGTGGGGTACTGGTGGCTTGGGCATGCGGGGGCCACCTTGGTCTGTTGTCTGGGGTCTGAGGTCTGAGGTCTGAGGTTTGCGGTCTGTTGTCTGCGGTCTGCCTGTGGGGCAGTTGGCGGACTGGCGGACTGGCGGACTGGCGGACTGGCGGGCCGGCGGACTGGCGGGCCGGGCGCCGGGGGCCGCATGTGGTGGGTCCTGGGCTGAGGGTCACCAGGTGCTGTCGCCACGCAGGGTGGCGTCGGCACCCCCGTCGAGGAAGATGACCTGGCCGGTGACGTGCGAGTTCTCGGGGGAGGTCAGCCAGGCAAGCAGCGGGGCGACTTGTTCGGGGTGGGCGTGGCCGTACAGCGGCATCGGGACGGTCGCGTCAACGGCTTTGCGTATCTCGGCGTCGGCGAGCATGCCCGCGGTCATCGGAGTGAGGATCGTGCCCGGGGCGACGGCGTTGAGCGGGATGCCGGCGGCCGCCCAGTCATCGGTGACGGCCGTACGGCGGAGCCACCGTGCGATGGCCGCCTTGGAGGATCCGTAGATCGCATACCCCTCCCCCCGGTCGATGGCTGCCTGGGCAGCGGCGACGGTCGCCTCCTCGTCGCCGGAGAGGGCGGCATCGACGATGGCCGGGTCGTGCGGGTGGATCGAAGCGACGGAGGAAATCAGTACGGCGCGCGGGTCGGTACCAGCGGCGAGGAGCGGACGCAGCCCGTCGAGGGTGGCGACCACGCCGAAGTAGTTGACCCGGATCGTGTCTGTGGTGAAGTGAGCGAGGCCGGCACAGGCGATAACGGCATCGAGGCGGCCACCGGTCAATTCATGCGCCTGGTCGACGAGTCCCCTACGGCCTTCGGGTGTGGCGAGGTCCGCGCTGATGTCGGTGCCCTCAAGGTCTGCGCCGATCACGGTCTGGCCTTGCCGACGGAGGTGGGCGGCGGTGGCCTTGCCTATGCCGGAAGCGGCCCCGGTGATGAGGTAGGTGCGCTGCGAGTCGCAGGAGGTACGGGACATGGTCGGCTCCCTTTCGGCAGGTTTCGGCAGCCCGCTCGGGGTGACGCGGGTGGCGTGTAGCGATGATGTGCGTGTCGCGTGGATGACGCGGATTGCGCGGATGACGTGGCGCGATGAGGTGTTGCGGGTTCGGTGGCGTGCAGTTCTCGAACTCTCCGAGCGTTCGACCACGTCGAGGATGGCGAGCAGCGGTGACCGCGCTCACTGCCTCGCGGCAGCGGCGAACGCCGACCGCTCCGTTCGGACCTCAACTTCCCATGGCTCTACGGGCATTGAGGGATTTGTTCAGGCGGTGGAGTCAGCGTACCTCTTTTTTGGCATGACGTGCCAACTGGCTTGTCTGTGCCAACATGGTGGAACGCAGGCATGGGGACGGGATCGAAGGGTGAGGAGAGGCGGATGACAGCAGCGCGAGGCAGACCGTCGCTGACGGAGCGGCGGCGGCAGGAGACCCGGCAGGAGATCGCGGAGGCTGCCGCTGTCCTGTTTTCCGAGCAGGGTTACGACGTGACCGCGGTCGAGGACATCGCCTCGGCTGCCGGTATCTCGCTGCGCACCTTCTATCGCTACTGCGCGGCGAAGGAGGACGCACTCACGCCCCTCTTGACCTCCAGCGTCGGCCGACTTGTCGAAACGCTGGCCACCCTGCCGACCGACGAGCCGCTGACCAGCGCGGTGCAGGCGGCTTTCGGTGCGCCGGCCTCGGTCCAGCAGCTCGCGGACATGGAGCGCGCCCGCCGGCTGATTCGTGTCATGGGCAGCGTGCCGGCGATCCGCATGCGATGGCTGGCCGCCGGACGGGACATGCAGGACCAGCTGCTGGCGGTACTCGCGGCCCGCACGGGAGCGTCGCCGGACAGCCTGGAAGTACGGCTGATGGCCACCGCTCTACTGGACGCGATCAACGTCGCTCTGGAGTACTGGGCGCAGCAGGACGAACCGGACGATATCGTCCAGCTGACTCGTCGCGCGCTGGACTATCTGCGCATTGACGAGCTGTAGTTGGTGCGGTCTGCGGTCTGCGGTCTGCGGTCTGCGGTCTGCGGTCTGCGGTCTGCGTGATGAGTAGGTGGTGCAGGGCGCTTACCCAGGGCCTTGGTCATCTCCCTTGCCAATCTTCCCGGCCGTCTACCGGGGGCCGGATCGCCGTTATCACCGATGACGACGATCGGGGTCGAGCCCCTGGCGCACCGTCCACGGCCCTGTCAGGTCCTGCTCTGACGGACCCCAGTGGCTCTCAGGGATGCCTCAGGGGCGGTTCAGGGGCTGCTCAGGGTTGGTCCCTGATGGCATCTGACCTCACACCGAGGAGAGTTGATGGTGTCTCAGCGATACATGGCGTGGCAGCCACCGCCCTTGGGAGCAGTCCGATGTACCTACGCCCTTCCGCCGTCCGCCGCATTGCCGTGGCCGGCCTCGCCCTCGCCGCGATCACAGCAGGTGCAGGCGTTCCCGCCGTGATGGCCGCTGATGCGGTTCCGCGGCAGGAGGTGGCTGTCGCCGGGTCGTTCGATCCTGCACCGATGCGAAGCCTGCTGACCCGTCTGCCCGATCCCGTCGTCGCCGGTGCGCTGGTCAGAGTGGCGGGGGAGGGGCGATCGATGCCGTGGACCGGAACCGAGGGGGCCGTTTCCCGTGACGCCCACTTCCGTATCGGCAGTGTGACGAAGGCCTTCACCAGCACCGTCGTGCTCCAGCTGGTCGCCGAGCGCCGGATCGGCCTTGACGTGCCCGTCCGGCGCTATCTGCCCGACCTCATCCCGCCCGCGTACGGCGCCGTCACCGTGCGTGAGCTGCTGGACCACACCAGCGGCCTACCGGCCCCGGCCGGCATACCCGGGCCTGCCGACGGACCCGGTTGGTGGCGCAAGAGTGTGGCGCCGCAGGACGTGGTGCGCAACGCCTTCGCGGCCGCCAAATCCCCCAAGCCGGGGGATCGGCCCGCACTCGGCAGTGTCCAGCAGTACAACGGCGTCAATACCTTCGTCCTCGGCCTCCTGGTCGAGAAGGTGACCGGCCGAACCTTCACCGACGAACTCACCCGCCGCATCATCCAGCCGCTAGGACTGCGCCACACCAGCCTCCCCTCGTCGGACGACATGTCCATCCCGGTACCGCGTGCGCGCGTATACGTCGGTACGGACGAGGTGACCGAGCAGAGCCCCTGGGCCTGGGCCGAGGGCGGAATGATCTCCACCGGCGCTGATCTGGACCGGTTCATGACCGCCCTGTTCCGCGGCCGTCTCCTCCCGCCCGCCCAGCAGAAGCTGGTGTTCACCGTGCCCCGGGTGGACAGCGCACCGACCAACACCAACTGCATCAAAAAGACGAGTTGCTTCAGCGTCGGCGGCCTGATGCGGGTCACGCTCGACAACGGCGTCACCGTGTGGGGCAAAACCGGCTCCCTGCCGGGGTGGACCAACGGTGTTTTCACCACCCGTGATCTGAAGCGCCGTGTTGTCTACTCCCTCAACCCCACCGGCACCGCGTCCGAACGCCCCTACGTCATGGCCGTCCTCAACGCCGCATTCCAGAGCGTCGGCTGAACGCCGGGACGGGTCGCCGCAGCCTATTCGGCCCGACCAGCACTCACATCAACGGGCAGACCGACCGCCTGGCAGTGCTACGGGCTCGATGTCGCTCCGGACACCGGCCGGAACCACCCAGCGCGGCCCCACGGCGGTGCGGACCAATCCCTTACGACCCTGCCGCGCCCCGAAGAGGAAGGAAGAGTGAAGATTGCAACCATATCGCCCGGATCGCCCGGACCGCCGGGACCGCCCGGATCACCCGGACCACTCCAAAGGCGAGGGGTGACGATGTCGCGCCCCTCATCGTCCCCGATCCGCGATGTGCACCGAGTTTTGAACATATTTTACGTGAAGCGCGCAACTGCAGCCCGTACCCTCGCCGTCTGACAGTGAGTCGGGCCCGTCAGGGCCGAAGAGCGAGAGAGCGGGGCAGGTCGTGGGGCGGCGCAAGGGCGGCATAGGGATCGCACTCGTCACGGGGGCGGTGCTGGTGGGCGCGAGTGCCTGTGGCGGGGGCGGCGGCGACAAGGCGAGCGGGGACGACGCAAAGGCGCCGGGTAAGCCGAGTGCGAGTGCCTCCCCGTCACCGACGAAGCCCGCGGGCCCGCCGATGCTGCTGGATACGATCACCCCGCAGACGGGAACCAAGGTCGGCGTGGCCATGCCGATCTCGGTGGTCTTCTCCAACCCGGTGTCGGCAAAGGCACGTGCCACGGTGGAGAAGCACATGAAGGTGAGCACCTCGCAGCCGGTGGCCGGCGCCTGGCACTGGTTCGGCGACAAGCGCGCCGACTGGCGACCGAAGGCGTACTGGCCCTCCGGTACGAAGGTGAAGATCGACGCTGACATGAACGGCGTCAGCAACGGCAACGGACGCTACGGCGTGCGCAACTACACGCACACCTTCACGATCGGCGACGATGTGCGCGCGGACGTCTCGGTGACCGGCCACACCATGAAGGTGACCCGGAACGGCAAGCCGGTGCGCACCCTGTCGATCAACGCGGGCAGCGCCCAGTATCCGACGTGGAACGGCACGATGGCCGTCATCGACAAGCAGGAGAAGGTCCACATGACCTCCTGCAGCGTCGGCATCAGCTGCGACAAGGGCAGCCCGAACTACTACGACCTGACGCTGCCCTGGGACATCCACCTCACCCAGTCCGGCACCTACGTGCACTACTCGACCGGTGACCCCAATCCGGGCAGCGGCAGCGCCCGCGGCTCGCACGGCTGCGTCCACCTGTCCCTGTCGGACGCCAAGTGGTTCTACGGCCAGGTCAAGCAGGGTGACCCCGTCACCATCACCGGCTCGCCCCGTGCCAAGGCCTCGCCCGACAACGGCTACGCCGACTTCAACCTGGGATGGGACCAGTGGCTCGAGGGCAGCGCTTCCGGGGAGGGGAAGACCGCGACGCTGTGATGCGCTGCGGTGCCGGCACCAGTCAGCAGCCGATGACGTTGACCGCGAGGCGCCCTCGTACTCGCTTCGTACTCGCCCATGGGGCTCATCGGAAACGGTTGGCCCTCCGGCACGCTCCACTCGTCCCACCGGCGGTCGAGATGGA
This sequence comes from Streptomyces sp. NRRL S-337, assembly GCF_000720175.1. Lineage (GTDB taxonomy): Bacteria > Actinomycetota > Actinomycetes > Streptomycetales > Streptomycetaceae > Streptomyces > Streptomyces siderophoricus. The sequence continues at coordinate 320,233 of NZ_JOIX01000001.1, forward strand.
CGAACAGGGCACTGGACTCCCGCATCAGCGCCGTCGCCTCGCGCGCCCCCCGCCCCTGCCGGAGCCGAGGCCCCCACCCGCGACCTCGTGCTCGGGCAGGGTGCGGTCGCCGTCAGGTCCCGCGGCCTGTGGGCCGGTATCGACCTCGACCCCGCGCTGATGACGGGACGCCAGGCATGCATGCGTCTCCTGGACCGCCGTGTGCTCGCCAAGGACACCCACGGCTCCACCATCCGGCTCGCCCCGCCGTTGGTCATCGAACCCGATCAACTGGACTGGCTGTGCGATCAGTTGGGCGAAGTCCTGACCCTCCCCGGCGACTGACACCTGCCCTGCCGGCGCACGTACTCAGCGCCGGTGCGCCCAGCATCACGCTTCCAAGTGTTCGTCCGGCGATGCGGGCTCCTCATGACGTCGGTGGTGACGGGCGCAGCAGTGAGACCAGCAGCCCCGTGAACTGCGTTGCCGCCCAGGGGAGCCGTCGACCGAGCATCGTCTGTACCTGGGCCTCGCGGCGGCGGAAGACGGGGTGGTCGAGGGGTACGTAGACGACGCCTTCGGCGGTCGGTTCCGGGTGCAGGTCGCCCAGGTCGCCGACGAGTGCGACGCCTCCGCCGGACCGTACGAACTCGTACTTCGAGGCGATGGCGTCGCATACCAGAGCGGGGCGGACGGTCAGGCCCTCCAGTTGCGCGCCGGTGTCGAACAGGTCGCGCTGGGTGGTTCCCGTCGGGGCCAGGGCCAGCGGGTACGCGCACAGCTCGGCCAGGCCGACCCGCTCCCGGCTGGCGAGTTCGTGTCCGGGCGGGACGATGGCGGCCATGGGTACCACGACGGCGCACTCCACCCGCACGTCGTGCCGCGGGCCCATCGCGTAGGTGACGGCGATGTCGGCGATTCCCTCGGCCACCCGCCGGGTCGCGTCCTGGTGGGGTACGCGGTCGAGTTGGAAGGTGACGTCCGGGTGGTCGCGTCGGAAGACCGCCATCGCGTGCGGAACGAGGCGGCGTGCGAAACCCTCCGAGCAGGCCACGGTGATGTTCCGGGCGTCCGCGCCGCTGCCCGTACGCAGTTCGCTGAGGAGCTCGGAGGACTCGGCCTCGCTGCGGCGGGCATGTGCCAGCAGGCGTGACCCGGCGTCGGTCAGGGTCATCCCGCGCGGATGCCGGACGAACAGCGGAACGCCGATTCCGGATTCGAGCTTGGCGATCTGCCTGCTGATCGCCGAGGGGGCGACCCGCAGATTCTGGGCAGCCTCGCTGACTGCTCCCGTACGGGCGACTTCGAGGAAGTACGCCAGGCTCACCGGCATGAGTTGCATCGGACCTCCATGAGGCGAGGCGGCCTGCCGCCTGCCGTGTACACCGGTGCGACGCGCACACCGGTTTGCCGAAATTAGAACGCGAGCCAGCGCAAACGGCAATAGTCAGGGCCTGGGAGGCGCCCTTACGCTGCTGACCCAACACGGCGCGTGCCGTGCACCCGCACCTGCGGCATTCCCGGGAGTACCTCTAGTGATCCCTGAAAATCTGGTCCGGCGGGCCGAGGAGTACGTCGACTCGGGCGCCTTCTTCGCCGAACTGAGCACTATGGTCGGTTATCCGACCGAGAGCGCCCGCCCGCAACGTCACCTTGCCGTTAAGGCATACCTGGACGAGGTTCTCGTACCCGCGCTGACCGCTCTCGGGTGTTCGGTGGCCGAGTACGCCAACCCGGACCCCCGCGGCGGCCCGTTCCTCGTCGGTACGCGCGTCGAGTCCCCGGACGTGCCGACGCTGCTCTGCTACGGCCACGCCGACGTGGTGGACGGCCACGCCGGCCGGTGGAGCGAGGGCCGCGACCCGTGGACCCTGACAGCGGACGGCGACCGGTGGTACGGCCGCGGGGCGGCCGACAACAAGGGACAGCACCTGGTCAACCTCACGGCGCTGCGGCTGCTGCTGGAAGAGCAGGGGGCACTCGGCTTCAACCTGACCTTCCTCTTCGAGACCGGTGAGGAGATCGGCTCCCCGGGTCTGGCCGCCTTCGCCGCCGCACACCGCAAGGAGCTGCGGGCCGACGTGCTGATCGCCTCGGACGGGCCGCGCCTGGACGCGACGACGCCGACCCTCTTCCTCGGTGCGCGCGGCGGCGTCAGGCTCCAGCTCGATGTCGACCTGCGCCCGGACGCGTACCACTCCGGCAACTGGGGCGGCATCCTGCGCAACCCCGCCACCACCCTGGCCGGCGCCATCGCGAGCCTGGTCGACGGCCACGGCCGCATCCAGGTCCCGGCGCTCCTGCCGCCCGAGATACCGGATCCGGTGCGCGCGGAGCTCGCAGGTGTCACGGTTGCGGGCAGTCCCGGCGATCCCGCGCCCGACGAGGGATGGGGCGAGCCCGGTCTGACCGCGGCCGAGCGGCTCTACGGCTGGAACACCATCGAGGTCCTCTCGCTCGGCTCGGCCGACATCGATCACCCGGTCAACGCGATCCCGGGCCGGGCCCGCGCCGTTCTGCAGCTGCGGTACGTCGCCGGTACCGACGTGGGCCGGGTGCGGGAGGTCGTCACCGGGCACCTGGCCGCCCACGGCTATCCGATGGTCGACGTGATCGTCCACAGCAGTTTCCCCGCCAGTCGCACGCCGCTCGACGACCCGTGGGTGCGCTGGGCCAAGGCGACGCTGGAGCAGGTCACCGACCGGCCCGTCGCGGTCCTGCCCAACATCGGCGGCTCGCTTCCCCACCACGTCTTCACCGACATCCTCGGCCTGCCCACCCTGTGGCTGCCGCACTCGTACCCCGGATGCCTGCAGCACGCACCCGACGAGCACCTGCTCGGCACGATCGCCCGCGAGGGCCTCGTGCTGGCGGCCACGCTCTTCCACGCCCTCGGCCACCCCTCGGCGGGCATACCGCTTCCCGCACGCGGCTGACCCTCCACTTCCCCACGCGCCGCGGCCAACTCCCACTCCTCCCCAGCTCGTCGTAGCACCTCCCGCTCCCCGTCCCCCTCCCCGCTCGGCCTGACGACCGTCAGCCGGGCGCCCGCCGGAAGGACCCACGATGACCGGAATCTCCCCTCGACCCACCGAGCCGGGAACGTCCCCGGCCGCGCCCCCGAGACGAGCATCCGCCAAACGCGCGATAGCGGCGGCGACCATCGGCAACGCCCTGGAGTTCTTCGACCTCGCCCTGTACGCCCTGATGGCGACGTACATCGGCAGGACGTTCTTCCCCGACGACGACCCCGGTGTCCAACTCATCCAGGCCTACGCCGTGTTCGGCATCAGCTATCTGATCCGCCCGATCGGTGGCCTGCTGCTCGGCTCGTACGCCGACCGACAGGGGCGCAAGAAAGCGCTGATGCTGTCGATCCGCCTGATGGTGCTCGGCACCGGACTGATGGCGTTCATGCCCGGCTACGCCACGCTCGGCTTCGTCGCACCGCTGGGCATAGTGCTCGCGCGGCTGGTCCAGGGCTTCGCGGCCGGTGGCGAATTCGGCGCCGCCACCTCCTTCCTGGTCGAGCAGGACAGCCGGCGCAAGGGCTTCTTCGGCAGCTTCCAGTTCGCCAGCCAGGGACTGGCCACCGTGGTGGCCGCCGGATTCGCCACCGGCCTGACCGCGGTGCTGTCCGACACCCAGATGACCGCCTGGGGCTGGCGGATACCGTTCGTCTTCGGCCTCCTGGTCGGCCCTGCCGGCTATGTCATACGGCGCTACGTCGAGGAATCGCCCGCGATGGCGCAGTCACCGGCAGCGGGGGAGAGCGGTGGTACGCCTTCGCCGGTCCGCTCGGTCTTCCGCCATCACCGGGGCGGCCTTCTGGTCGCCGGCGGAGCGTTGGTGGTCTCCACCGCCCTCAACTACTCCCTGCAGTACATGCCCACCTTCGCGATCAAGGAACTGGGGTTGGACGACTCACTGTCGTTCACCGCGCTGCTCATCACCGGCACCATCCTGACCCTCGGAACTCCCGTCGTCGGTCTGCTCGCCGACCGCTTCGGCCGGCTGCGGATCATGATCCCCGCCGCCGGCCTCATCGGCCTGAGCGCCGTCCCCCTGTTCATCTGGCTCACCAACGCACCGTCCTTCCTGGCCCTCGCGTTGTGCATGACGGTCCTCGGCCTGCTGAAGGCGGCGTACTTCGGCGCGCTGCCGTCGGTGATGGCCGATGCCTTCCCGGCCGAAGCCCGCGCGACCGGGCTCGCGTTCAGCTACAACACCACGGTCGCCCTCTTCGGCGGATTCACCCCCACGATCGCCACGACACTGGTCACGGCGACCGGCTCCCAGATCTCCCCGAGCTACTACCTGCTGGCCGTCTCCCTCCTGAGCATCGCAGCACTGGTGGGTGGTTACCGGTTCCACGGCATCCGCTGACAGATGTCCGCAAGCGCCTGCAGGCAGCCGTTGCAGACGGACCTCACTCCGGGCCGGCGCAAGAGCAGTGCGGCGGTGGCCGGGGCCCCGGCCACCGCGTGTGCTACGGCTTCGACGTCGGCTTCGGACCGCGAGGCAGCTACCGGCGGAGTTGGGCTGCGATCTCGTGAGAGAAGGCCGCGACGCGGGTGTAGACGCCAGGGGTGGGGGTGGAGTCGCTGCTGTGGGCCAGCCAGCTGACGATGCCGATCAGTTTGCCGTCGGCGACGAGCGGGCCGCCGCTGTCGCCTTCCGCATGATGGGCGCCGGTGACGCTGTCGTTGGCGCAGGTGTGCATCGTGGGGTCGAAGTCCCCGGGGTTGAGCCGCTGGCACGTCCGGTCGGGGAGGACGCGCAGCTTCGCCGAGCGCAGGACGTTCGCCGGGCGGTCCTCGTTGTCCAGCAGGCCCCAGCCGTAGACCCGTGCGCGGGTGCCCGGACGGTACGGACCGGTGTCGGTGGTGGTGGCGATCGGCAGCGGGCTGTACTTCGCCGGCATGGGCTTGTCGAGCGTCAGGACCGCCACGTCGTTCTCCAGGTGCCGGCCGAAGCGCGGGTGGATCCAGACCTTCCGTACCTTGCGCATCGTGCCGTCATAGCGGCGCAGGTCGGTGCGGCCCGCGACAACCCCCACATCGGTGGGCTCTTCGTCGACCACGCAGTGGGCTGCGGTGACGACCTTGACGGGGGTGACCAGGGTGCCGCCGCAGAACTGGCCCGAGCGGGGATAGCTGTCGGTCTGTCGCCACAGGTTGATCGAGACGGCCCACGGCGCCTGCTCCGTGCTCGACTTCTGCCCACCGATGACGGCGTGGGCGGTGGCGGCCGGCAGCACGGCGAGGCCGGCGCCGACGAGCGCCAGGAGACCGGCCAGGGCGGGCAGACGCGCCGTCATGTGTCGTCGTGTCATCGTCATTCCCCTTGCTGTCCGGCTATCCCGGCTATCTGGTCTTCGAGGAGCGGGTAGTAGGAGGCGGTCTTGTTGGCGACGCCCGGATAGAGGCGGTCGGTGCAGCTGCCGCCGCCACTGATGACCCCGACGAGCCGGCCCTTCACGACCACGGGCCCACCGCTGTCCCCGTAACAGGCATTGACGCCGCCGGCCGGGTAGCCCAGGCACATCGTGTAGCGCTTGTCGTAGCGGCGGCTCCCGTACGCGGTGACGCAACCCCCGTCGCCCCGGTTGGGGATCAGCGCGGTCTGCAACGGCGGCACGCGCCTGTCGTCACCGCGGCCCGTCGTGGAACCCCACCCCAGGACCCTGGTGGGCGTGCCCTCCTCGTACAGCTGCTGCTGCGCCGGGGTGGCCAGCGGCAGTGTCCGGTAGGGCATGGGGGCGTTGAGGGTGAGGACGGCGATGTCGTGCGGGTACCTGGCGCCGCTCCCGTCGGTGACGGCCTTGGGATGAATCCACGCCTTCACGACCTTGCGGACCGTGCCCTTGCGGGTGTCCCGAAGGTCTTCCCGCCCGCCGACCACCCGGATCTGATCGACGGTGGCCGGGTTCACGCAGTGGGACGCGGTCAGCACCTTCCGGGGTGCGACGAGCGTGCCGGCGCATTCCGGGTTCTTCACGTCTTCCGCCGACGTCAGGGCGACTGCCCAGGGGTACTTATTGATGTCGGCCCGGTCTCCTCCCACCACCGCGCCGGCGGTCGGGACGGCCGACACCACCAGCGCCATCCCGGCCAACACCGCACCCATCAGGACACCGCGGGGCGTTCTCGCTGCGTTCATTGCTCCTCCGTGACGATCGAACAATGCCGCCCAGTGAGAGCCCGGGCAGCGCCACACGGTTGTCCACGACACGGTGGCTCTTGCGGATCACGGCTATGAGGGGCGGCAGTTCGGCCATGCGCATGCCGACCGGGAGGAGCGTCCGGAGGTCCGGTTCCCTGGGGCTGGCCGCCGCCGCAGCCCTGCCTTCTGAGAGAACCTCCCCCGTCCGTAGGGGAGTTGCCGCCAGCGACCGTCGGCGCCTGGTGGTGCGTCCGCGGTGACCCGCGCGACTCGATCGGCTGGTTCGCCACCACCGAGCGAGCCGCGTTGTTCGTAGCATCGCAGTCGAAGACCGGTGGATGTCCACCACGGTTGCCGAGGCGTGTGCGCCTGGCAGCCCGGGTGGCAACGGCCGGCTGCCGGATGACCACCCGGATGCCCCTGACCGCTTGCTGCGTCAGGCGTCGCGATGCCCGACGAGCAGATCCTTCCGGGCAGGGTCGCAATCGGGGCCAGGAGCAGGGGCTTTCGTTCGGACCAGCGGACGGCCGAGAGGAAGATGCCTGCGATGTGAAGTCCGGTCAGGTAGAGGGTGGTTGGCGGTCTTCTCGTAGCGGGTAGCGATGCGGGTGGCGATGCACCTGGTCCGCGGTCTTCCGCGTCGGCGAGGAACACGCAAGGCGGCCACCGGAGGGGGGCTCTCGCCACTGTCGGCCGCCTGACCCAGCGCCGTCGGCCTGGCCGGTCAGGCGACGGGAATCAGAGGCGGGGCGGCCTGGGGCGGGCGCATCCGGCTGCGGATGACCACACTGCCCACGGTCTTGTCGTGCAGACACTGCCGGAACGGCCGGTCCCAGAGGCAGAACAGCGCATCGATCTGACCGAGCACCGGCACCACCCCCATGACCCCATGCACCAAGTGCCGCCCCAGGGCCTGCCCGTAGGACAGCCTGCGCCCGTCGGTCAGCCGTACGACGCGCAATCCGCAGGTGAGCTTGCCCACCGTGCCTCCGAACAGGGTCGTCATCAGTGGCGAGTAGAGGAAGGACATCGCCAGGGCCACCACGAGGACGAGGCCGAACGGCGCCTGGCTGGAGATATGGACCAGGCCACGGAAGAGTCCGATACCTGCCGACGGCAGGGCCAGGATGACAGCCATGGTCAGCACGTCGATGGCGACGGCGAGCAGTCGCAGGCCCTGATTTCCCACGGTCTGCGCAGCGAGGCTCGGCCGCCGCGTCGGGGCAGGCCCGGCTCCGAGGCGCTCGGGAGGCGGCATGTGCGGCGGTACGGGGGACGGACCTGCTGCCTGTGTCGCGTTCATGGTGCCAACTTCCTTGCCTCTTGCGGCCCCCTTGCGCCGGATGTGTGTCCTGGCGGAAGGCGGAAAGGTGCTCAACTCGCTTCCATCGTGGTCGCGTGGTGGCCTGGATCCGTCGCTCTCAGGTCGTGCATCAGGTGCCTGCCCAAGGACAGAGTCGCCGGGTGGGCGTACGTCTCGTGGCAGACGGTTCATCTGCCTGAAGGAAGACCCGGCAGCTGCCTGAAGGATGACTCCGGGAATCGTGGGGTCGTGGGTCGTGGGTCGTGGGCGGAGGCGGTCGCGGATCGTCGCGATATGCACGACGTTGTCGGGCGCCGGCCCAGTCCGACCTCCCTGCACGCGGGCGAGCTGCGGGAGCAGGCCGGGCCCGACCGTCGGCTTCGCCGTCCGGGCTGCCTCGTGGGGCGCGGTCGGTGCTGTTCAGGATGCGTTCAGACTGCGGCTGGAAGGGTTGGGCGGCGTACGATGTCATCGCTGTGCGCGGTGGCTCGTATCTGACACTTCCCGCCACTGCGCGCACACGGTCGCGCCGCCGGGCCACCGACAGCGCCATGCGCAGGGCCCCACGGCACGACGTGCGGCGGCGCAGACGCCACCCAGGAGGATCTGCCTTGCCTGAGCCCGAAGTCCTGACCGATCTGGACGCCGCCGGTACCGACAGGTACGTGATGCGGAAGCTCCCAGAGGTCACGCTGGCCTTCTGGGTCATGAAGATCGCCGCGACCACCCTGGGCGAAACAGCCGGAGACCTCTTCGCCCAGACCCTCAAGCTCGGCTACTTCCTCACCACCATCGCACTGTTCCTGATCTTCGTGGTCACGCTGGTCGTGCAGCTCCGGTCCCGGCGCTACAACCCGTTCTGCTACTGGACGGTCATCCTGTCCACGAGCATGGCGGGCACCACGATGTCCGACTTCATGAACCGTGACGCCAGCGCCAAGTTCCTCACCGGCGGTGCGAAGTCGCTCGGCTGGGGACCGCAGGGCCTGGGGCTGGGGTACCCCACCGGCGCAGCCATTCTCATCTCGCTGCTGATGGTCATCTTCGTCATCTGGAAGTGCACCGGCCTGACGTTCGCCATCCGCGACATCGTCTCCTTCCGCGCGGAGGCCCTCTTCTGGGCGGCGATCCTGGTGTCCAACACGCTGGGCACCTCGATGGGGGACTTCCTCTCCGACAGCTCGGGACTCGGGTACGCGGGCGGCGCCCTGCTCGTCACCGCTGTACTCGCTGTACTGGTCGGCCTCATGCGGGTACCGGCCGTTCCGAACGTGGTGCTGTTCTGGATCGCCTTCGTCCTCACCCGGCCCCTCGGGGCGACCGCGGGTGACTTCCTCACCAAGCCGCTCGCCAAGGGCGGGTTGGACCTCGGTACGGCCGGCTCCTCGGCGGTCCTTCTCGCGGTGCTGCTCGGCTTGATGGGCTACGCCCACGTACAGGAGCGCCGGACCACCGTTCCCCAGGACCGCACGCTCACGGACGTTTCCTGAGGACGCACCCTCACGGACGTTTCCTGAGGACCGCATCCTCATGGACGCTTCCTGAGCGTGGCGCGGGAGGCAAGCCCCGTCGGCCACCGTTTCCTCCGGGGGCGGTCGGCCGGCGGGGCGGTGTCATTCGGGGGGGGCCGTGTCATCCGGAGGGGCCGTGTCATCCGGCGGGCAGGCGGACCACGAAGCGCGCGCCCTCGGTGTGGCCGGCGTCATGGGTCACTTCACCGCCGGCGGAGCGGGCCAGGCGTCGGGCAAGCGGTAGACCCAGGCCCGCTCCGGCGTGTCCGTCCGCCGGTTCGGCGCGCCGGCCCGGTTGGAAGAGCTGCGCGGTGAGGGTACCCGGGACGCCGGGGCCGTCGTCGACGACCGCCACGCGGGTGCCGTCGGGCGCAGGCGAGACCTGTAGGGCGACCCGCGAGCGGGCGTAGCGCAAGGCGTTGTCGACGAGCGGGGCGACGATGCGCTCCAGCAGTGCGGCGGGCACCCCGGCCATCACGGTCTCCGGGCCGTCAAGCGTGATTTCGGCGCCCGCGGTCTCGGCGCCCGCGGTCTCGGCAACCGTGATGTCGGCAACCGAGATTCTGGCCTTCTCACGGGAGTTGTGCTGATCGGTGAAGCGGCGCAGTACGGCCATGACGTCCGTCGTGCCGGGAACGGTGTGTGCGCCGGCCCGGGCGTCGTCCAGGACGGTCTCGCAGATGGTGCGCATGGAGGCGGCGGCCTCGGCGATGGAGGTGTGGGTGGCGCGGGTCTCGTCGGTGGAGCGGGGGCGGGCTTGCCACCAGTCGAGTTCGGCGGTGATCCGCGCCAGGGGATTGCGCAGCTCGTGGGAGAGCTCCCGGGTGAGTTGCTGTTCGTGGCGCAACACGGCACGGATCCGGTCGAGCAGTTCGTCCAGTGAGGCCCCGAGCCGGAAGAGTTCGGCGGGGCGGTCCCCGGTGCCGAAGCGCTCTTGGGAGGCGACCACGCTCCACCGGGTGGCCTGCTCCGTCATGGTCCGGACCGGGCGCAGGGCGCGCCCCACCGCCAGCCGGGTCAGGACGTAGGTGCAGGCCAGGACGGTGGCGTCGAGCGCGAGGGAGGCGATGAGCAGGGTGTCGGCCGAGGCACGGTAGGGAGCGAGGTTTATGGCGGTGACGACGGTGGCGACGGCGGCGGTGGGCCTGGCACCCGGCCGGACCCCGCCCACGGGCTCGGCGCACAAACGTATGCGATCTCCGGCCGTCACCTCGCTGCAGCGCTTGTCGCCGTGCGCGGTGAGACGGGTGGCGGCCCGAGTGATTGTGCCGTCGGCCGCGGCTGAGGCGGGGTGCTCCAGCAGCCGGGTGCCGGCGTAAATCCATACGTTGGTGTCCAAGGCGGCGTCGTGCGGTGTCTCCAGGACGCGTACCGGCTGATGGCGGGTGTCGACGGTTGCGGCCACGGCACTTGCCCGCGTGCGCAGTTCGTCGTCCGCCTGTTGCTGGAGATGGTGGCGGACGATCGCGTTGAACACGACGGTGAGGACCATCATCACCAGCGTGGCGGTGGTCAGCGCCACGAGGGACAGCCGGCCCCGCAGCGTACGGGGGCGGCAACGGCCGGCCAACGCGGAAATGAGGCGCGGGGCAGTGGTCATGAGAGCCGGTGCCCGATCCCCCGCAGGGTGCTGATCGTGAGGCTGCTGCCCGCATCCCGGATCTTGCGGCGCAACCGGCTCAGATACTGGTCGAGGGTGTTGTCGCTGACCTGCGCACCTTCCGGCCAGCCGGCCCGGACGAGCTCCCGTCTGCCCACCACTGCCCCCAGACCCGCCATCAAGGCGGCAAGGAGCCGGAATTCGGTGGGCGTCAACGTCACGTCGCCGCCCCCTGCACACAGGCTGTGGTGCACCGGATCCAGGACCAGGCCCTTGGCGGCCGTAGGCCGGGCCGGCCCGGATCGCTTGAGGGCGGCGCGCAACCTGGCGGTCAGCTCGGCGAGATGGAACGGCTTGGCGAGGTAGTCGTCACCCCCGGCGGAGAACCCGCTGAGGCGGTCATGGAGCCGGTGGTGCGCGGTCAGGAAGACGACCGGACTGGAGAACCCCTGCGCCCGCATCGCCTGGCACACGTCCCGCCCGTCCGCGTCCGGCAGCCTGACGTCCAGCACCACCGCGTCCACGTTGTCGCCAGTCAGCCGGAGAGCGGTCGCGCCGTCCTGAGCGGCCAGCGTGCCGAAGTCCTCGTCACGCAGTCCGCGTACCAGCACGTCCCGCAGCGCGTGGTCGTCCTCGACGATCAGAACGGTGGGACGCACAGATGATCACCTCACAACAAGCTCGGGGCCGGGCCGGGATACCGCGTCCGCCCCCACCTTTGAGCAACACTTCCGGTAGGCCGGTAGGCCGGTAGGCCACCAGGCCGGTAGGTGGCGTGAGGTCAGGAGGCAGCGGTTTGGCCCGCGGGCGGCGCCTCCTGTACTGCGGCGACCCTTCCCGCTCTCGTCCCGGACGAGGTGGCCCCGGCCGAGGAGGTGGCGGGGCACGGCCGGACGACAGTGACGTCGGGCCGACTACAGACAGGTAGACGGTCTACCGCACTGTAGACGATGAAGGAGGTAGGGCTTGTCATGGTTCGTCGACAGCAGGCGGGCGGTCGGCTCCTGCCTGCGCCCGCCGACGCGCCCGCCGACGCGCCCGCCGACGCGCCCGCCGACTCGCTGCTCCTCACGGCGGGACCGCTGTGTCTGGCCGGTGGGAGAGGGGCGCACACCTGTCCCTCCCTCAGATCCTCATCGCGGCGGCCGGTGGGGCACTGGGGGAGCTCAGGCGCGTACGCGATCGGCTTGCAGTGGCGCGGCCGTTGGCTTCCGCTTGGTGCCAGTACCAGTCAGCGGATCGGTTCGACGGGACTTCGGCGACAGGGGCCTTCCGTAGTCGGCCCAACGAACCATCAGCGTGCGGCCGAACCCATACGGCGGGTCGTTGCCCACAGGAGTAGGGCGGCCAGGCTGAATGACGTACCGAGGGCTGTCACGGCCGGCCAGCCTGCCGTCGCGTAGGCGAGGGAGGAACCGAGGGCGCCGAGGCTGCTGCCCGCCGAGTAGAAGACCATGTAGCCGCCGATGATCCTGCTGCCCGCATCGGGTCGGACGGCGTGGATCAGGGTCTGGTTGGTGACGTGGACGGCCTGCACGGCGAAGTCCAGCAGGACGGCACCGATCGCCAGCGCCCACAGCGATTGCGGGGTCAGGGCGATGGGGAGCCAGGAAAGCGCCAGTAGGGCGAGACCGACGCCGGTCGTGTGCTGGGCGAGCCCCCGGTCGCTCCAGCGCCCGGCCACTCCGGCGGCGACGGCCCCGGCCGCCCCGGCGAGCCCGAACGCGCCGATCGCGGTGTGCGACAGCGACCACGGCGGACCGCTCAGCGGCTGCGCCATGCCGCTCCACAGCGTGCTGAAGGCCGCGAACACCAGCAGGGCGAGCGCGCCCCGGATCCGTAGCAGCGGATGACGGACGAACAGAGTGACGGTCGAGGCCACGAGCCGTCCGTACGACTCCTCGCGCACCTTGGCGGACGGCGAGCCCGAGGGCAGAACGCGACGCAGCAGCAAGGCGAGGACGGCGGTGACGCCCGCGGACGCCAGGTAGACCGCGCGCCAGCCGGCGAGGTCGGCGAGTACGCCGGCGGCGGCGCGGGCCAGCAGGATTCCGGTGATGATGCCGCCGGTGACCGTTCCGACGGCGCGGCCGCGCCGGGCGGGTGGGGTCAGGGCGGCAGCCGCCGCGACCATCGTCTGGGCGACGACGGCGAGCAGGCCGACCACGGCGAGCGCGCCGAGCAGCGCCGCCACGCCCGGCGCCAGCCCGGCGGCCAGCAGTGCGAGTGCCAGCAACCCGAGCTGACCGGTGACCAGCCGACGATGGTCTAGCAGGTCGCCGAGCGGCACGAGCGTCAACAGGCCTGACGCATAGCCGAGGTGAGTCACCGTGACGATCGCACCCACTAACCCTGAGCCGAGCGCGAACCGCTCTCCGAGGGTCACCAGCAGGGGCTGCGCGAAGTAGACGGTGGCCACGGAGCTGCCGCAGGCGAGGGCGAGCAGGGGCACGAGCCGGGCGGGCGGCGATGTGTCCGACGCCGACGCCGATGCCGATGCCGATGCCGACGTCGACGCCGTGGCGTGCGCCTCGTGGCCGCCGGATCCGTTGCACTCGCCGACCGCACCGGAGCACTGGATCGCCATACCGACACACCTTCCGTTCGACTTGGTTTCAACTTGCTACCGATGCGACAGTAGCCATGCGAGGTAGCATGTTGCAACCATCCCTGGAGAGGGGTCCGGGGAGCTGTAGGAGAGGAGCCACGGATGGTCGCCCGCACCCGTTTCGACGCCGACCCCTGTCCCGTTGCCCGGTCGGTGAACGCCATCGGCGATTGGTGGTCGCTGTTGATCGTGCGGGACGCCTTCGACGGCAGCCGCCGGTTCGGCGAGTTCCAGCGCAGCCTCGGCATCGCCAAGAACATCCTGGCGGCGCGGCTGCGTGCGTTGGAGAAGGCCGGGGTGCTGCGCGGCGTGCCCGCGCCGGACGGTGGGTCCCACCGCGAGTACCTCCTCACGGAGAAGGGTCGCGCCCTGTTTCCGGTGATCGTCGCCCTGCGCCAGTGGGGCGAGGACCAGTGCTTCACCCCCGACGAGGACCACTCCCGCCTGCTGGACCGCCGGACCAGCCGCCCGTTGCGCCGTTTGCAGATCCGGGCGGCGGACGGACGGCCGGTCGGGCCGGAGGACACAGTCGTGGAGAAGCTGCAAGAGACGCTGCAAGAGGAGCCGCAAGAGACGGAGAGGGCTGAGAAGGAGTAGGCCGCGCGCCGGCTTCACAGCGCCGCCGGTGGGGTCGTACGGGCCGGTTGGAACCAGTGTCCCGGGCCGCGCGCGAGGTTTTGCGCCAGGTCGCCGACTCTCCTGACGCTTCCAGCCAGGTCGTGCGTCATCATGCCGCTCATGAGCTTTGCCATCACACCCGCCATCCCGGCCGGGACCCTTTCCGCGTCCGCTCAGCCCTCGATACCGTCGGCTGACGGTGAGTTGCTGTTGCGGCCCTGGGAGGCGGACGACGCTGCTGTACTGCAACGTGCCTTCCAGGACCCGTTAATCCGGCGCTGGCACACGCACCATGTGACGTCGCTGCAGGAAGCCCGGGACTGGGTCACGGCCTCCCACCGGTCTTGGGAGCAGGAGCAGGCCGTCCAGTGGGTCATTACCCGGGCCGACGGCGAGGTCGCCGGCCGGATGTCTCTGCGGTGGATGGACCTTCTCCATGGCCTCGCCGAAGTGGCGTACTGGGTCCTGCCCCACGCCCGTGGCACCGGTGTCGCCCCGCGGTCCCTGGTCGCGTTGGCTGCCTGGGCGCTGGACGAGGCCGGCTTTCACCGCCTTGAACTCGCGCACTCGGTCGCCAACGATGCCTCCTGCCGGGTGGCCACCAAGTCTGGCTTCGCTCTGGAGGGCACTCGGCGCGGCGCGCATCGGCAACTGGACGGCTGGCACGACATGCACCTTCATGCTCGTGTCCAGGGAGATGACTGAGCGGAAGGCGTGTTGGAGGCGACCAAGCGGCGAGTGAATGCGGTTCCTCGAAGCGCCGACAGCCCGGCCACCAAGGCGGGTGGGTCGAACGTCCGCCTCCCACAAGGTCGTTGACCGTCCACGTCATGTAGCCGGGAGAGTGGTTTACCGTTCCCGTCCGTGTGAAGCAGCTGGCTCTGCGACGTTCGTATGTCAAGTGTGATGAGCTATGAATTCACACGACATGAGCGCTCCGCGCGTGACTCCCGGTACGGACGACACCAAGGCATCGAGCGAGGCGCAGCCCTCACGGCGCGCCGTGGTGACGGCAACCGGGGCCTCGGCCCTCGCTGCCGGACTCACCGCCGCCTCCATCACGCCCGCGACCGCGCTGAGCCCCGCCACCGCTCCCGCGGCGGCGCCGGCCGCAGTGCCGCCCGGCGTCGATCCCAAGGCGTTCACCACCGTCGCCCGCGCCATCGCCGTCTATGACGAGCATGACAAGTCCCTGGTCCCGACCTACCTGAAGGCCATCGACAACGGCCTTCCCGCCAGCCGAGCGAAGGCGACAAAGCGGGTCCTGATCGTCGGGGCCGGCCCGGCCGGCCTGCTCGCTGCCAACCTGCTCCACCGGGCAGGCCACGACGTCGTGGTGATCGAGGCCAACGGCAACCGCGTCGGCGGCCGCATCAAGACGTTCCGCAAAGGCGGTCACGAAAACGGAGAACAGCCCTTCGCCGACCCCAAGCAGTACGCCGAAGCCGGTGCCATGCGACTGCCCGGCAGCCATCCCCTCCTCATGGCACTGATCAAGAAGTTCGGCCTCACGCTCCAGGAGTTCTACCTGGTGGATGTGGATGTCGACGACCCGACGAAGCAGGCCAACCGCGCCTGGATCCACGTCAATGGCGTCCGCATGCGCCGGGCCGACTACGAGAAGCACCCTGAAAAGATCAATGACACCTTCGGTGTCACGGGCCCCAACCGCACGAAGACCGCATCGGCCATCCTCGCGCAGGCCCTCGAACCTGCACACCGGCTCATCCGAGGAAAGGAAGGAACCGCCCTCGTCAACGGGTGGGCCGAGGTCCTCAAGAAGTTCGGCCATTGGTCCATGTACCGGTACCTCACCGAAGTCGCCAAGCTCGATACCAGGACCATCGACCTCATCGGCACCGTCCAGAACCTGACCTCACGGCTGCATCTCTCCTTCACGCACAGCTTCCTGTCCAGCGCCCTGATCGACCCCAAGACCAAGTTCTGGGAGATCAAGGGCGGCACCGCGCTGCTCGCCGACGCGTTGTACAAGCCGGTCAAGGGGAAGGTGAGCCTCGACAGGCGCGCCGTACGTATCGAGCGGCACGCCGGCAAGGTCAGGGTGCACACCGTTTCCGAGGACTGCCAGACCGGCAAGGGCGGTGTCACGGAGGTCTTCGAGGGCGATGAGGCCATCATCACCGTGCCCTTCTCCGGACTGCGCCACGTGACCTTCGACCCTCCGCTCACCTACGGCAAGCGCCGGGCCATCACGGAACTGCACTACGACGCCGCGACCAAGGTGCTGCTGGAATTCTCGCAGCGCTGGTGGGAGTTCACCGAGGCGCAGTGGAAGGCGGCGCTGAACTCCATCGAGGACAACCTCTACGACAAGTACAAGGCAGGCACGGTCAACCACGGCACGTACCTCGGCGCGCACAGGTCCGTGAAGGACCTGGGGGTGACGATCCCCGCCGAACTCAAGAAGTGCTTCGCGGTCTTCCGGCCCGTCACGAACAGCGATCCGGGTGCCGCTCACATCCGTGGCGGCGGGAACGTGAGCGACAACGCCAACCGCTTCATGTACTTCGAGCATGCGCATCCCATGGAAGGCAGCGACGGAGGCATCATGCTCGCCTCCTACAGCTGGTCCGACGACGCCCTCAAGTGGGACGCCTTCGCCGACGACGAGCGGTATCTGCGTGCGCTCGCCGGCGTGCAGGCTGTCTTCGGCCGCCGGTGTGAGGTCTTCTTCACCAACAAGTGCAAGACCCAGTCATGGATGCGCGACCACTACGCCTATGGTGAGGCCTCCGTGCTCTTCCCCGGCCAGCACGCAGAGCTGTTCCCCGACGTCCCCACATCCGAGGGGCCGCTGCATTTCGCGGGGGACCACACCTCCATCAAGCCCGCCTGGATCGAAGGCGCGCTTGAGTCTGCCGTCCGGACGGCACTGACGGTCCACACGAGCTGACAGGAGGCACGACGACCCCGTCCGGCGCTCCCGCCCCCGGGACGCCGGACCGGTTCTCCTGAGCGGTCGTCCTCTCCTGAGCGGTCGTCCTCTCCTACGCGGTCGCCCCGGCGCTAGGAGCCGCTGGCCTCCGGCCCGTGGAGGGTGATCGCGCCGGAGGGGCAGACACCGGCGGCCATCTGTGCGGCCGCGCGATGGGCGGTGGGCGGCTCGGCGTGCAGCAGGAGCACGCGGCCGTCGTCGGCATCCTGGTCGAAGACCGCGGGGGCGGTCAGAGCGCACATTCCGGCACTGATGCAGCGCTCACGGTCGACGCGCAGGCGCGGCGTCCTCATGACGTCACCTGGTCCCAGGTGACCGGGAGGCTCTTGACCCCGTAGATGTCCGCGGTCTCCGGGCGCAGGAGAACGTCTTCGGCCGGTACGGCCAGGCGCAGCGTGGGGAAGCGGTCGACCAGCGCGCGGAACGCGACCCGCATCTCGACGCGGGCCAACTGCTGACCCAGGCACTGGTGGATACCGTGACTGAAGGCCAGGTGCCCGTCGTACGGCCGGCGCAGGTCGAGCACATGGGGGTCGGCGAAGCGCTCGGGGTCGCGGTTGGCGGTGTGGTACGACAGGACGACCGTCGTGCCGGCCTCGATGGTCTGGCCGCCCAACTCGACGTCCACCAGCGCCGTCCGCATGAACGTCTTGGCGACGCTCAGATACCGCAGCAGCTCCTCCACGGCGCCGTCGGTGAGCGCGGGATCGGCGCGCAGCGCGGCCAGTTGGGCCGGGTTCTGCAGCAGCGCGAAGGTGCCGAGGGACAGCATGTTCGCGGTGGTGTCGAACCCGGCCGCCAGCAGGATCAGGCTGATCCCTTTCAGCTCCTCATCGGTCAGATCGCTGTCGGTGAGTTCACTGAGCACGTCGTCGGTGGGGTTCGCGCGCTTGGCGGCCACCAGCTCCGCGAGGTACTCCTGGGTCGCGGTGTAGGCCGCTATCAGCTCCTCGTCGCTCGTCTCCCCACCCATGAACGTGTCGATCTGCTCCTGGAAGGAGCCCCGGTCCTCGTACGGCACCCCCAGCAGCTCGCAGATCACGATGGTGGGGATGGGCTTGGCGAACGAGGTCACCAGGTCTGCCGGCGGCCCGGCCTTCTCCATGGCGTCCAGGCATTCGGCGGTGATCTGCTCGATGCGCTCGGTGAGCAGTCGCATCCGCCGTACGGTGAACTTGCCCACCAGCGGCTTCCGATAGCGCCCGTGCTGCGGCTCGTCCATGAGCAGGAACTCGCCGGGTGGCGCCGGCGGAACCTCGAAGTCGCCCACGTTCAACAGCTCCTTGCGCGAGCTGAATCGCGAGTCCGCAAGGACCGACCTGACCATGTCGTACCCGGTGATCAGCCAGCCGGGTTTTCCGCCGAGGTGGGTGTAGCGGCTGATGGGGCCGTGCCGATGGGCTTCGAGCAGCTCTGCCGGCGGGTCGAAGGGGCAGCCTGGCTGACGCGCCGTCGGCTGTGCCATGACGGTGTGGACGGATTCACTCATGACCATTCCTCAGCTCGCGATATGACGTGTTTGACGCACCCCGAAAGCTACGTTGCGTTCAGAACCTCGTCAATCGACGAAAAGGCGTTTCCGCAGGTACAGGCCGGAAAATTGATGCAATGACGCTGAGATCGAATGCAACGCGGCGTTGCAATGGATGGCGTTGAAGGCAATACTGACGGCATGCCAGGAGGACGGTTGACCCAGCAGGACCGCCAGTGCATCGCGGCCGGCCTCGCCGACGGGCTCTCGTACGCTGAGATCGCCAGGCGACTGGACCGGTCGACCTCGACGATCAGCCGGGAGGTGGGACGCAACGGCGGGCCCGGCGGCTACCGGCCCCAGCAGGCCCACCAGGCGACGGCCCAGCGGGCCCGGCGTGGCATACCGGCACCCCCACGCGAGGCCGGACCGCAGGCCGGCGCGGTGGAAGAGGAGATCATCGAGCTGGCGGTCAGGTCCGGGATGCCGAGGATGACGGCGCGCGTGCACGTCGACCTGATGCTGTCCGAGGACGGCAGGCGCACCGCGGCCGAGCTGACCCGCAGGCTGCAGGTCAGCCCGGCCTCCGTCTCCGTGGCCGTGAACGTCCTGGTCCAGAACGGGTATGTCCGACGCGAGCGCGATCCGCAGCGGCGTCGCGACATCTACGTGGTCGACGACGAAGCCTGGTACCACTCGGTCGTCATCAGCGCGCAGCAGACGCTCGAGGCGGCACAGGCCGCGCTAGCGGGGGCGGAGACGGTCGGACTCGACGGGCCCGTGGGGCAGCGGCTCGCCAGGGCAGGTGCGTTCCTGGAGCGGGTCACCCGGGACCTGACGGAGTCGGCCGACCGCTGGCGCACCCTTTTGGCGTGATGGGGGTCGTGGCCCTTCCCTCTTGGAGCCGGCGCACGATCTCAGTGCCGTCCAGGGCGTTTTGGAAGAAGACCGCGTTGGTGTGCATGGGCTGACGTGGGTCGTTGACCGGGGGCGGGTGTGGGTGTCTGCCTCGCACGGCTATGAATTGGCACTGGGCGGAAGGCACACCCGCTTGCCGTATATGCCCCGCCGCCCGGTGACATAGGTGCCTCCGGGCCGCTGGCTGACACCGAGGCGTTTGAGCACGTGTCTGAATCGCAGGCACCGAGAGCGTGGCGTCTGTCCATGGTGCGCAGGACGAGCCGCTCCTACCTTCGGCATACGCGAGATCCAGCGCTGGTGATGCCGGCATTCCTCGCCGTACCGGCCCTGGCCGGTCCGGTCTGGAGTGCCGCGCCACCATTCGAGGGGAGTAGACCCGTGAACGCTGACGGCAGGCCGCCCGTCCCGCCGCCCACCGGCATCATCCACTCCGGACCGGCCGTGCGCGGCAGGTCCGCCGACAGGAGCCAACTCAGGTGTCACTGCGGCCGGTTGCTCACCAGCTGTCAAGGCTGCCAGTCCCCCCGCTGCCTCGACTGCGACCCCTATCGATCCGATGACTGTGCCTTCGATCTCTGAGCGAGCCCTCGACGGCGTCTCCACCGAGGAGCCCGACGCAGTGCCTCATTCCTCAGGTGGTCCACGACTGGAAAACCAGGCACGGGCGCGGCACTTCGTGGTGATCGGCAGCGATGAGGCGCGCAGGGTCTGCGGCTTCCTGCAGTCGGCCGGGCATACGGTGCGCCATCTGGCACAGCCCACGGACGAGGATCTGCGCCGGGCGCTGGACCAGGAGGCGACGGGAATCGAGGTGGCGGGGGTCGCGATCCTTTCGACGACGACGTCGAGTCCCTGCGCTACGCGCTCGCGGTCGAGCACATCTGCCCAGGCGTCCTGCTGGTGGTGACCGTCTTCGACCGGACGGTCGCCGAGCAACTCGTACGCGTGGTTCCGAACTGCCAGGTCACCTCGCCGGCCGAGGTCGCCGCCCCAGCCCTGTTGGCCGCCTGTCTCCAACCCGACCTGCTGGCCCTCAACCGCACGCCCTCGGGCCACATAGGCGCCCGTTGGGAAAGCGACGGCGTGCGCCTCGAAACGTACCGGCCACCGCGTTCCCTGAGGTACCGGGCCTGGCTGGGGAAGCTCAGAGGACAGCTACGGCCCCACGACGGCAGCTCCCGCATCATGCTGACCGGTCTCACCGGACTTCTCGCCGTGCTGCTCGCGGACTGGAGCTGGGCCGTGACGCTCAACCACCGTCCACCGGTGGAAGCCTTCTTCGAGGCGGTACGCACCGTCTCCGCCGTCGGCCCGGCGTCCGCCCACGGGTCGAGCGCCTACCTCCTGTTCGCCGCACTCGCGATGCTCATCACCATCGTCTTCACGGCCGTCTTCACCGCCGGCATGGTCGACCGCCTCCTTGGCCCCCGCTCGATCGGCATGGTGGGCCCCCGAGCGCTGCCGCGTGCGGGCCACGTGGTGGTCGTCGGGCTCGGGCAGGTGGGACTGCGGCTGTGCACCCGGTTGCAGGCCCTCGGCATCGGCGTGATCGCGGTCGAACGCGACCCGGCCGCCCCCAACCTCCGGCTGGCCAAGGCCCTCGGCGTTCCCGTCGTCATCGCCGACGCCACCGACAGGTTCGTGCTGCGCAAGCTCAGCCTCCACACCGCTCAGACCCTCGCCGCCGTCGCCTCGGACGACCTGGACAACATCGCGGTCGCCGTCGCCGCACGGGCAGTCGCGCCCGATCTGCGCGTGGTCATCCGGGCAGGTGACCATGAGGCCATCGCCGAGACCCAGTCCCTGTTCCGGATCGGCATCGTCCACGACCTGGGCAGTCTGAGCGCCGCGTACACGACCGCGAGCCTGACCGGGCTACGGCCACGCGGAGTGATCGCCCACGGTAGACGGCTGTGGGTCGAGCACGGCAGCGGAAGCTTCACGCCGTGGCCACACGCGCTCCGGTGCGACCACCCACAGGACGGTGTCTGAACGGTGGG
This sequence comes from Streptomyces sp. NRRL S-337, assembly GCF_000720175.1. Lineage (GTDB taxonomy): Bacteria > Actinomycetota > Actinomycetes > Streptomycetales > Streptomycetaceae > Streptomyces > Streptomyces siderophoricus. The sequence continues at coordinate 341,365 of NZ_JOIX01000001.1, forward strand.
ATCCGCCTCGCGAACCCACCAACCCGGTGCACCGCTCACCTGCCGACGGGGGCCATTCAAGTTGCCCCCGACCCGGCCTCCGCCCCCGACCGCTGTCCCCGTCCTCGGACGCGCCGACGACTTCACCGTCACCCAAAAGCTCCCAGTCGGTGCACGGGCTGGCCCCGGGGGCCGGTAGACGTCGGTCGGTATGTACCACGGTTCGGTATGTACGACGGTTCGGCATCTACCACGGTTCGGACGAGCATCAATAGTGTGGGCAGCGAAGGCAGGGCCCCCTGACCGGCACTCGTGAGGCCCCGGAGGAGGACCGGTGACGGCGCCGACCACAGAGTGCGCACCGCGGCGGCAGATGTGGCCGCTGTACGCAGCCGGATTCACCACCGCGTTCGGTGCCCACGGCATCGCAGCCAACCTCGGCGGTCTCTCGCCGGACGCGGTGACCTCGGTCATGGTCCTGGGCGGGCTGCTGGCCCTCTACGACGGGGCGGAGGTACTGCTCAAGCCGCTGTTCGGCACCCTGGCGGACCGGATCGGCGCCCGCCCCGTGCTGCTCGGCGGACTGGCCGCCTTCGCCGCGGCGTCGGCCCTCTACGTGCTCGCGGACAGTCCAGGCTGGCTGTGGGCAGCCCGCCTCGGCCAGGGCGCGGCCGCCTCCGCCTTCTCACCTTCGGCCTCCGCGCTGGTCGCCCGCTTGAATCCGGCGGCCAGGCACGGTCGGGCGTTCGGCAGCTACGGCTTTTACAAGAGCATCGGCTACACCTTGGGCCCGCTGCTCGGCGGCGTCCTGATGTGGGTCGGCGGGCTGCGCCTGCTCTTCGCCGTGCTGGCAGTGCTGGGTGCGGCTGTCGCGGTCTGGTCTGTGCTCGCCGTGCCGCACGTACGACCGTTGCCGCGGGCCCGGCAGACGGTGGTGGATGTGGCCCGGCGGCTGGCCGACCCGGCCTTCTGGCGCCCCACCGCAGCTCTCGCCGGTGCGAGTGCCGCGCTGTCGGTCGGCGTGGGCTTCCTGCCGGTCTCCGGGCGGGCCGCGGGTCTGGGCGCTGTTGCGACCGGTGCCGCCGTATCGGTCCTCGCCGCCTGCGCCGCGATCGTCCAGCCACGCGCGGGGCGGGCCCTGGACGCCGGGCTCCTCACCGCGCCCGCCGGCATCAGCGTCGGCCTGCTGACCACGGCCGCCGGTTTGGCCTGCGCCGTGCTGCCCGGACTGACCGGTGTCCTGCTCGCTGCCGTATTGATCGGTATCGGCACGGGGCTGATCACACCGCTCGGCTTCGCCGCCCTGGCGGCCTCCACCCCTCAGGCGAGGCTCGGCCAGACCATGGGCGCCGCCGAACTGGGGCGCGAACTCGGTGATGCGGGCGGCCCGCTGCTCGTCGCCGGCGCCGCCACTTTGGCCACCCTCGCCCACGGCTACGTGGTCCTTGCCGTGCTCCTCGCGACGGGCCCGGTCATCGTGCTCACCCACCGCCGCCCACGCGGCAGCCGTACCCGCGAGTGACGCCGCAGGGGGTCTTGACCCTCTCCGCCCAGCCGCGTTGGCGGTACGGAAGTTCAGCAACAGCCGGCCGTGCGTGCACCGGCTGCCCGACGAGAACCACCCCGCCTTCCGGTCGGTCGCGCACCACTGTCACCCCGATCCCGACCACCTTCCGGTTCCACTGGGGCAGACAGACAAGTTCGGCACGCTCACGGCGCTGCGGCTCGATGCCGTGGGAGACGGTGCCCTGCACTCTCGGAAGTGGCGAAAGACGGTGCCCGGCGCTTTTGTGAGGGGCGGAGGACCCGGTATCGCGCGATCACGGCCAGGGTGGCCACCCCCCACAGGAGTCACCCTGGCCGGGATCGCATACGCGCGCGATCACGCGCCCGTATGCAGTTCTGCGCCGCAGGATGCTCCCGCGTTACTCGACCAGGCCATACGTCCGACATGCGCGGCTATATGTACTCATTCAGCCCTGCCTGCCGTGTGGGTGTGACAACTGATCAACCGGTGACGCAGAAGGAGTAGCCGACTGGTCATCGGCACACGCGGATCCGACGGTTCCCCCCGTGCCAGCGGATCCGCCCTCATGGCGCGGGCGGCGCTGCCTTCCCCCGGCGGCCCCGCCCGCGTCAGACTTCACCCCACGCCAGGCCGCTCTTCCGCGTGCGAGCAGGATGTGGGACCGAATCGGCTGCTCTGGCCGATGCTGCTCTGGCGCGTACTCCGAGCCCCCGTGCTGCTCCGACGCACGAAGAGCGGTCCGTACGAATACCTCGCACGGACCGCTCGCGGCCGGATGGTGTCGGTCAGCGGTCGCTGGTCACGGTGACCGGGGCGTCGTTCTTCAGCTCGTCCACGAGCTGCTTGACCTTCGGCCTGTCCCACTGGAGGTTGCCGCCGACGCTGCCGGAGACCGGCATGTTCATGGACTTGCCCTCGCCGCTGTTGACGTCCTTCATGGCGAAGAACATCTCGGCGAGCAGGTAGGGGTTCATGTCCTTGTCGACGACGAGGGTGTCGAGGCCCGCGCTCATGACCGGATAGAGGGTGAACGGGTTGAGGAGGGTGCCGGGCGTGGCCACCTGGCTCGCGAGCGTCGAGAGGAACTTCTGCTGGTTCTTGGTACGGTCCAGGTCGCTGCCGGCGAAGGCGTGCCGGGTACGGACGTACGCGAGTGCCTGGGTGCCGTTGAGGGTCTGCTGGCCTGCCTTGAAATCGGCGCCGGACCACTTGTCTGTGAAGCCCTTGTCGAGGTCCATCTCGACTCCGCCCATGGCGTCGACGAGGTCGGCAAAACCGGTGAAGCCGATCTCGGCGTAGTGGTCGATGTGCAGCCCGGTGTTGTACTCGACCGTGCGGACCAGCAGTTGCGGACCGTCGAAGGCGTAGGAGGCATTGAGCTTGTTCGGGCCCATGGCGGGCCTGATCCTGCCGGACTCGGAACCGCGGAACTCCGGGATCGTGACGTTCGAGTCGCGCGGCAGGGAGATCAGCGTCGGGCCGTGGGAACCGATGTGCAGGATCATCATCGAGTCGGTCCGCTGCCCCGCCTCCGCACTGCCGCCGGTGTGCAGGCTCTTGCGCTGGGCCGCCGACATGCCCTTGCGGCTGTCGGAGCCGACGATCAGGTAGTTGGTGCCCTCGCCCGCGGCCGGTCGGTCGATGACCTTGCTGAGATCGACCTCCTTGCGCAGCTTGGAGTCCGCCCAGAAATACGTGCCGGCCGCCACCACGAGCAGGATGACGAGGACGGATATCAGAATCCGCTTGGCCTTGCCGCGCCTACGTGGGGCCGGTTCGACGTCATACGGGCCGCCGTTTTCGGAACGGGGCGGCACCGCGGGCCGCTGGGTGGGTATGAATTGGGCGGAATTCGGGGGACGCGCCGCATGTGCGGGCTCATACGGTTCCTGGAAGTCGGCATACCTGCCACGGGGCCTCTGATGCATGCTCAGCAGTGTGCATTCTCCCGTCTCCTCGAACATAACTCAGGAGCGACTCAGGGAAGACTGTTTCCGACCTGATGCACAGCGACAGAGGGAGTCGGCTGCAATGTCCTGCCAAATGCGCAAGGGAGCGACTGAACAGGCAGTCATGGCCGATTACGAGAATTCGGGCAAGTCGAACCCGGTGTCCTCGCTCCTCATCTCAACGCATCACTGGGCCCGCTCAATACCTTCACTGCACGACTACAGAACGGGTATGCGGCATCGCCCGGCAGCCGGAACACGTATCACGATTTCCGGGAATGGCCCACGTGGGGAGAAGAGGCACCGGCTTGGCGGGGCGTCCGCCTCGACGCTCAGGGGACACGGTCGTCCACGTCCCCTGAGCTCGGCGGAAGCGCGGCAGTCAGAGGCGTCGCAGCCAGGCGGCTGTGCCATGGCCGACCGCGAGGTAAATCAGCGCGGGGAGGGCGTAGTTGAAGAACACCCGCAGCCCTTCCGTCTTCATGATGAAGATGTCCTGCGACCAGCCGGCGAGCCAGTCGGCCACACCGTGCACGAAACCGACGAAAACATTCACCTGATTCGCTTCGAGCAGGTACAGGAGGATCCACAGCCCGAGAAATCCCGCGGCGACATCCGCGAGACTGTGAATGATCAAGGCGAGCCGATCCGCTCCGACACCTCGCCGGTTTCCTTGCCAACTCCTCCTGGCGTTGGAGGTGGTGTTCGGAACGGAGTGGTACGGGGCGGCCGGGGCGGGGTCGTACGACGCTGCCCCGACGGGATCGTACGGTGAGGGTGAATTGCTGAGGTGCGGGGCCTGCGCCTGCGCCCCGGAAATCGGCAGCGGAGTCGTATCGCCGCCGTCCGGCGGGTTTGATCCGCCGGGGTACGGAGAGTTTGCTCTGGAGCCGTATGGATGATTTTGCGGTATGCCGTCATTGGGGTAAGTCACGGTCCGCGCATTTCCCGTTGAACGATCCCGAAACTCCCTTCACCGCTATTTCACATCGATGTCCGCGGACCGCCACTTCGTCATCGACGAGCCGATGGCGCGCGCAGCCAGCTGGGGCCACCCGCGCCACGCGCAGCAACGGGAAGCGGGGGCCCCGCACACATCAAGGCACCTCACAGTCGATAGCCATCGGCACCACCCACTGCGGCGCGCCGGTCGAAAGTGTCACACCCGACTGCGGCTGGCCCCCACTAGGAACTCACCGAGGACCGCGCCCGCAGCCGGCGAGGCTTCGCCTACCTGCCTGAGTGCTTCGCCCTAGAGGTGCCAGTGTGTGGTCGGTTGATGCCCAATGGGCGTGAGTGGGGCCGCTGTTGTCGGACCGGACACCGAGGCGGGGCGGACGGTGGACCGAGCGCCGAGAAGTGATCGACGTGAACACCGGAACGGCCAAGGCCACGGCCAACCCGGCAAGGCGGCCCTAGACGGGCAGCGTGCTCAAGGCCCGAAGCGAACAGAGACCGCGCCTCGTCTTGGCCGGTTCTTCGATGCGCCGAGGCCCGCACGGCGGCGAACACCTTGGGCGAATGCTCTAGTGGGACTGCTCATGCCGGGTGAACGCGGCGATCAGGTCGTGGACCGTGTGGCCTGTGGGGGTTGTGTTGTTGTCGGAGTCGGAACCGTGGGCCTCGGCACCTTCAAAGAGGGCAGCCTCGGCGCTGCGGGGGAACATGGCCTGTTCGTATGCGGTGAGCGCGGCCTCGGTGTCGTCGGGGTGCGCGGCGAGGGCCTTGCCGAGTTCGGCGCCGTCGAGCATGGCCAGGTTGGCGCCCTCGCCGTTCGGGGCCGAGAGGTGGGCGGCGTCGCCGAGCAGGGTCACTCCCGGCACCCGGTCCCACCGGTGCCCGGTCGGCAGAGCGTAGAGGGGGCGCAAAACCGGCGCGGTGTCGCCGTCGGTGATCAGGGCGGTGAGCTCCGGCGCCCAGCCGTTGAACTCCTGCGCGATCCGCGCGGCGGCCACGGCGGCATCGGTGAAATCGATTGCGGCGAACCAGTCCTGCGGCTCGGTGAGCCCCACGTAGGCATGCAGAGTGTCGTCCTTTTCCCGGTGAGCGAAGATCTCCCTGCCCGGACTGGGCGCGATCATCGACCCGCCGCCGACTGCTTTTGCGGCAGCGGGGTGCCGGGTGTCGGCGTTGAACAGGTAGGTCTCGACGACCGACTTGCCGATGTACTCGGGTGTGGCGGTGGAGAGCAGTGGCCGGACCCGTGACCACGCGCCGTCCGCGCCGACCAGCAGGCTGGTGACGAGGGTGCTGCCGTCGGCGAAGGTCACCTCATGGCGACCTCCGCCGAGGCTGCGGGTGCTGCTGACCTTGTGTCCCCACCGCACGGTGTCGGCCGGGAGTGAGTCGAGCAGGATCTGTCGCAGCTCACCGCGTTGCACCTCGGGGCGTCCCCCCGCGCCGTCGTCGGCCTTGTCGAACAGCACGGTCCCGTCCGGGTCGAGGACCCGCATTGCCTGGCGGCCCTCCAGGATGATGCCTCGAAACTCGTCCATCAAGTCTGCTGCTTCGAGGGCGAGTTGACCGTTGTAGTCGTGGATGTCGAGCATCCCACCCTGCGCACGCGCAGTGGGGGAGGGCTCCGCCTCGTAGACCGTGGCCGGTATTCCGCGGACGTGCAGGACGCGGGCGAGCGTGAGGCCGCCGAGCCCGGCGCCGATGATGGTGATGTCAGTGGTCATGGGACTTCCTTGCTGGCCGTGGACCGTTGGGCGGACACCCGGCAGGCAGGCCATGCCGGGAGCGTCGTTCCAGTGAGTCGGGACGATGCGATGCTGGTGGCCGGTGCCGCTGAGGCGGACGCCAACCAGTTCCAATGTCCCGGCAGCCGATGACAGATCACCGACAGACCACCGACCACCGCCGACATCCGCCGACAACCACCCGATACCGGACCCGGACCCGACACCAGACCCGGACCTGACACCGGGCCCGGGTCCGGTCCACTGGGGGCTCAGGTATGCGACTGTCACCAGTGCTCCGAGGTGGGTCCAGTCAGCCGGGTGGTGAGGTGATCGCCAGTGGTCTCCTCAGGTCGTCCGGAGGAGCCTTGCCTGGCACGTGACCAACTGTGCCGCTTCCGACGCCTGGTCCTCAGCCGGGTTGCTTGGCCATGACGACCACACCCGGACCGGTGTGCTCATCCGCAGGGAGGCGAAGTTCGGCGACCGGGCGCAGTCCGGCCTGCTCGATCAGGGCCACGAGTTGTTCCGGCCGCCATTTGTGTGTCGTCCAACGAACGGGCACACCTCCGTAGGCCTCGGTGCGTACGAAGTCCTCGTCGCCGACGTGTGTGGCGGTGATGAAGTGTCCGCCTGGCTTCAACGCACGCGCGAACATGGCGAGAACCTGAGGAAGGACGTCGCGTGGGAGGTTGAACAGTGACCACCACCCGAGCACGCCGCCGAGGGACGCTTCACCAAGGTCGAGGTCGGTGGCAGAGGCGACGCTGAAGCGGCATTGCGGATGAAGACGTCGCGCGTTCTCGATCATGCGGGGAGAGAGATCAACCCCGGACACGTCGAGTCCGCGTTCTGCAAGGTAGGCGGTCACCGTTCCGGGTCCGCAGCCGACGTCGAGGACAGGCCCGAGATCGCTCACGGTGTCAGCGAAGGCATCGATCGATGCCTTGAGCCATGGATGGCAGCGGATGTCGCCGACTCCCGTCGTCACCACCATGTGGGCGTAGTTGTCGGCCACGCGGTCATAGGACTCACGTACCACGTCGAGATCGGCTGGGCGGTCAACGGGGTTGTCGATTGGGCTGTCCATTGGGCGGTCAGTATGGTGTGCGCGCATCAGCCAACGATAGGACTGCGCAACGCCATGGGGACTGGTAGGGGCGGGGTCGGAATACGCCAGAAACCTGCCGTGGTGACCGGTAAGCAGTGGTGAGCTGGTGACTGAGCTTGGTGAGTGGGGCGCCGGCGTGCTGGCCGCGACGGCATGCTGCCGTGATGTCCCACAGCGGAGCCGGTGGCCGTCGACCGGCCTGGGGCGCGGCCCGGAATCGCGGTTGCCGACCGGATCACTCCGTTACGGGCAGGCACTCGGCGAGCAGGTCGACGACGTCGTGCCAGGCTCGCTGCGCGTGCCGTGCGTGGTAGCCGACGCCGGGGCGCACGGTGTGGTCGACCGGCGGGTGGTGGAAGGCGTGCAAGGCGCCGCCGTAGACCACGAGGCGCCAGTCGACGCCTGCGGCCTGCATCTCGGCGGTGAACGCGTCCCGTTGCGCGGGCGGCATGATCGGGTCTTCCGACCCGACCCCGGCCCACACCGGGCAGCGAATGTGCGCCGCCTCGCCCGGTCGGCCCGTGGTCAGTGCGTTGACTGTCGCGATCGCCCGCAGGTCGACGCCGTCGCGTCCGAGTTCCAGCCCGATTGCGCCCCCCGTGCCGTAGCCGATGGCGGCGATCCGGTCGGGGTCGGTCCGCCGTTCGGCGCGCAACACGTCGAGCGCCGCGTGGCCGATACCCCGCATCCGGTCGGGGTCGGCGAGCAGCGGGGTCGTGTGCGCCAGCATCTCCTCCGGGTCGGTGAACCAGCGCCCGCCGTTGATGTCGAAGGCCAGCGCCACGTACCCCAGCTCAGCCAAGGCGTCGGCCCGACGGCGTTGGAAGTCGTTCAGCCCCGGCCCCTCGGGCCCGACCAGGACCGCGGGCCGGCGGTCGACACCGGCCGGGAGCGCGAGGTGTCCGATCATCGTCAAGCCGTCGGCCGGGTACTCGACCGTGCGTGTGGTAATCGTCGTCATGAGACGGACGGTAGTGATCGTCGAGCCCGGTCGGGCCGGTGTTCACCGCCGGCAGAACAGCGCGGTGTGCCTCTGAGATGCGGAGAAGGCTCACCTACAACGCGGCAATGGCTCACCGGCAATGCGGCAAAGGCTCACCTGCAATGCGGCGATGGCTCACGGCTCCGTCACGAAGTCGTCGCGCTTACCAGCGCCTGGCTGGCCGCCACCGGATGGAGGCAGGTGTGATCCTGCAGTTGCTCGGCGGAGGCGGGCTCACCGGTGCTGCCACGGTGGCCGGGCTACGGTGGGCGCGCCGCAGCCTGCTGGCCCTGCCCACGGCTTGACGCATGCCATGGGTCACCCTGAGAAGGCTCTTCCCGAAACCGGCAACTGGCCCCTGAACCTGTTGGCAGCCTGGCGTCGAGAGCAGCGTAAGGCGGCAGGGCCGACGTCCGCCGAGCTCGCGGCCAGGGCCGCGTCGGACGGATGCCGGCCAGCAGCCACCACGCTGCGGGGCCCGGCGGCCCGGGCATGATCCGCCGGACAGCGCACCTAGCGGCGCAGCGCTTCCGCGCCTGCGTACTGGGCGCTGTCGCCCAACTGCTCCTCGATGCGGATAAGTTGGTTGTACTTGGCGGTGCGGTCAGAGCGGGACAGTGATCCGGTCTTGATCTGGCCGCAGCCCGTGGCCACCGCCAGGTCTGCGATCGTGCTGTCCTCCGTCTCTCCCGAGCGGTGCGACATGACGACGGTGTAGCCCGCCCGGTGGGCGGCGTTGACGGTGGCCAGCGACTCCGACAGGGTGCCGATCTGATTGACCTTCACCAGGACCGAGTTGGCGACGCCGGAGCCGATGCCCTCGCGCAGGAGGGTCTCGTTGGTGCAGAACACGTCGTCACCGGTGAGCTGGCAGCGGGCACCGACCCGTGCGGTCAGGTCCTGCCACCCCGTCAGGTCGTCCTCGGCCATCGGGTCCTCGATCGACACGATGGGATAGGCGTCGATCAACTTGACCAGGTAGTCGGCGTGTTCGGCGGGGGTGCGCCGCACTCCTTCCCCGGTGTAGTCGTAGACGCCTTCGCGGAAGAACTCGGACGACGCCGGGTCCATGACCAGTCCGATGTCCGTGCCCGGCCGGTAGCCCGTGCGCTCGACGGCGGTCACCACGAAGTCGAGGGCCTCCTCGGCGGTGCGCAGGGCGGGTGCAAAGCCGCCCTCGTCGCCCACGCCCGTGGAGTGCCCGGCGGCGAGGAGGTCACGGCGCAGGGTGTGGAAGATCTCGGACCCCATCCGCACGGCCTCGGCGAAGGTCTCCGCGCCGATCGGGGCGATCATGAACTCCTGGAAGTCCAGGGGATTGTCGGCGTGCGCGCCCCCGTTGACGATGTTCATCATCGGTACGGGCAGCAGCCGGGCGTCGGAGCCGCCGAGGTAGCGGTAGAGCGGCAGGCGGTGGGCGGCGGCCGCGGCCTTGGCGGTGGCCAGGGAGACCCCGAGGATCGCGTTGGCGCCGAGCCTGGACTTGGTCGGGGTGCCGTCCGTGGCGACGAGGGCGGCGTCGAGGCCGGCCTGGTCCTCGGCCTCGCGACCGGTGACGGCGGCTGCGAGCTCCGTGTTGACGTGGCGTACCGCTTGGTCGACGCCCTTGCCGTGCCAGCGGGTCGGGTCGCCGTCGCGGAGTTCGACGGCCTCGCGGGCGCCGGTCGAAGCGCCGGAGGGGACTGCGGCCCGGCCGATGGATCCGTCCGCCAGCTCCACGTCCACTTCGACGGTGGGGTTGCCCCTGCTGTCGAGGACGCGCCGGCCGGTGACGGAGGTGATGACGGTCATGGGAGTCCTTCCCGTTGTCGCATGCGTGCCGGGATCCGGCTGCGGCGACGGTGGCGCTGGACCCGGCGCAGGAGACTCTACAGCAATGCTGTTCAGTTGAGCTGTTTAGTTTTGCTGTTCAGTACTGCTGTTCAGTCATCCTGCGCAGTTCTGCTGTGCAGCTGTGCTGCGTTAAAATTCGGTATGCCCCTTCCGGAATCCGCCGCCGTCGCGGCCGAACTGCGCACCGCGATGGGAAAGCTCACGCGGCGCGTGAAGCTCGAGGACCAGATGCCGCACGGTCAGGTGGCCGTCCTCGGTGCGCTGGACCGCAGCGGCGCGATGACGACCAGCGAACTGGCGGCCGATCAGCGGGTGCGCCCGCAGTCCATGGCCCGAGCCGTTGGACTGCTCATGGAGCAGGGGCTGATCACGCGCCGGGCGCATCCGACCGACGGCCGCAAGAGCCTGGTCGAGCTCTCCTCTGCGGGGCAGGCGCTGCTGGAGGAGGAGCGGGGGCGCAGGGCGGATTGGCTCGCACGGGCGATTGAGGCGGAATTGACGGGGGAGGAGCGGGAGTTGCTGGCGCGGGGGATCGGGCTGGTGGAGCGGCTCGCGGCGCACTAGGTGTGTGCCGTCCCGGGACGTGGGTGACAGGCGACATGCCAGGCGACATGCCAGGCGACATGCCCTGACTGGTCCTTGACCGAGGTGAGGGCTGAGGGCCTTCTGGTTCCGGTGTGGATTGCGAAATCCGCCTTGGTGTCCAGGAGGCCCACGTGAGGGGCCGTAACGCCCCGCTGACACCGACCGGCAGGCTGCCTGTCCCCACGGCTTCGGAGCGGCCCCGCGCCATCGGCCCGAAGCATTCAGCTCGTCTCGGGGCCCTCGCCGCCGCCCGGCCCGGGACGACGAGGAGCGGCCAGCAGCGACGGCAGCTCGACGATCTGCCCCGGCAACTCCTCACACCCGTGTTAGTCGGGCGTTAGCGGAGCGGCAGCCTCGCGATAGTGGCCCCGATCAGAGTGGGTGACGTACCGAGGAGACAACGACACCGACTGCCCGGGGGATCCGAAATGAGCTCCACCACCACTGTCCGCACCGCTCGTCGCCGCACCCTGCGCATTGCCGCCGCGGCCCTGACCGCGGCCGCCGGCCTCACCCTGACCGCCTGCTCCGGCTCGGACGCCGACGGCACGAAGGCCGCGAGCCACTCGGGAACGGGCACGGCCGCCGCCGAGTCCAGCGGCGCGGGCTCCGCCGCCGGAGCGCAGGGTTCCGAGGCCCAGGAGGGCCCCGGCGCCAAGGTCGACGGCAAGGCGGGCGCCGCGGCGGGCAAGCAGTCGGGCAAGCAGCCGGGCAGCGCGCACGCCTCCGGCGGCGGCGGGGCAGCGGGCTCGGGCGTTCAGCGCTGCCACACCTCCGGCCTCAAGGCGGTCTTCGCAACGGGCGAGGACGCGACCCCGGACCCGAACGCGGGCGGCGCGACGACCACCAGCATCGTGCTGACCAACAAGGGGAGCCGCACCTGTGTGATCGGCGGCTTCGCGGGCGTGGACCTCAAGTCCGAGAACGGCGGGCAGATTTGGTCGTTGGCCCGTTCCTCGGCCAAGCACGGCTCGATCAACCTCAAGCCCGGAGACAGCACCGACTTCACGATCAACCTCGGCATGGCCGGCAAGAACGAGGAGCACTCCTGGATGCCCGCCTTCGCGGCCGTCACCCCGCCGAACGAGACCACCTCGCTGACCCTGAAGTGGCCCTGGGGCCCGCTCGTCGACCAGACCGGCGCCACCCACCCGGCCACCTTCGTCAACCCCATCGGCTGACCGCCCTCGTCGCTGCCCTGCCTGGGCGTTCGGACAGGGCAGCGGAGGGGGCGATCCCTCTGTGCTCAGGGTTGGGCCCGGTCACCGATGTGCCGTGCGATGCCCCCGGTTCCGAAGCGGAACCGGGGGCATCGTCATGGGCCAAGCAGTGCTTTCGCGACACCCCTAGGGAGACATGCCTGGGGGACACGCATAGGGGACACGTCTAGGGGGACACGCCTAAGGGGTGAGGATCTCCCCGTGGGCGCTGGCCGGCAGCAGGTCGGGCGACCCGGCGAAGGTGGCGTCGTATCCGCCGTGGGCGAGGATGAGCGGGAAGGTGATCGTCTCGTCCAGTCGGGCCGTTCCCTGGGCGTCGGTGTAGGCGGTGCCCAGGACGTGGGTGCCGGTGCTGAAGGTGATGGGCTGACCGGCGACCGGCAGGCCGGTGAACAGATCCGTCAGCGTGGCCGACAGGACCGGGTAGTACACGTGCGGCGGGAACAACTTCGCCAGCGCCGGCGTGGCGGTCAGCGAGGTCTCGTTCTGGAGGTAGGTGAAGCCGCCTACCAGGCTGGCGCTGCCGCCGGGGGTGGTGACGGTGACCGTCGCAGGGCCGGCAGTTCCCGGCGGGGTGGTGGCCGTGATCTGCGTGCCGGTGGGGTCGACACTGACGTCGGTGGCGGGGTTACCGCCGATGGTGACCGTGGCGCCGGTCAGGTTGGTGCCGGTGATCGTCACCACGGTGCCGCCGGAGGTGGGTCCCTGGGCGGGGCTGATACCGCTCAGCGTGGGCGGGAACTGGATGACGCTGACGTCGGCCGACGCGATGTTGGCGACGTAGACCTTGCCGTTGACGGCAACCACCGTGGTGATGGGCTGGCTACCGACGGGGATGGGGGCGCCCACGACGGCGTTGGTGTTGGTGTCGATCACCGTCACGGTGTTCGCCCCGCGGTTGGCCGTGAAGGCGCGACCGTCGGCGCCGATCGAGATTCCCCACGGGTTGAGGCCGACGGGGATGCTGGGCACGATGACGGTGTTGGTGTTGGTGTCGATCACCGTCACGTTGTTGGACCCGATGTTGGCGACGTAGGCGTTGCCGTTGGGGGCGATGGCGATGAAGTTCGGGCTGGCGCCCACGGGGATCGGGGCGCCCACGACGGTGTTGGTGGCGGTATTGATCACCGTGACGTTGTTCGAGATCCGGTTGGCGACGTAGGCGTTGCCGTTGGGGGCGACGGCGATGCCGACGGGGAAGCTGCCGGTGGGGATGGGGGCGCCCGTGACGGCGTTGGTGTTGGTGTCGATCAACGACACGGTGTTCGCCGTGGCTTGGGTGACGTAGACGTTGCCGCTGGGGACGACCGCCGCCACGGCCGGGCCGCCGCTGAGCGGGATCGGCGCGCCTACGGGGGAGTTGGTGGCGGTGTTGAGCACCGACACGGTGTTCGAGACGTTGTTGGGGATGTAGGCGTTGCCGTTGGGGGCGACCGCCAGCCAGACCGGGACGGTGCCTCCTTCGGGGATGCTCGGGATGGCAACGGTGTCGGTGGTGGTGTCGATCAGCGTCACGTTGTTCGAGCCGCTGTTGGTGACGTAGAGGTCGCCGCTGGGGATGAATGCCAGCCCGACAGGGTTGGTGCCGACGGGGATCGTCGGATCCACGGGGGCTGCCGCCGCGGCCTGGCCGATGGGTGCGCCAGGGCGGGCGGGGGAAGCGAGCTGGAGCAGCTCGTGTGTGAGTGTCGATACGTCCGTACTCATTGCGGACCCCTTCGGAAGGGGCCACCCTCGGTCTGCCGAGCTGCCGGGTGGCACTCGTGCAGAACCGCAGATCCCGCTTCGGGGCACGGCAAGAGGGGAACGCGGGCTGGGCGGAACGGCGCAGGCTGCTCACCCCGAGGTGGGATGGGCAGCCCGTCGGTTCGAATCACGGCATACATTCCCGCGTCACAGGGCGACGAAACAGCCTCAAGGGACTTATGGGGCGCGGCGCTTGCGTCATCGCACCGGACGGCGCCGAGGCGCCCGGAGCTGCCTGCGGGCGCGGGAGACCGCGACGCCTACGTGGTGGCGTATGTGCTCGATGGTGCAGGTGGACGCGCTGCACGGGTTGAGCCGGTCCCTGCCGCCTTCGTTACCCGCGGAGGGTTCAGCCGCGCTGCCGGGTCTCTTCGACCGGATGTCGCCCCGAGTTGGCGGCCCCGACCTCTCCGACGACATGGACCCGGAGCTCGGCGGCAAGCTCATGGCGCTGCACGAGCAGAAGACCGCGAGGTACCCGGAATGGGCCGCTCAGCTCGAACCGCTCGTGAACATGCAGGTCGCGTAGAGCGGCCACCTGCGTTGCCCTACGCGGTCACCTGCGTCGCCCCACGCAGTCACCCCGGGACGGCAGCCCGCGCGTTTCCTCGCTCGCTGGAGGGGCACACGCCATGTCAGTCCCCGGCTGGCCACCCCCGTCCAGCCGGGGATCGCGTAGCAACCCTTGTGAAAGTCGGGGGCCCGCAGCGGTTGCAGCACGCCCATCCAAGGGGGCCGGGACTGTCCGTCCGGGCAGGCGTAGGTGCGTGAGGCGTAGCCGACCTGTGCATCGACGGTCAGCGTACGGGGAGTGGGCAGACCGAAGGCAGCCAGCCATTGCGGCAGGTGGGAGGAACGGCCCGAGGCGTCCACCACGAGGTCCGCGACGATCGCGTCCTCGCCCTCGCTGTCCCTGACGAGCACCCCGCTGACCTTGCCCGGGCCGGCCGTGCGCAGGCCGGTGACGGTCAGCCCGTCCCGTAAGGTGACGGGCTCCAACGCCGTCACGCGTTGGCGCAGAACATGTTCCAGGAGGGGGTGGGAGAAGGTCTGGATCGGCATGCCCATCGGTGTGGGCGGTGGGGTGCCATGGGGCAGTACGGCACACAGCCCTTCGCCCCAGTCCCACACCGGCGCACCGGCCTGTTCCAACTCGGCGCGCAGTCCAGGGAAATACCCCTCGAACACCTCGGCGCCCATGGCCAGGAGGCCGTGGACATGCCGCCCCTGCGGAACCCCCGCCCTGGGCACAGACGTACTCGGGAGCGCGTCACGTTCGATGACGGTGACAGCCTCGAAGCTGTCGGCCAGGACGCGGGCGGCTGCAAGACCCGCCAGGCCTGCCCCGATTACCACCGTGTGCCGGACGTCAGTACCCATAGGCATGCTGCTCTCTCCCTGCCGCGGGCCGAACCCACCGCTCCGGGGCCCTACCTGCCCCGATCGACACCCAGGTACGCCACAGGGAGTAAGTCACTGACAACGTTGCGTAGCCGGGGTGGCATTTCTTGAACTTGGCTGTGGCGTCTCGGAGCTGAGACCTGGCGGGGCCCCACCACCGGCCGCGCGCCCGGCTCACGGGCGGCAGCAACGGCGCGATCACCGCCCACGGGCGGCGGCCACGGCGCGATCACCGCCCACGCGGCGTCAGAGATCTCCCCGGGGGGCGCCGCCGTCCGGGGCGGACGTCCGGGCCCTGCGGCGGAAGGCGGCCCGGTAGGCGCTCGGGCGGTGGCCGGTGTGGCGGGCGAAGAGGGCGGCGAACGTGCCGGGGTCCTGGTAGCCGACGGCCGCGGCGACGGCGGCGACGGTGCGGTCGGTGGTCTCCAGCAGATGGCGGGCGCGGCGGACCCGGGAGGCCTGCAGATGGGCCAGCGGGCTGCGTCCGGTCTCGTCGGCGAAGCGGCGCAGCAGCGTACGGGTGCTGACCCGGAAGGCGTCCGCGAGCGCGGCGAGGTCGTACCGCTCGGCGAGGTTCTGGTCGAGCCGCCGCATGACCCGCTGGGAGAACTCCCGGCCGGGCTGCGGGAGGAGCCGCGGGTCGACGTACGGGGTCTGGGAGGTCCGGGCGTCGTCGACGAGCGCCAACCGTGCGGTGGTGCGGGCCACTTGGGGACCGCTGTGCCGGCGGATCAGGTCCAGTGCGAAGTCGTACATGGCGCTGAACGCGGCCGTGGTCGTCACCCCCGCGTCGGTGACGACCAGGTGCTCGGGCCGTACGTCGGTGCCCGGGCAGCGCCTGGCGAGTTCGTCGGCGTGCAGCCAGGAGGTGGTGGCCCGGCGCCGGTCGAGGAGCCCGGCCTCGGCGAGCAGGAACGCACCGACGCAGAGGGAGACGACGGCGGTGCCGGCGGCGGCCTGCGCGCGGATCGCCGCGATCTCGGGGGCGAGCCGGGCGAGCCGTGCGTCGAGGTCCGTGCCCGGGCGCAGTTCGAAGCCCGGCACCACGAGGACGTCGACCTCGCGCAGGGGACGCACCTCCAGGCTCGCGCCGCCCGAGGCGACGACCCGGCGGCGGGGCGAGACGATCGACACCCGGTAGCGGGGCGCGTCCGGTCCGGCGACATGCCCGGCCATCGTCAACAGGTCGGGGACGCCGAACACTTCGGACGCGAAGCAGTCCGGGTACGCCAGGACCCCGACCCGCAGCGCGCCCGGCCCGGTGCCCGGACCCGCACCGTCCGCCGCCTGCCGTGCCGCCTCCGTCATCGCTCCCGTACCTCCTGGTGTCCCCGGCCCCGCCCCCGTGTCCCCGTGCCCGGATCGCCGACCGCGTACCGCTGGCCTCCCTCGCGTGTGGCGAGATTACCCCTGGCCTTGGCGATCTGGCCTCTCACCCGGCGGCCCGCCCCAGGACGAGGCTGGCTCCATGAGCGACAACGACGATCCGATCACCGACTTCACCCGCCGGAGCATGGCCGTGGAGGGGGTGGAGAAGACGGTGTACGTGGCCGGGGCCGGGCCCGCGGTCGTGGTGCTGCCCGAGATGCCGGGCATCAGTCCCGACGTCCTGCGCCTCGCGCGCTGGGTGCGGGACGCCGGCTTCACCGTCCATGTGCCCTCGCTGTTCGGGACGGACGGCGCCTTCCCCACGGTCGAGGGCGGCCGGGAGGTCGTCCGCCGCGCCTGTGTCAGCGCGGAGTTCCGCGCCTTCGCCGGGGGCGGCACCAGCCCGGTGACGCTCTGGCTGCGCGGCCTGGCGCGCCAGGCCCACACCGCGTGCGGTGGGCCGGGGGTGGGCGCGATCGGCCTGTGCTTCACCGGCAACTTCGCCCTCACCATGGCCCTGGAGCCGGCGGTGATCGCCCCGGTGGTCAACCACCCGTCGCTGCCGCTCGACGACCCAGGCGGACTCGAACTCGACCCGGCCGACGCACGCGCGGTGCGCGACCGGCTCCACCGCGACGGACTCAGCGTCCTCGCCTACCGCTTCGAGGGCGACCGCTGGTGCACGGGACAGCGCTTCGCCGCCTACCGCGCGCTGCTCGGCGACGTCTTCGACGGGCGCGTCCTCCCGGACAGCGCCGCCCACCCGGCCCCGCCGCCCTTCTTCGCCGACCTGGTCGGCACCCCGCACAGCGTCGTCACCGCCCATCTCGTCGACGAGGCCGGCCACCCCACGGTCCGGGCCCGCGACGAGATCCTCGCCTTCCTCACCGACCGCCTGCACCCGCACGGGAACGGACCGCTGCCCGCCATCTGACCGGGCCCTGGTCCGCCGGACACCGCTACTTCGTCGCCATCACCCTCGCCCCAGACCCTCATCGGTTGGCACGTTGGGATCCCGGACGGGATCCCAACGTGCCAGCCATTACCCGGGCGGACTCAATTCCACGGGTCGGTGAACGACCGGCCGGGGACCGGCTTGGCGATGAGTGCGACGGCGATGAAGAAATTGACCTGGCCGATCGCGAACATCAGGGTGGCGAGCGCCTTGGCCTCATAGTGTTCTGCTGCCTGGGCATACAGCTCGTCGGAGACCCTCTCGCCGTGCGCGGACGGCTGAAGCACGGCTTCCACGAGTGCCAGCGCGGCCCGCTCGGCACCGGTGAAGTACGGCGAGTCCTGCCAGGAGGCCACTGACGTGATGCGCTCCTCCGACTCCCCGGCCTTGCGCAGAAAGCCCGTGTGCAGAACCGTCAGATAAGTGCTGCCGACGATCTGGCCGGCCCGCAGCTGGACCAGACTGATCGTGGAGCGCGGTACCGAACCGTTGCCGGTGACCTTGAAGAGCGCCGCCGACACCGCCGCCAGCTCGGGCACGAGCTGCGCAGGGTCCTCAGCCATCCGCGGAACCATCGGGATCTCCGCCGTGATCGAACGTGTTTCCATCGCCGTCTCCTTAGGGCTTTCGTGTTGCTGTCACTGCCCTGACGGATCGCGGCAGAGAAATGTGACCGATGGAAGACAGTTGTTCGTGTTCGGCTTGGAATCGACCTGGCCGGACCGCCTTCCCCCTCCCCGGAAGACCTCCTGGCTTCACTTACTGGCGGCTGTCCGCGATGTCGTCGGCGCTGCGGCGTGGTGCCGTTGCCCAGGACGGAAGCCAGGCCGGCTCGGGGACCGGTGTCAGGGTTGCGAAGTGGTTGATGATCGCCCGAAGCCCCGGGTGCGGATTCGTTCTGGGGAACATGAGGGAGAGCGGGTAGGCGAGCGTGGGGTTCACGATCGGGATGCGGCGGAGGTCGTAATTCGTCGGCCAGATGTACCGGTCGCGCGCGGCGACGAGGGTGGCCACGTCGGCGGAGTCCGCGAGGGCGTCGAGGAGTACCTCGTTACCGAAGTTCGGGCCTGCCGCGTCGATGCGGAGGTCGAATTCGGTGGCGAGCTGGTCGTAGAACTCTCCCCATTCGCTTCGGGGTGCGATACCAGGCACCCAGATCCGGAGCTTGCGCAGCTGGGGTGGTGTCAGTGTTCGTGCGGAGGCGAGCGGATGTCTGGGGCCGACGAGGAGTTCCAGTGGGGAGTCGAAGGCGTGGATCATCTGCACGTCGCGCGGCAGCCTGGCCGGATCGGTGACGGTGCGGAACGAGGCGTCGAGATCGCCTGCCTGGACGGCGGCGGCCACCTCGTGCGGGTCGTTGACCCTGAGGGTCACCACATCAAGGTCGGTTTCGGGATGCGACCGCCAGTAGTCGTGCAGAAGGACGGCCTGGGCGGTCCG
The DNA here is from genome assembly GCF_000720175.1 of Streptomyces sp. NRRL S-337. Lineage (GTDB taxonomy): Bacteria > Actinomycetota > Actinomycetes > Streptomycetales > Streptomycetaceae > Streptomyces > Streptomyces siderophoricus. The sequence continues at coordinate 360,143 of NZ_JOIX01000001.1, forward strand.
GAAGCCGAGAACGTCGATCCGAAGGGCCCGCGAGCCCGGTCTGACGGCGGTGACGGCGCGATCGACACCCGCGACGATACTCCGTGCGTGCGACAGGAACGCCTGGCCGTCCAGGGTCAGTTGGACCCCGCGGGCGGTACGGGTGAACAGGCGGACCTCCAGCTCGCGCTCCAGGGTGGCGATCCGCTTCGAGACCGCCTGTTGGGTCACGCCCAGCTCGTCGGCCGCGTGCTGCAACTGTCCGAGCTCGGCCGCCCGGACGAAGGATCGCACTGCCTCGGTATCCATGGGGCCATCCTATGCGCGCCCAACCGATCGTTGTGGCTCGGCGAAAAGCGGTTGTTTGATCCTGCTCTGCTGTAGCCGATGTGATGCGGGGATCCAAACATCGGTTGTCGCGGAGGAGTGATGTGCGCGTGAAATCGGGGTCCGGTTTCGGCTGGCTGTGGGCGGCGTACGCCGTCAGCACGTACGGCACGTGGATAGCCTTCGGAGCGTTCCCGCTCATCGCGGTTCGAGTGCTGCACTCGCCGGCGTTCGCGGTTTCGCTTCTGGAGGCAGCCGGGCTTGCCGTCGCGGCGATCGTTGCGTTCCCGCTCGGGCCGTGGGTCGAGCACCGAGCCAAGCGTCCGGTGATGATCGCGATGGACCTGGCCCGGTTCCTCGCGATGGCGAGTGTCCCGATCGCGTACTTCCTCCGCTTGCTGTCCTACGGCCACTTGCTGGTCGTCTCGGTCATCTCCGGAACCGCAGGCATCGCCTTCACCGCCGCATCCGGCGCGTACCTGAAATACCTCGTCCGCAGCGAGCACCTCCTTGCCGCGAACGGGAGATTCGAGGGCACGAGCTGGGTGGCGACCGCGGCCGGCCCGCCCCTCGGCGGCGCGCTCGTCGGGCTGCTCGGCCCAGTCATCACGGTCCTGGCCGACGCTCTCAGCTACCTGCTGTCCGCGCTCGCGGTCCTGCGCATCCGCGGCGGTGACATCGCGGCACCCCGCGACCCGGCCACCAGATTGCGCGGAGCCGACCTTCTCGGCGGCTGGCGGATCATCCTCCACGACCGCGCACTACGGCGCCTGTTCCTCAATTCGATCCTGGTCAGCGGCCTGATCATGGCCACCGTCCCGCTCCTGGCCGTCCTCCTGCTGGGCGCATACCACTTCCCGGCCTGGCGGTACGGTCTCGCCTTCGGCATCCCGGCACTCGGCGGCTTCGTGGGCGCCCGCCTCTCCGCACGCCTCGTGAAGCGTTACGGCCGGCACCGGGTCATGACCGCCTCCGGCTGGCTGCGATCGCTCTTCCCACTCGGTCTCGCGTTCATCGGTCCGGGCATCCCCGGACTCCTCACCGTGATCACCGTCGAGGGCCTGCTGATCACCTGCATGGGCATCTTCAACCCGATCTACGCCACAGAACGCCTGCAACGGACTCCCACGGATCATGCCGCCCGAGTCCTCAGCACATGGAGTGTCAGCAGCAAACTCGTACAGGCCACTCTCATGGTGATCTGGGGCATCCTCGCCACACTCACCAGCCCCCTCGCCGCGATCACCCTCTCCGGCGTCCTCCTGCTCGCCACCCCGCTCCTGCTCCCCAAACGGACACACTTCTCCGCCCCCGATCGCGGCGTGTCGGCCGAAGAGGTCCCTGCCGCATGACTCACCGCAACTCACCGCCAGTCACTGCAACTCGCCGCAACGCCCCGCTCACCCCGCGACGGGTCGAGTGCGGCCCGGTGGGGGCTGCGTCCGGCCCTTCTATCTCTTACCTGGGTTGTTCCTAGAATGGTCGGGTGGAGGACATCGACGCGATCGCGGCGTTGCAGGATCCGGTCCGGCGCCGCCTGTACGAGTACGTGGTGGCCCAGGGCCGTGAGGTCGGCCGCAACGAGGCCGCCGAGGCGGCCGGGGTGGCGCGCACGCTCGCCGCGCACCACCTGGACAGGCTGACCGAAGCCGGGCTACTGGAGAGCGGCAGCCGCCGCCTGACGGGCCGCTCGGGGCCGGGAGCGGGCCGACCCGCCAAGGTGTACACGCGGGCGCGGGCTGAACGGGCGGTGTCCTTGCCCGCCCGCGACTACCGCACCGCCGCCGAACTGCTCGCCGAGGCCGCCGAGCAGGCCGGACTCGACGCCGGGCTCTGCGCGGCCGCGCGCCGCCGGGGCGAAGCGCTGCGTGGCGCGGCGGCGCCCTGCGGCGGCCTCGAAGAGGCCATGGCGATGCTGGCCGCCCGCGGCTACGAACCGCACCTGGAAAGCGCCGCGGGCATCCAGGACGCCGAAGGCGCCAAGGAGACGGCCGGCGAAGCCGCGGTGGTCGTGCGGATGCGCAACTGCCCCTTCCATGCCGTCGCCGAACGCTTTCCGCCGCTCGTCTGCGGAATGAATCTCGCGCTGCTGGAGGGGCTGCTCGGCACGGACGGTCCCGTCCGCGCCCGCATGGACGCCCGGCCGGGGGAGTGCTGCGTGGTGGTCGAGAACTCTAAAAACAATATTGATTGACATAGAAAGTGGCCAGTGCTGGGATGTGGCCATGACTGCATCCGTGCACGCCGCCCACCTTGCCCAACTCAACGTCGCCACGCTGCTGTACCCCCTCGACGACCCGCGCATGGCCCCGTTCGTCGAGATGCTCGACCCGGTCCACGCCGCCGCCGACGGCGCGCCCGGCTTCGTGTGGCGGCTCGTGGAGGAAGGCGCGGCCGACGCCACCGCCCTGCGCCCGGCGGGCGAGGACGTCATCGTCAACCTGACGGTGTGGGAGACCCCGGAGGCGCTGTGGGACTTCACCTACCGCAGCGGGCACCTGGAGGCGATGCGGCGCCGCCGCGAATGGTTCGAACGGCACGTCGAGGCACACCTGGTGCTCTGGTGGGTGCCCGCCGGCCACCTCCCGACCGTCGACGAGGCCCTGGAACGGCTGGCGGACCTGCGGGCCAACGGGCCGTCCCCCCGCGCGTTCACCTTCGCCTCCTCCTACACCGCCGCCGAGGCCGCCCAGCACCTTCGGACCGTGCCGCAGGGACAGCCCTAGGCATCGTCTGGCAGGTCCTCAGGGCATAGCGGCAGGTCGAAGCGAGTGTGGCGCAGGGCTTCCCCCGGTGCACCCAGTGAAGTCCCCACGCCCGTGGGCGGCCCCGGAGTTGCCCGGGGCCGCCCTGGGGTGTCTTCCGCCCGGTCAGCGGATGAGATGCACGGTGAGGTGCGTTTCCGTGTCACTGACGCTGTCGCCGTGGACGGTGCCGTGCGCCGTGCGGTAGCGCCCCGTACCTCCGGTGATGGCGAGGTCGATGTTGCCGGGGCCGGCAGCCGTGACGGTGAACCGGCCCTGAATGGTGAGCTGTCCCAAGGGGAGGGCGAGGTCGCCCGCGCACTGCAGGTCGAACTCGTCGGCGGGGGCGGTGCGGGTCAGCGTGCAGATCTCGCTGTAGGTGCCGACCGTGACGCTGCCGCGCAGGAGATTCCCGCTGATGACGAATTCATCCCCCTGGCTGGGCCCGGACGACCCGTCCACATCGATGAAACTGCCCTGCGTTTGCTGCGCGGTCAACTGGAACACTTCCTCTCTCGGAGGATAGTGGTCCCTGCTGCTACCGGTCGCGGCCGACGCCGGGTGCGGGCAGAGAAGAAGGGCTGCGAATCCGGTGGCCGCAACCAGCGTGATGCGCTTGAAGTTGAAGTGACGCACGATTTCTCCTGTGGGACTGGAAGGAAAATGCATGTGGCTAGGTGCCTGAAGGTGACCTGACGGTTTTTCATGCAGGGACCGGTATTGCGTGGTCGTCGGCATGGCTCCGCGGCTCAAGGGCCCGAAGTCGGGCAGTCCAGCGCCCGGCCGACCGGGATCTCGCCGCTCGGGTCCGGCTGCGGCGTCCGCCCGGACGGCGGGCGCGGGTGGGTCAGATGCCGGGTCCGGCAACGTAGGTGAACGCGCCGGCGGGAGTACCGCCGGGGGTGGTGACGGTGACGTCGAAGGTGCCCTCGGTGGCGCTGGGCGGGGACGTGGCGGTCACGGTGGTGTCGGAGATGACCGAGAAGGGCGCCGGATTGCCGTGGAAGGTGACCTGTTCGGTGTGGCTCAGGCCGGTGCCCGTGATCGTCACCTCCGTGCCGCCGCTGGTCGGTCCCGTGCTGGGGCTGATGCCCGTGACGGTGGACTGGTCGACGTAGGTGTAGGTCAGGCCGTCGGCGCTCCCGCCGCTGGTGAGCACGGTGACGGCGACGCCGCCCGGGGCCGGGGCGCCGGCGGCTCTGACGGTGACCTGGGTGTCGGAGACGCGTTGGATGACGGCTCGAGTGGTGCCGAAGTACACGTCGATCGCTCCGGCGAGGTTGCGGCCGGTGAGGACGATCTCCTGGTCGCTGCCCGAGACGGGGCCGGCGTCGGGGCTGATGCCGGTGAGCACGGGCACCGGCGTGTAGTAGAAGGATCCGAGGGTGCCGGTGCCGCCCGGGGTGGTGACCGTCACGGGGACGGCGCCGGAGCCGGCGGGGGCGGTGACGGTCACCGATGTCGCCGTGTTGGCGGTGATGACGGCTCGGGCGGTGCCGAAGCGCACGGCGGTGGCGTTGGCCAGGTGATGACCGGTCAGGGTCACGGTCGTTCCGCCTGACGTGGGCCCCTGGTCGGGGATCACGGTCGTCATCATGACCCCGACGGTGCCGGCATTGGCGTTGCTCACGTAGGCGCGGGTCCCGTCGGGGAGGACGGCGATGCCGGTGGGCCCGTCTCCCGCGCCGATGTTCTCGACGACGGTGCGGGTGGCGGTGTCGATCACACTCACCGTGTCCGGTTCGGCATTCCCCACGTACAGATGGGCGCCGTCGGGACTCAGCGCCGGGAAGCGCGGCTGGCCGCTGACCCCGATCGTGTCGGTGACGGTGTTCGTGGCGGTGTCGATCACGCTCACCGAGGAGCTGCCGGCGTTCGTGACGTACACGCGGGCCCCGTCGGAGCTGACCGTCAGCAGGATGGGGACGTCGCCGGCGATGATCGTGGCGACCACGGTGTTCGTGGCGGTGTCGATCGCGCTGACGGAACCCGAGAGGCTCGCCACATAGGCGCGGGTCCCGTCCGGGGTGATCGCCACACCGGTCGCCCCGGACCCGACCGTGATGGTGCCGGTCACGGTGTTGGTGGCGGTGTCGATCACACTCACCGTGTCACTGGTCTGCCGCGTCGCATAGACGCGCGTGCCGTCCGGGGTGACCGCCACCATCGTCGCTCCGGCGCCTACGGGGATGTCCGTGACGAGGGTGTCCGAGGCGACGTCGAACACGCTGACCAGACCGTCGTCGTAGACGGCCACGTAGGCCCGGGTGCCGTCGGGGCTGATCGCCACGTCGGTGGGACCCGCCCCCGTGGCGATGGTGTCGGTAACGGTGTTGGTGGCGGTGTTGATCACACTCACCGTGTTCGAGCCCCGGTTGGCCACATAGACGCGGGCCCCGTCCGGGGTGAGGGTAATTCCCAGGGGGGTGTTCCCCACGGGAATAACAGCACTTGCGGCAAACGCGGCATTCAATGTCGAGCCGGGTGACCTGGCGGGCTCCGGAGATCGTAAAGCTAAGGCGAACATGACACTCCCCAAAACGGGCGGGACGATCTTTATCCCGCACATGGAAATGTCTGCTCCGCCGCATGGGCAAACAGCGAGCAGTCAACCGGCCGTGAATCCGGCCGGCGAATACACACGCAAACGGAGAGTACCCTCCCCGGGAAAGCGTTTAAAGGGTGCGGGGTATTTCCGATAATCGTTTTAAGGTGCTGGGATGGGAATCCGGCCGTGATCGACGTGGCCTGACGGGCGACGTGAGCTCGGAGAGGTGGGCGACGCGGCCGGCCGGGGCGGGGCCGCTGGTTCCGAAGAGAACGTGCCTGCCAGGCCGTTGTGTTCGGGGCCGTCCTCTGTCGAGGATGGCCCCGAACATCCGGGTGACGGTAGGAGTCTGCTGTGGCTGGCGCTGCTGTGGCTGGCGCAGGAGCGGCCGAGCTACTGCTGGGCGGCATAGTCGTGTTGGCTGCTTCGGTGCAGTGGCTCACCGGCATGGGCTTTGCGCTCATCGCGGTCCCCGTGCTTGTTCTGTTGCTCGGGCCGACGCAGGGAGTGGTGCTCGCCAATTGCGCGGCGGGAGTCATCAGCATCGGCGGACTCGCCGCGGGGTGGCGGCGGGTACGGATCGGCGCCATGGTTCCCTTGGTCATCGCTGCCGCGTGCACGGTGCCTGCGGGCTCCTGGGCGGCCGCCCGGCTTTCCGAACCGGTACTGCTGGCCGGCATCGGAACTGTGGTGACGCTTGCCGTGGCTCTCGCGATGGGAGGCGCGCGCATACCAGCTCTGACCGGGACGAAGGGCGCCGTGACCGCGGGTGCCGTAGGTGGCTTCATGAACTCCGCCGCCGGGGTCGGCGGGCCACCCTACTCGCTGTACGCCATGAATGCGGGATGGTCGATCCGCGAATTCGTGCCGAATGCACAGTTCTACGGAATCGCGGTGAACGTCTTCTCGGTGGCCGTCAACGGTGTACCACGGCTGAGTGGGTCGGCCTGGTCGGTGGCCGTGGCCGCCATGGTGGTGGGCGCCCTCATCGGCCGGGCGCTCGCCCCGAGGGTCCGGGAGCGCGGGATGCGGCGGCTCATCTTCGCCTTGGCCCTGGCCGGTGGCTTCTCCGTGCTGATCAAAGGGCTGTTGGGGATGGCATGACGCCCACTGAAGTGGGGTGACGGACCGGGTCCGGCAGGCTTTGTGTGCCGGACCCGGCAGTGTCAGCCATTCATGGCCGCCCAGAACTCCTCGAAGGACATCTGGCGGTCGCCGTTGGTGTCGAGCGAGTCGATCAGCTCCTGCGCCTGCGACTCGGTGATCTCCGAGCCCTCCAACTCCGCGACGACCTTGCGGTATTCGTCGGCGGTGACCTGGCCGTCCCCGTCGATGTCGTAGCGCTCGAAGACCTTGCGCGCCGCCGTCTCCACGATGTCTGCCATGTGCTCCGCCTTTCTGTGATCTTCACTGACGGGCCCACACTATCCGTCCGCCCGGAGCAACGCGGAGGCGCCCGACCTGCCCAGGGTGTGTCCGGGCGGTCACGGGTCGGCGGGTTCTCGACTCGTCAGGGATCAGGGGGCGCTGCCGCCTCGAAGGTGACGCGGGACCGGAACCCGGCCTGCGGAACAGTGCTTTCTCAGGGGGTTCGTTCGTCGTTGGTCGCGGCGTCGAGCCTGCGGCGGATGTGCGCGGTCGTGGGGTGTGCGGGGCCGAGGGCCGTCTCTGCGACCTTCAGGGCCTGCCGCTGCAGGGCCAGGCCTTCTTTTCGTTGGTGCAGGGAGAGCAGGGTCTGGGCGAGGTTGTGCAGACGTACCGCCAGCTCTGCGTGACTCTCGCCCAGGGTCTTCGTGGTGAGGGCCACCGCTCGTCGAGCGTGCGGAAGCGCCTCTTCGTACCTGCCGAGGCGGTGCAGCGAGTACACGAGATTGCTGGCGTAATTGGCGCAGGTGGGGTGATCCGGGCCGTGGGCCTTTTCGGCTGCTCTCAGTGCTTGCGTCTTCAGGCGGTATGCGTCTTCGTGTCGGCCGAGTTCGTCGTAGGTCGTGGCCAGGTTGTTGGCGAAGACGGGGAGTTCGGGGTGCTCGGGTCCCATGGTGGCCGTGGCGATGTCCATCGCCCGCTGTCCGTGTTCCAGAGCCTTCTGAAGCTGTCCGGTACGCCGCAGGCTCTGGGAGAGGTTGCACAGCCGCAGCGCGGTGTCGGGGTTGTCCTTGCCCAGCACGGCAAGGGTGATGTCCAGCGCTTCCCTGTCCAGGGCCAGTGCCTGTTCGTATTCGCCCTTGGCCGTGCGGAGGAGGGACAGATTGCCCAGGCGGACGGCGGTGTCGAGGTGGCTGGACCCGTATGCCTGCTGCGTGATGCGCAGAGCGTCCTCAGCGTGGCCCAGGGCATCGTCGTAGCGCCCGATTGCTCGGAGGGTCGTGGCGAGGTTGCTCATCCGTAGTGCGGTGTCGGGGTGGTCGTCGCCGAGGGTGGTTCGGGTGATCTCCAGGGCCCGCTGTTCGAGTTCGAGGGCTTGTTGGTAGTGCCCGAGGGAAGTGTGGACGACGGCGAGGTTGCCGAGGCGGATGGCGGTGTCGGGGTGGTCGTCGCCGAGGGTGGTTCGGGTGATCTCCAGGGCCCGCTGTCCGAGTTCGAGGGCTTGTTGGTAGTGCCCGAGGGAGGTGTGGACGACGGCGAGGTTGTCCAGGCGGAAGGCGGTCTCGGAGTGTTCCTCGCCCAACGTGTCACGGACGATTTGCAGGGCCGTCTCGGAGGGGGCGAGAGCCTCTTTGTGGCGGCCCAGATGAGTCAGCGCATGTCCCAGATTGCCGAGTGAGGCCGCCGTGCTCAGGTGCCGCTCTCCGTGGATCTCCTGGTTGATCCGCAACGTCTCCCCGAACATGCGCTCGGCGTCTGCGTACTTGCCGGCCTCGCTCAGAGTCACCGCGAGGTTGTTCATGTGGGTCAGGGTGTCGGGGTGCCTGGGGCCGTGGAGACGCTGGGAGAGTTCCAGGGCACGCTGGCGCAGATCCAGCGCGAGGGTGAGGTGGCCGCGGGCGTGGAGGTACGTTCCCGTTCGTCCCATCAGGTTGGCCAGTTCGGGAAGCGGTTCGAGACCGTCCCGGTGGGCGACGACGGCTTCCACGTGAGGCAGCAACCGCTTCCAGAGGGGCCAGCCGCTGACGTCACCCGAGGTCGCCTCGGCGGGCGCCGTGTCGTCCAGCAGAGCGACCGCAAGCGCGCTGGCGTCATCTGTCCCGGCCAGGTCAGAGGTAGGCAGGCTGCCGCCGGCTTCTGCGCGCAGGACCGCCTGGAGCAGCCGGTGCACGGTGACCTCGTCAGCGGTCAGGGTGACCAGGCTGTAGGCGGCGAGCACGCCCAGAGCCTTCGCCACACGCAGGCGTGAGGGCAGGACACCGTCGAGCACGGTGCGGGGCAGCGGGGTGGGCGCGCAGTACGCGAGAACGCGTAGCAGCAGCACCGCGTCGGGGTGGCTGAGCCGGAGCGTGAGGAGTGTCACCGACCACAGGCGGGCGATGGTCTTCTCCTGCTCGTCGTCCACGGGCGGCTGCTGGGCCAGCATCCCGGCCAGGTCCTTGCGCAGCTCGGTGAGGTATTCGCCGGGCTCCATCGCGGTCTGTGCCATGAAGGCACCGGCCTGCCTGAGTGCCAGCGGAAGGTTCCCCAGTTCCACGGCCAACTCGGTCAGCGCATCGACCGCTTCCTCGTCGCTGCGGCCGGTGAGCTCCTTGAGCAGGGCCACCGAATGCTCGCTGCCAAAAGGACCGAGGTCCAGGAATTCGCTGCCGCGCTGCCAGGCCAGGGTGCGGCGGGTGGTGACCAGGACCTGACCGGTGGTCAATCTGGCGAGCCAGGTCTGGAGATGGGCGCCGTCCTCGACGTTGTCGAAGACCAGCATCCAGCCCGTGCGGGCCTCCAGCCAGTGCGCCGCCCACGCGGCCGCCTCGGAGACCGGCAAGGTGTTCACGATGTCCCGGTCCAGCTCACCGGCCAGCCCGGCCAGGCCGGCCTCGATCGCGTCGGGGCCGATCGCGTCGATCCACCACACGGGGTTCCGGCCGGCCGCCTTCTGCGCCCACGCGTGGTGGAGGGCCAGCGTGGTCTTTCCGGCTCCGCCCATGCCGCGCACGGTCACCGGCGGCAGTCCAACGCCGGCACAGGGAAATGCTTCCAGGCGGCGCAGCTCCGTCTCACGCCCGACGAACGGATCCGGCCTGAGGGCACGCAAATTGCTGACGGGGACGGTGAGATCAGGCTTCCGTGAGGTGGTGGCTCTGACGGAGGCCGTGCTCGACCACAGCTCGTACAGGTCGCCCTCGATGAACTCACCACTGAAGCCCAGCGCCCCCGCGATGGCCGCGACCGTGTCCCAGGACGGCGGCGGATGGCCCTCGTTGAGCGCGTTGCTGACCGTCGTCCTGCCCAGCTTCGCCCTTCTTGCCAGGGTGCTGGTGGTCAAGCCCTCGCGGCGGGCACCCATGCGGGCCTTCAGAATCTGACGCAGGCGGCCCAGCGCCTGCGCACCGTCGTCGGCCGCCGCCTCAGCATCAGCCATTCCCCGTCGCCCCCCCCGAGCCGCCGTACGGATCTGTTCATCTTCGTACGGCTGGACCCTGCTGCACACGCGATTGGGCAAAGTCGCCGCATCGGCCCCCGGTACAAGCAGTCGAAAAGGAGCCTGCCGTGCCCATTTCCGTCGTGGTGGCGGTCACCGTTCTCGCCGTCTCCGTCGCCGTGATCATCGCCGTGCTCGCAGCCGTGACCGCCGGCTTCCTCGCCCGCAGGGAAGGCGCATCCCCGGCAGCGGCCGTCAGCCGGGCGGGGATGGCATTTGCGGCCACCCTGTCGCTGCTGGCGCTCTTGACGACCACCGTCAGCGACCTCCTCGGATGACCGCCGTAGCGGGCCGCGCAAGCAGCACCGGATCCGACCACTCCCGCGCCGCCGCGCGTCCGACGGCCCGGCCGGACGGTGTCGGACCGTCCAGCGCGGGGCGCGTCGCTACGGGTTGACCTGGCCGGCTTTTTCGCTACGACCGGTAGCGGTAGCGGATCCGGCCGCGGGTGAGGTCATAGGGGCTGAGTTCCACGAGCACCCGGTCGTAGGGGAGTATCTTGATGTAGTTCTTGCGGATCTTTCCGCTGATGTGGGCGAGCACCGTGTGCCCGTTCTGGAGCTCCACCTTGAAGGTGGCATTGCGCAGGCACTCGACGACGGTGCCTTCGACTTCTACGCCCCCTGCTGTTTTTGTCATGGTCTCTCACTTCTCTCTTCTGTGGCGTTGTATTCGCTCTGCTACGGCTCGACTTGGCCGCTCGCTGCGGTGTGGCGGAGCGTCAGCGGCGGACGAGCTCCACAGTGCCGGCGGCGCGCCGGGCGCCGATGCTCTCGAACAGGGTGAGGGCCGCCGCGTTGGACTCGTCCACCTCGGCCCATGCCGAAGCGATCCCGGTGCGGCGCATCGAACCCAGCGTGTGGGCCAGCAACGCCCGGGCGATGCCGCGGCGGTGACTGTCGGCGCGGACGGCGATCAGGCCGATCCGTGGCTGCCGGGGCAGCGGCGCCACCCGGACCAGTCCCACGTACCGGTCCAAGTGCCGCGCCACCGCGTACTTCGACGGGTCGACCACGGTGGTCCCCACCGGGCGGGGGAGCACCTCGGCCGGCATCGTGTGCCATCCGGCGGTGGCCTCGACCTCGTCGCGGATGATGCGGTCCAGGGCGCGCAACGGGTCCTCCTCCGCCTTGCCGGCGGGCACGATCGTCACGCCGGACGGGGGCCGCACCGAGCCGAGCCCGGTGACCTCCGGGGCGGTGGGCACGCGATAGCCCCACTCGCGACGTGCGGCGGTGAAGCCGGCCCGCTCCCAGGCGGACCGCGAGTCGTGATCGGCCTCGTCGACGACGGCGTACAGAGGTGTCGGCAGGTCCGCCAGAATCGCGTCGGCGATGCGGTCGAAGACCGCGCCGTGCCACGCGTCGATGCTGAGGAAGAGCCGGCCGTCGGGTCGGCGCGAGGCGTCGCCGCGGCCGACCTCCCGGTCGTCCTCCACGGCCAGCCACTGCATGTCCGAAGCCCGTGTGACCACGACTGCGTGGTTGCCCGTGCCCGAAGTGGAATGCGCAAAGTTCATAGGTGTTGCCTCTCAGGAGTGCCTTGTCCGAGGCGCTCCCGGCGACACCTACGTCAATCGCCCACCGTGACGAAAAGGGGGAGCACCCACATGGATACAGCCTTCATGGGTCTCACCTCCTCGCGTTCTCTCACGGCTGCCTGGACGGTACCAGCGGGGCTCTGTGGTCCCAACCCATTTACCGGGCATGGTCGGCCGCCCCGGACATGGGCCGAACGCACTGCTCGCAGGCGTGACTACGGCCACGAGGGGGTCCCGGCTGATCAGTCGTGGCGGGAGGTGGCCGGGTCGGAGGACACCACTCTGGTGGCGAAGCCTGCCAGTTGGTCACGCAGCCGCTCGCGCGGCGTGCCCTCCTGGTCGGCCAGGCGCTCCACGAGGTCGGCACGGGTGGCGGCGAGCAGGGCGTGCGCGGTGAACGCGGCGTCGTCCAGGCCCGGGATCTGCTCCAGCATGGAGCGCAGCAGGCCGTGCCACCGTTCGTAGTGCTCCGCCTGGTAGAGGCTGTTGCTCCCGCTCTCCTCCAGGGCCAGCGCGAGGCGCCGGTTGTCGAGCTTGAAGCACAGGATGGCGTCGAGCAGGGCGGGTACGCGTTCCTGCGGTGAGGTGGCGGGCCCGAGGGGTGGCGGGCCCGCCTCCGCGGCCTCCCTGACCGGTTCGAGCCGGGCCTCGTACAGCGCGCGGAGCAGGCCGGCGCGGTCGCCGAAGGCGCGGAAGAGGGTTCCCTTGCCGACCCCGGCCGCCGCCGCGATGTCGGCCATCGTGAGGTCCTCAGGGCGCTCGGCGCGGGCGAAGAGGGCATCGGCGGCCTCGAGGACGGCTTTCCGGTTACGGGCGGCGTCCTTGCGGGGTTTGCGCTCGGCCACGTGACTCCTCCATTGAAAAGCGGACCCGGAGTCCGTATCGTCGAACCGGACCCAGGGTCCGTATTCTATGAGACGGAGGATACCCGTGCCCCTACCCGCTTCGATCTCTCCCGCGGATCTGTTCCGCCACAGCCTGCGACTCCTGCTCGACAAGGACATCCCCGGCTGGGTCGGCCTGTGGGCCGAGGACGGCGTGATGGAGTTTCCGTTCGCGCCATCCGGCTGGCCCACACGGCTGGAGGGGAGGGCGGCCATCGCCGCCTACATGCGCCCCTACCCCGACCGGATCGACCTGTACGACTTCCCCGAAGTCGACCTGCGGATCCACGAAACCACTGAGCCGCGGACCATCGTGGTCGAGATGCGCGGTGTCGGCCGGCTGGTGGAGACCGACCGCCCCTTCGACATGACGTACATCGCCGTCGTCACCGTCGAGGACCGGCGCATCACCTCCTACCGCGACTACTGGAACCCCCTCGCCGTCCTCGAACCGGGCATCGACTTCGCAGGGAGCAGCCGATGAGCGCCACCGGCACCCCTCAGCTCACCGGCACCACGCTGGTCATCGGTGCCACCGGCACCACCGGCAGCCGCACCGCCGCACAGCTGACGTCCGCCGGTCACGCGGTCAAGGCGGCCAGCCGCCGGGCCACACCGGTGCCAGGCGCCGAACCGGTCATCTTCGATTGGTACGACGCCGACACCCATCACGCCGCCCTCGACGGCGCCGAGCGCGTCTATGTGATCCCGCCCGTGGGCGAGCCCGACCCCGCGGCCGTCGTCCTGCCCTTCCTGCGCCGGGCCGGCGCCGCCGGCGTACGGCGCGCGGTGCTCCTGAGCGCCTCCTCCATCCCGAAAGGCGGGCCGGCCGTGGGCCTGGTGCACCAGGCACTGCCGGGCATCTTCGACGAGTGGGCGGTGCTGCGGCCGTCCTGGTTCATGCAGAACTTCACCGGCAGCCACATGCATGCCCTCAGTATCCGGGCCGACGGCACCATCTGGACTGCCACCGGGAGCGGCCGGGTCGGCTTCGTCGACGCCGACGACATAGCCGCCGTCGCCGTCCGCGCCCTGACCGACGAGCACACCCCCAACGACGATCTCCTCCTCACCGGGCCCGAGGCGCTGAGCTACGACGACATCGCCACGGTCGTCACCGAGGTCACCGGCCGGCCAGTGGTCCACCGTCCGCTGTCCTACGAGGAGATGTGCGACCGGCTCGCCGAGCTGATGCCCAAGGAGTTCGCCGTGCTGCTGGCCGGCATGGACCGGGCGATCGCCGAGGGCACGGAGGACCGGGTCACCGACTCCATCCGGCGCGTCACGGGGCGGCCCGCGCGCACCTTTCGCGACGTCGCGGAAAGGGAGCTGCGATCAAGCAGTTGATGTTCCACGACGTGTCCTGGGGCGATGGTTGGGGCGCGCCGAGCAGACGATCCCGGAACCGTCCCGCTGTCGGAAGAGACACCATGGGAATCGATGTGGTGCCTTGATGGGCTTCGTTCACTTCAAGCGACAGCGACTGTCGATGACTGGCGCTGCCCGAACTCCGGTGCTCAGCTCTTCGGACAGGCTCGGGTGCTGTCCGAAGACGACCCTGATTTTGGGCACTACTGGCCGGCTTTCCGCTGGCAGTCCGACCACGTCGAGCGGTCGCGTTCTCTCGACGAACCGCCGTCGGGACCACTCGTCGTGATCGAGGCGGAACGGATCGTCTATACCGAGCACTGGCTGCGGCGCGAGGGCTTCGCGCCACGTCAGTTCTGAACCAGATCGGACGGGTAGTCGGGCTCCTCCGGCCAGATGCTCAGGCGTTACGTCATCGAGGCCGGGGCGGTAGATGTCCACCCCCCCCCACGTCCGGCGGCCACACCCACGTCAGGCGGCCACGAGCGCTCCCGTTGCCGCGGTCTCAGACCAACCGCGTGGTGTGCTCGCGGAGTGCGTCCCGGGTTTCCCCAGTCAGGGGCGGTTCTGGAGTGCGGTGACGGGTGTACCGCAGGCGGTGTGCGCGGTGGCCAGGGTGGTGACCACGCTCTGGGTCCACGACAGCATCGTGCGTTCGCGGATTGCCCGATCGTCGCAGGCCGGCCGGCCGAAGGCACCGCACGAGCTCTGCTGGGCGAGGAGGAAGGCGAGGGCGTCGCGGGTGACGCGGTGCTGCGCCAGCCCGGCACGGGTCCGGTCCCGGACGATGCCGGCGACGTGCCCCAGGTGGTAGTTCTTGCAGGCAACGAGCAATTCAGCGGCGGACGTTTCCGGCAAGGAAGGCGGCCCGTCGGCTCCGGCGTCGATCAGTGCGGCCGCACGCCGAGGAGCGATCAGGCCCAGACCGACGAGGCGTTGGACGTTGGACGCCGCCTGTGGCGGAACCTTGTCGAGGAGTTCGACGGCGGCGGCGGTGGAGTTGAAGAACCTGTCGAGTGACGGGCACGTGATGCCGTGCGCCCGCAGACCGAACGCGAATTCACCCACGACCTCCATCCCGTGTCCCTGCCACACGTCCGCTTCCGCGTCCGCGAGACGTTCGGAGAAATCGAGGAGCAGGGGACGAGCGAGCTCGGGTTCGCCAAGAGCCTCGGCCGCATGCGCGACAGCCGCTGCGGCCGGCAGACATCCGGATGGGTCGTGGCGCCGACCGGTGTCCGCCAGCCACACCACTGCCCGCCGCAGCGGCTGCTCCACGCTGAGGCGGGGGTTCGGCGCGGACGGTCGCTGCCTGCGCAGCACCTTGGGGCTGCGGTCCAGGAGCGCGGCCAGGGCCACGACGATGGTGGTGTGGTAGCCGGTGGCCCAGTGCTGGTACGCCTCGTCGCCGTCGGCGAGTCCGGGGTGGACCACGCCAGGTGGCCCGTTGACCCGCCCCTCGGCCTCTTGTGCCGCCGCGAGGAACTCCCATGCCCGGCGGGCTTCCTCGGATTCTCGCACCCCGAGGCACAACAGGCAGCACAGAAGTTCTCCCACCAGGTCGGCATTCCCTTGGTCAAGGGTGAGAACGAGGAGTGCTTCGAGCAGTTCCACCGCCTCGCCCGGAACGAAACCCCGGGGCCAACGCGGCTCGCGCAAACCGAAATCCGTGACGTAGAAGATCGTGTGGGTGATGGCGTAGATGTCGCGCTCGGCGAGTTTGACGACATTCGGTTTGTTGCAGAGCAAGGTGAACGGCAGGACTTCGTCCATGGCCGGCAGCGAGTGCGGCACCCCGCACAACTCCAGGGTGTGCAGCAGATCGAGCTGCCGGTACGGGATCCGCTCGAAGACCGTCGCGTATCCTCCGGCAGCTGCCTGAGTGAGGAGTCGCCGGAACTCCGGGTCGTCGCGTCCGCAGAGCCGCAGTGCCGCATAGGTCCCCGCGTACAGCAAAAGGGCAGCTTCGTCCCGGGCGATCAGCTCCCGATAGGAGGGACGGGCCGCGATCTCCTCGACCTGATCCAGGAGGGCCGTGTAGTGACCGTCCAATGGTTCGGGGTCGAGGCGCGCCCGGAGCCCCACAAGGAACGCGGTCTCGATAAGGGCTTTGCGGGCGAAGAGAACCCGGTCGGTGGCGGCTTCGGCCGGATCGATGAGCCCCCGGCGCGCAGCGAGCCAGGCGACAGCCCGGGTCTCCACCGCGCGCCTTTGTGACGAGCCGTCACCGGGGTGCGTCGTGTCCATCGGATGCCTCCCGGCGGTCGGCGTGGTCAATGGCTCAGTTGCCCGCAGCGCCGTCGTCGCACTCCGCGACCTGGTTGGCGACCACAAGGACATATCGCTCCCAGGCGAGTACGTAGCCGGCCACGTCGTCGAGTTGGCTGACCTGGTCGACGACCTGCTCCAGCGGAATGCGGAGGTCGACAAGTCCGCTCGTCCGCAGGAAATCTAACGCCTTACGGGCATCGACCGGAGGGGGAGGACAGGACATGGGTTACTCCTTCGGAGTGGTTCGGATGGATATATCGAGTGTCGCGTTTGCGTGAGGGACTTGTCACGACTTTCGGCTGTCCCGGAAAAGGGACGATTCGATAGGTCCAGGTAAGCCACGTGTAACCCACGGAGAAATCACCCGGTTGGCTCAACGTTTCCGAAGGGTTACCGGCCAGTCGGTGTTTTCAGCGGATCTGAGGCCGGTCCAACTGCCAAGTGCGACATGGGAATCCGACCGTGTGGTCGTCCGAGCCGAGCCCCTTTGACCGGCTGTCGCAGGCCGGAATTGCCTATGCCCCCTCCGCCTTCTCCCACAACGTAGCGATCAGCTCCAGCGTGGGATTGCCCGCCCCGCTGCCGATGAAGCCCTGGCCGTACGGCACGCCGGCCTTGGTGATGGTCAGTTTGGCCACTCTGTCGTCCGTGGTGATCAGGCACCAGATCGTCCCGGCGGCGAGGTCCTTGGACAAGACGGGCAGGGGGACGGCGCGCTCGTTGGCCGCGGCCCGGCAGGCAGTTGCCGTGGAGGTGCCGGAGTCAGCTTGGCCCAGTCGAATCACCGTGGACGCGTCGTTGAGCTTGATGCCGCCTGCGGTACTGCTGCCCTCGCCGAGACAACCGCCGTAGATCAGGTCGACGTTGCCGTTCGCACCGCTGTAGAGGTCTCCCTTCGCCACCGTGGCGTTGTCCAGATCGAGGAGCTGATCGCTGCCGAGGCCGCACGACGGGCCCGGGATCACCAGGCGCTTGTTGCGGTACACCGCCTTCGGCTCGGACGGTGTGCGGTGGGACGGCTGGGTGCTGGGCGACGCCGCGATCGGCGTTTTGCCGCCCTGGGGGGACGGCGCCTTGCTGTGCTGGTTGGTCGGAGTGCCTTGAGGCCCCGCCTTGCCTCCGCCCCCGCGGTCATCGTCCCCGAAGGTGCCCGGCAGCCACTTGACCAGCGACACCGCCAGGAGCACCGTCGCCGCACCGGTCAGGGCGGCCGCGACCACCGCGCCGCGGCGGCGGGGGCGTACGGGAGCGGGCGCCGGCGGGCCGAGGCGGAAGACCCCCGCTTCCGGGTCGTGCCACGGGGGAGGGGGCGGTGGCGGCGCCGACGGCCGGGGAGGGGTCGCGGGCCGCGGCGCCCCCGCCGCCCGCTCCGACCACCCCCGTACCAGCGCCAGCGACCCCGCGTTCCCCGCCGCCCGACGCTGCGGCCGCGGCAGCCCGCGGCCGTGCAGTTCGCGGTCGACATGGGCGTGGATCTCGTCGAGGGTCATCGGGGCCGGACGGGCCAGGGCGGTCAGCAGGGACCCGGTGAACGCGGTGTGGGCGGCGCCCTGGGGGGCGTGGGCCGGAGTCGTCTTCGTGGACGCGGTCAGCAGATACGTACCGGCCATCTCGAGCTGCCCGAGGGCCAGTCCGGCCGGCGAGGACATCGCGGAGATCGCCCGCCCGGAGAAGCAGCAGTCCACCAGGAGCACCCGGTAGGCGGCGCGCGCGTCGCTCACATTGCGTTTGACCAGCTCGATCGGCACGGCGGAGAAGCCGGCCTGGTCGATGTCGGTGTGCCGCAGGCCCAGGTGCAGCAGCCCGTCGTCGTCCAGTACCCCGTGCCCGGCGTAGTAGACCAGCAGGAGGTCGTCCGCCTCCCGTACCGCCCAGCTCAGCGCCGCACCGACAGTGGCCTGGTCCGCGGGGTCGGACACCACGCGGCAGTGTTCGGGGGCCAGCAGGCCGTGCGCGGGGTGCGTCAGCGCGGCCTGGAGCGCCCGGAGGTTCGCCTCCACGGCGGGCATGTCGGGAAGTTCGGCGCTGCTGAAGCGGCTGGTTCCGATGAGCACGGCCCGGCTGGCGGGGCCGTGCGGAAGTCTCGGACCGGCCGTGTGCCCGCTCATTCTCCCCGCCCCGCGGGGTGCGCGCCGTATCCCTGTTCGCCAGGATGCGCTTCGGGCCGTTCGGCGAGCGAACGGAACACCTCCTGCGCCTCGCGGATCACCGCCCGTTCGTCGGTGGCGCGTTTGACGTCGAGGGTGACCTTACGGCCGTCGTCCGCCTCCAGCGTGACGGCGATGTCGCTGCGACGGCTGGTGAGCCAGGCACACAGCGGGGCGATCAGCCCGACGATGCCCCCCGAGCCCAGGATGATGGTCAGTGCGTCCGCGCTGCCGCCCATGTGGCCGGGCGAGGGCGGAGTGTGCCGCCGGCGCACCCGGCCGCGCAGCCCGTTGTCGGCCGACAGCCACTGGTGCAGCGCCCGTAAGCACGCCTCGGCGTCCGGCGCTTGGACGGTCAGTGTCAGTTCCCCCATGGCGGCATCTCCCCACAGCCCCATCCGTCTCCCGCACAGCGGTGGCCACGGCAGGTGGCCGTTGCCATCCTGGCACGATCAGGGGGCGCCGATGTCCCGTTTCCCCGTCACGGCCGGCGCTCGCGGCCGGTCCCTCTCCCCGCCCCGGACCTCCGCCTCGCCGCCCAGCACGGGCACCGTGAACCCGCATCACGGAGCCTTGCTCAAGCCGCGCGGCTGGGGGCCCAGTGGTCCGCGAGGGCCCGACGAGCAGCAGTCCCGGCAGGGGCGGTCAAGGGCGCCGGTCAGTCGCGATCACGCGTGTGGTAGCACTGCGTACATGAAGGGCAAGTCCACTGAACGCGCTGGTTATCACCATGGCGACCTCCCCGCCGCGCTCACCGCCGCGGCCATCGAGCTCCTGGACGAGCGCGGGACGGAGCATGTGACCGTACGGGAAGTCGCGCGCCGGGCAGGGGTGTCGCCAGGAGCGCCGTTCCGGCATTTCGCGGACCGTCAGGCGCTGCTGACCGCGGTCGCCGACCGCATCCTGGCCGACTTCGAGAAGTGGCAGCTCGGAATGGTCGCAGACGTCGAGGGTTCCGGGATGCGCGCATTCGGCCTGGGTTTCGTCCGTTACGCGATCCGCTACCCGCGCCGCTTCGAGCTGCTCAAGACCAGGGTGTTCGGCGCCAGTCGGCCCGCCGAACTGCAGCAGCGACTGTCCGACATCGAGCGGGCTCTCGCCGACATCATCGTCGCCGACCAGGAGGCCGGTGTGTTGCGTCCCGGCGACCCCGCGCTGGTGGGTCTCGCGGGTCAGGCGATCGTCTACGGCCTGTCCCAGATGATCGTTGACGGGTATCTGCCGCCGGATCGGGCGGAGCAGCTGGCCGTGCAGGTTCTGGACATGTTGGGCTTCGGCATCGCCAACTGACCAGCTTGCGCAGGGCCTTGACCGCCCTTCCACGCGCTGATGTAATCAATGATTACATCAGTCGAGGAGGCTCCGATGCCCGTGCTGCGCCTGTCGCGCATTCCGCGATTCCCGGACCCCGCGGCCAGGGGCGCAGTGGCCATCAGGGCGACCCCGGCTGATGCGTATCGCGTCGTCAGTGATCCGCCCGTCATGATCCGCCTCGCCGAAGAGGCCCACCGTGCCCACTGGTTGGGCGGAGCCACCGCACCGGCGGTGGGCGCCCGCTTCCGTGGCCACAACCGCAACGGCCTGCGTCGCTGGGTCACCACCTGCCGTATCACGGATGCCGATCCGGGCCGACGCTTCGCCTACGAGGTGACGGCGCCGCTCGGAGTCCCCATCTCCCGCTGGCAGTACGACATCGCACCCACAGCAAAGGGCTGCACCGTCACCGAGACCACCTGGACGCGGGTGCCCCTGTGGTTCATTCCCCTGGCCATCTTGATCACCGGGGTCTTCGACCGCATCGGCGTCAACCACACCCACATCGGCACCACACTGCAGCGCCTCAAGCACCATCTGGAGTCACCCCGGCCCAGCGTGGCGGGCAGCTCGCAGCGCAGTGATCGGCCAGCGGGCTGACCCAGCGAGGCGACTCCCGCCCCGGCCGGATCAATCCTGGCAGGTCGGACGGGCGAGGCGGGCACCGGAGGAATCACACCAGGAAGGAAGACACGACATGCACGAAGTACGTGACTTACTCGCTCCTGACGCGTTCAGGGGTGTCGTCGCCACGGTCATGGACAACAACCCCGACATGGACGAGCCCACGGCCAGGCGCGTCGTGGAAGAAGCCCTCAAGTTCGTCGTGGCCGCCGCGAAGTTTCCGACGACGTCCATCCGTCCTTCGCGCATGGTCGACGAGGGGTGGCACGCCCTCATCTTGCACACGGCGCTGTACGCCAAGTTGTGCGCCCGGCTCGGGCACTTCGTACACCACCACCCCGACGGGCCGGACGCCCCCGATCACGACCCGGGCGCACACCTGCGGACCGTGGCCCTGATCGAAGAGGCGGGGTTCAGCGCGGACACGGAACTGTGGACGGTGCCGACAAGCGCACTGGTCCCGACGGGGGCGAGGTGCCGGCGGCGGCCCCATCCGGGCGGCGGCTGTTCCACTCCGACCTGTGGCTCGTCGTGCGGTTCGTCGTGCGGCTCTTCCTGTGGCGGGGGAGGGGGCGACTAGCTTGTCGTTCCCCCTCAGACCTCCAACTCGCCACAGGCTTTGAACGACAAGGTGCGGCCTTGCCATGGGCAGGGCATCGAACTGGCAGTGGTTGTACGCAACGGATTCCGCACGGGCGGAAGGACGGGGGCACGAGTGAATCGCAAACGGAGCGTGGTGGTGTCGGTCGTAGCAGCCGGGTTGGCGACGGCTGTGCTGGCAGGGTGCGGCGTCGATGGAAAGATCGGAAACTACGACAAGGTCTCCGTCTGGCCGGACGCCGATCCCCGCGGCCAGAGCCCGATCGCCGATCTGACCACGCTCACACCGGTAACGGTCGAGTGCTACACGCCAGGCAAAACGGATGCGACCGGATTCGGCTACGGCGCGACGTACAAGATCTCCTACGACGGCGGATCCGGCTACATCGACGCCAGCACATCCATCATGAGCGACGGTGGCGCGGTCTCCCCCGACCGGGTACCCAACTGCTGACGGGGGCGGTGCGAGGCTCGGTGCCGTACCGCGTCACCGGTGCTGCGGGCGCCATTCGAAGAGCAGGATGGTCGCGTCGTCCCGCAGTTGATTGCGCTGGTAATCGAGGATGGCGTGGATGAGCAGCCGCAGCACCTCGGCCGGGAGCTGACCGGCGGCGGAGGAGCGGATGATGAAGTCGGTGAACCGGTCGAGACCGAACTCCGCACCGTCTGCGTCGCGGGCCTCCACGACACCGTCGGTGTAGAGCAGGACGCAGTCGCCCGGCTCCAGTGTGGTCTCGTAAACCTTCCGGGCTGCCGGGGCGAGTTGGCCGACCAGGCCGATCGGAGGCTGCGGCGGGCTGTCCAGCACGCCGTCGAGCACCCGCTTGGCGCGGATCAGCAGCGGCGGCGGGTGACCGCAGTTGACCCACTGCAGTACCCCGGTGACCGCGTCGAGCCGGCACAGCACGCCGGTGCAGAAGTGGTCGGGCAGCCACTGGGCGAGCGCCTGGTCGACGGAGCCGACGACGTCGGCCAGGTCGCCACCGCCGCGGCGGGCGTTCCGTGCCGCCGCCATGGCGACCGAGGTGGTCAGGCCGGAGACCAGATCGTGCCCCATGGAGTCCACGATCATGGTGTGCAGCACGTCCTTGACCACCGAGTGGTCGTAGGCGTCACCGGCGACGTCGTATGCCGGTTCCAGGACCGCGGTCGAGACGCACTTGCTGCTGCCGACGGTGTGGGGCGGCAGGAAGGCCCGCAGCATCTCGGTGGGCAACCGCATGGTGCCGGTGCGGGTGAGTCCGGCGAGCCAGTCGCTGTAGGCGCGCTTGGAGGTGATCAGCATGGCGAGCAGATGGGCCAGCATCCGGCTGCGGCGCATCCGCGCCCCGTCGAGCGAGGCAGTCCGCACCGCCAGCACGCCCAGCCGCTCCGCACCGTCGACCAGAGGCAGCCAGACGATCACGCCGCCGTCGGCCTCCGACACCCGCGGGGAGACCGTACGGTACGCCCAGCCGGCCGACGAGCGGTCCACCAGCAGCGGCTCCGCGGCCTCGTCGAGCGGGATGAGCAGCCGTTGTTGCAGGTCGACGAGGTAGAGGAGCGCAGCGTCCAGGCCGAGGGCGGAGGCGCACCGGTTCGCCAGGCCGGGCAGTTCGAACGGCAGGGCCGTCTGCGCCTCGTTGATCAGGTCTTCCAGCCGGTTCTCGTCGACGGCCGTGTCGGGACCGGCGGACGCGTGCGGTAGGTCCGACACGGGGACCACCCCTTCTGTGCCCGCTCTCACACCGATCCCAATCTCTCACGTCAGGCATGATCGCGCCGGGTACGGGCCGGGGTGGGAGCGGTGGCCAGGGGCGGTCAGCGGAGCTCGACCGGGCAGAGGTCGTGCGCCGGCCACCCTCGGCCGGTCCCCCTCAGTCCCTGGGGAGGACCGGCCCGGCCGGCCGCGCAACGTGCGTCCGCCATTTCGGTGAGGCGCGGCGCTTGGGTGACCGCAATGGGGGTGGCGGGGCGGGTCAGAGGCCGCCGGTGTTGAGCAGCCGGTTGGGAGTGTCGGAGCGGACGCCGCGCACGACACCGCGGGTGGCCGTGTGGTCGAGCCAGACGTGGACCTCGTTGGCCGTGGCACGCGGGTGTGCCGACAGGTACAGCGCGATCACGCCGGTCGCATGCGGCGCGGCCCATGACGTCGCGCCGTCGTTGTCCGTGGTCGTACCACCGCCGGCGAGGGCGGCGGTCACCTTCTGGCCGGGGGCGTACAGGTCCACGCACCGTCCGTAACCGGATCCGTAGGAGCCGCCGTCGGTCCATGCGCGGTCGTTCGAGGTGGAGGCGGCCACGACGATCGTGCCGGGGACGCCGGCCGGGGAGTGCTTGCAGGCGTCGTCATGGAAGTTGCCGGCCGACACCACCGTCGGGATCCCGGCATCGACCAGCTTCTTCACCGCGGACTCCAGGGCCGCCGACCGGTGGTCGAGGTTGAGCGACATGTTCACCACCGCGGGCTTCTGCGCGTGCGCGGTGACCCACTTGACCGACTTCACCAAGGCCGCCTCGGCCGCCGCCGGGGAGCCGCCGCCCTCGCTCTCGCACTGGATGCCCTGGACCCGTACGAGCTCCGCCTTGGGCGCCACCCCGTACCTCGCCCCGCCGATGATGCCCGCGACGAACGTGCCGTGGCCCATCCCCGCCTCGCTGAAGCAGTCACCGGAGTCCTTCGGGCCCACGAAGTCGGCGCCGAGGCGGGCGCGTCCGCCGAACTCCTTGTGGGCGATGTCCATCCCGGTGTCGATCACATAGACGTGAACGCCCCTGCCCGTGGCGGTGGTGGTGAACTTCCCGTTCAGCGGCCGCGACCGCTGGTCCAGAATGTCCAGGTTCCACGGCACGTGCCGGCTGAGGGGCGGCGCCGTGGTCTGCGCGAGCCCTGACAACTTCCGCGCGGTGCCGGGGGACACCGGTGCCGAGCTGGACGACGCCCCGTCCCCGCTGGACGAGACCCCGCCGCCGGAGGGCGCCATGGACTTCGCCTTCCCGTGCGCGGGGAGCGTCCCGCCGCTCCCGCCGGCCGCCGCGCCGGCTTTCCCGCCACAGGCCGAGGCCCCGAGCACCGTCACCACGGCCACCACCATGAGACCGGCCTTCGTCACGTTCCGCGTCACAACGTCCCCCATATCCCTGCTTCGTACACAGTCAGCGCACAAGACGACCACAGGGGACGAGCGGTTCCGGCGGGGCGTGCGGGTGGGTCGGGTCGTTGCTTTTCTGAGGAGTTCCAGCAGAAGCTGCGGGCTTTTGCGGGCATTTACAGGTGGGCGCTGATCACACCGCCGTTGCTGAGCACGATGTACACGCCGTTGGCGTCGAGCCCGGTGTCGTGCTGGTTCGTCTCCAGCGTGCCGTACACCGCGCCGTCGTGGCCGAGGATCTGGGCGCGGTACCGGAGTTCGCCGAGCTTCGTGACCTTGGCCGTCCAACCGCCCGCGAGCTTGAACGTGCCTGGCCCCTGGTGGCCGCCGCCCATCCAGGAGTGGACCTGGCCGTCCAGTGTGAGCACGATGAACATGTCGTTGGCGTCGAGCCCGGCGTCGTGCTCCTTCGCCTCCAGGGTGGCCAGGACCGAACCACCGTGGACGATCTTGGCGCGGTAGTGCTGGGCTCCGAGCCGGTAAATCTCGGCCTTGCTGCCGTCCGGCAGGGGCTGGGTACGGGCCGGGGACGCCCCCTTGGCCGCGCCACCGTGCGCGCTGCCCGGCTGCTTGCCCGCAGCGCCCGCATCGGCATGGGTTTTGTCGCCGGAACCTGCCTGGGCGTCGGTCTGGGCACCTGAGACCGCCTGGGCATCGGAGCCCTGCGCTGCGGCGGAGGAGTCCGTGCGGCTGGACTCGGCAGCGGTCTTGCCCAGGTCCGTCCGGCTCGCGGGCTTCGTCTCGGCGGCGTCGGAGCCGCCGCAGGCGGTCAGGGTGAGGGCCGCGGCTGCGGTCAGGGCCGCGGCGGCAATGCGCAGGGTGCGGCGGCGAGCGGTGCGGGCAGTGGTGGTGGAGCTCATGTCGGATCCCCCCGGACAGTCGGTGTCGTAGCTTCCTCGGTACGTCACCCACTCTGATCAGGGCCACTATCGCCTGGCTGTCGCTCCGCTGACATCCGGCTAACGCCGACCGGAGCCCTCGCGGCCGGGGAGTTTTAGCGTGCCTGCATCTGACTGCTCTCAGTTGCTCGTCGTCCGGGGCGCGCGCCCGAAGTCGGTGGTGAGCCAGTGCTCGATGGAGGTGTCGGGGAACTCGTGGGGCTGGTAAGTGCCGGGAACCGGGGTGAGTGCGGTCATTCGGTCGATGCAGAACGTGCGCCAGTCATCTCTGTCGAGGTCGAAAGCGATGAGGTACCAGCGGCCGGTGCGCAGGATGTGCCGGTACGGCTCGACCAGGCGGGTCGAGGACTCGTTGCGCTGGTCGGTGTAGTGGAATTCGATCCTGCTGTTGTTGGCCACTGCGTCAGCGAGCACGCCGATGGAGGTCGAGGTGATGGCGGTGACCGGTTGCTGGAGGACCTCGGTGGCCAGGTCGGTGGCAGCCGCCCGTTGCCGGAGCCGACGGGGAAGGACTTGGTCCAGCTTGAGCAGCGCGCTGGAGGTGACTGGATCTTCCGGGAGCCAGGTTTGCAGCACGCGCAGACCGGCGATGACGGCGGAGATCTCATCGGCACTGAACAGCAGCGGAGGGATCTTCACGCCCGGGCGAAGCCGGTAGCTGCTGCCCGGGCCCGGACGTGCCTGTACGTCATAGCCCAGTTCCCGCAGTCGTTGTGCATCGCGTCGGACGGTGCGCACGCTGACGCCCAAGC
This sequence comes from Streptomyces sp. NRRL S-337, assembly GCF_000720175.1. Taxonomy (GTDB): domain Bacteria; phylum Actinomycetota; class Actinomycetes; order Streptomycetales; family Streptomycetaceae; genus Streptomyces; species Streptomyces siderophoricus. The sequence goes on from NZ_JOIX01000001.1 coordinate 385,835, forward strand.
GTTGGGCGAGGGTCGCGGCGGGCCAGTCAGCCCCGCTGTGCAGCAGCATGAGCAGGTTCAACGTCCGTGCTGTCGGATCCGCATCCATACGGCCAGCCTGCCAGGAAAGGAGGCCGGAATCAGGCCGCCTCTGCGCCTACCGTGGTCGGCGATCCCCAAGACCCGAAAGGAGCCCCGCGAGTGCAGATCGCCGTCACCACACCCCACGGCAACGTCGGCCGGCACGTCGTACGCATCCTGGTGCGTGCCGGAATTCGGCCCCGGCTGCTGATGCGGCGTCCGGACCGGTTGGCCCCGGAGCTGCGTGGACTCGTCGACGTCGCCAGAGTCGACCAGTACGACGCCGCGCAGGTCGTCGGTGCCACCAGCGGCCTCGACGCGCTCTTCTGGGTGGACCCCACTTCGGCCGGCGCCGACCCGCTCGCCGACTACGCGCGCGCCGCTGACAGCGTCGTAGCCGCCGTCACCCGGAACAACATCGGACGGGTGGTGTTCCAGAGCAGTGTCGGCGCGGAGAAGCGTCACGGCGCGGGCGAGATCGACGGTCTGGCCCACACCGAGACCGCCCTGGACGCCACCGGCGTCGACGTCACGCACCTGCGCTGCGGATACTTCTTCACCAACCTGCTGCTCCAACTCGACGCGCTACGCGCCGGGACGTTGCAGGTCGTGCTGCCCCTCGACGCCCCCATGGCCTGGGTCGCCCCGAGAGACATCGCCGAAGTCGCCGTGACCCGGCTGCTCAACCCTTCCTGGTCCGGCCGGCACGTGCAGGCCGTCCACGGCCCTGCTGACCTCACCTGGTCCGAGGTGGCCCAGATTCTCAGCACCGTGCTGGAGCGTCCGATCACCGCCGAGCGGATCACTGACGAGGCCATGTATGCACAGCTCACCGCTTCCGGTATGCCGCCCCGGCTCGCCGACGCTGTCCTCGGCATGTCGACCGGACTGCGCGCAGACTTCACTCCCGAACAACCACGCACACCGATCACCACGACCCCGACGACGCTGATGTCCTGGGCCTACGAAACCCTCACACTCGCGCTGACCTGACGACGGCCGGCGGTCGGTCGCCGGGTACCCGACCGCGGAGTCAACCACCTTTCCAGGGGCGTCAGTTGGAGACCGTCTGAAGGGTGGATCCGCTGGACGGGGCGAAGCTGACGTCGCCGTTGTAGTTGCCGGTGATCAGGTGCGTCCCCTTCGGCAGGGGGTTGAACTGCGCGCTGGCCCGGCCGTTGACCAGGGTAACGATCTGCGGGGTGCGCCCGGTGACGGCGAGGGCGACGGTGCCGGTGGGGGTGCCCGTACCGGGGGACACCGCGGTGACCGTCGCGGTGACGGTCACCGTGTCGCCGGTCGTCGAGGGGTTCGGCGTGGAGACCACGACCGTGGAGGTGGTGGCCCGGTTGACGGTCTGGGGGTCGGTGCCGGTCGACGCGGCGAAGCTGGCGTCCCCGCCGTAGGCGGCCGAGAGGGTGAACGGGCTGCCCGTGGTGCCGCTGTACGTGTGGGTGATCGTGGCGACGCCGCCGGACACCGGTGCGGTGGCCGAGTTGGTGCCGTCGCCGAAGGTGAAGGTGACGGTGCCGGTGGGGGTGCCGGACGTGGCGGACACCGTCGCCCTGATGGTGACCGGCTGGCCGGACACGGAGGGGTCGGGCGTCGAGGTCACCGTGGTGGTGGTCGGGAGTTTGCTGAGGGTCTGGGTGTCGGTGCCGGTGGAGGTCGTGAAGTTGGTGTCGCCGTTGTAGGTGGCGGTGACGGTGAAGGGGCTGCCGGTGCGGGTGGTCCAGGTGTGGGTGAGGGTGGCGACGCCGCCGGACACCGGTGCGGTGGCGGAGCTGGTGCCGTCGCCGAAGGTGAAGGTGACGGTGCCGGTGGGGGAGCCCGTCCCCGGGGCGACCGGGGCCACCGTCGCGGTGAGGGTGACGCTCTGCCCGGCGGCCGACGGGTCGGGAGCGGAGGTCACGGTGGTCGTGGTGGCGGCCTTGTTGACCGTCTGGGCGTCGGTGCCGCTCGACGTCGCGTAGTTGGCGTCGCCGTTGTAGCCGGCCGTGACGGTGAAGGGGCTTCCGGAGGTCCCGGCGTAGGTATGGGTGAGGGTGGCGACGCCGCCGGTGAGGGTGGCGGTGGCCGTGCCCGTGCCGTCCCCGAAGGAGAAGGTCACCGTGCCGGTCGGGGTGCCCGCCCCGGGGGCCTGCGCGTCGACCGTGGCCGTCAGCGTGACGCTCTGTCCGGCGACGGAGGGGTCGGGGGAAGAGGTCACGGTGGTCGTGGTCGCGGCCCGGTTCACCGTCTGGGTGTCGGTGCCGGAGGACGTCGTGAAGTTGGTGTCGCCGTTGTAGGCGGCGGTGACGGTGAACGGGCTGCCGGTGCGGGTGGTCCAGGTGTGGGTGACGGTGGCGACGCCGCCGGAGAGCGTGGCGGTGACGGAGCCGGCGCCGTCGCCGAAGGTGAAGGTGACGGTGCCGGTGGGGGAGCCCGTCCCCGGGGCGACCGGGGCCACCGTCGCGGTGAGGGTGACGGGTTGGCCCACCACACCGGGGTCGGGCACGGAGACCAGCGACGTCGTGGTGGCGGCCCGGTTCACGGTCTGGGTGTCGACGCCGTGGGACGTCGTGTAATTGGAGTCGCCGTTGTAGGTGCCGGTGAAGGTGTGGGGGCTCCCGGAAGTGCCGGTGTAGGTGTGGGTGATGGTGGCGACGCCGCCGGAGAGGGTGGCCGTGGCGGGGCTCGTCCCGTCGCCGAAGTCGAAGGTGACCGTGCCCGTCGGGGTGCCGGTGCCAGGGGCGATCGGGGCCACCGTGGCGGTAAGGGTGGTGGGTTGGCCGACCACGGTGGGGTCGGGGGAGGAGACCACGGCGGTGGTGGTGGCGGCCTTGCCGACGGTCTGGGTGTCGATGCCGCTCGACGTCGTGTAGTTGGTGTCGCCGTTGTAGGTGCCGGTGAACGCGTAGGGGCTCCCGGACGTGGCGGTGTAGGTGTGCGTGGTGGTGGCCAGGCCGTTGCTGAGGGGTGCGGTCACCGTGGGGCTGCCGTCACCGAAGTCGAAGGTGACCGTGCCCGTCGGGGTGCCGGTGCCGGGGGCGGCCGGGGCCACTGTGGCGGTGAGGGTGGTGGGTTGGCCGACCACGGTGGGATCGGGGGAGGAGACCACGGCGGTGGTGGTGGCGGCCTTGCCGACGGTCTGGAGGTCGGTGCCGGTCGACACGATGAAGCTGGTGTCTCCGTTGTAGCTCGCCGTCACGGTGTACGGCCCGCCCTCGCTGGAGTAGGTGTGGCCGATCCTGGCCACCCCGCCGGACAGCGCCGCCGAAGCGGCCGGGCTGCCGTCGCCGAAGTCGAAGGTGACGGTGCCGGTCGGCACGCCGGCCCCCGGACCGACCGGCGCCACCGTCGCGGTGAGGGTCACCGGTTGACCGGTCACCGAGGGGTCCGGGGTGGTGGCCGGCGTGGTGGTGGTCGCCGCCGGCAGCACGGTCTGGGTGTCGGTGCCCGAGGAGGAGCTGAAGTTGGCGTCGCCGCTGTACCGGGCGGTGATGCCGTACGGGCTGCCGGTGGCCCGGGTGTAGGTGTGCGCGACGGTCACCCCGCCGCCGGACAGCGGTGCCGTGATGGCCGCCGTGCCGTCCCCGAAGTCGAAGGTCACGGTGCCGGTGGGCACCCCGCCACCGTTCGGCGTGGGGGCCACGGTGGCGGTGAAGGTCACCGGCTGGCCGGTCACCGTGGGGTCGGGCGAGGACGTCACCGTCGTCGAGGTGGTGGCGGCGCTGGCCGTCACGGCGTGCGGCGCGGTGGCGGCGACGGTGGTGAAGTCGGGGTCCCCGCTGTAGGACGCGGTGACCTGGTACGGGCTGCCCGCCGTGGTTGCGTATGCGTGGTCGGCCGTCGCGACCCCGCCCAGGACCGGTGCGGTGGCCGGCGCGGTGCCGTCGCCGAAGTCGAACGTGACGGTCCCGGTGGGAGCGCCCGCGCCCGGAGGAACCGCGGAGATCCGCGCGGTGAAGGTGACGTTCTGCCTCGCGGTGGACGGGGTCGGGGAGGAGAACAGCGTCATCGCCGCGGTCACCGGGCCCACGGTCTGGGTGTCGGTGCCGGTGGACGCGTCGAAGTCGCCGTCGTCGTTGTAGGTGGCGGTCAGCGCATAGGGGCTGCCGGCGGTGGTGGTCCAGGTGTGCGGGGTGGCCGCCGTGCCAGCGGTCAGCGGCACGACGACCGAGGGGGTGCCGTCGCCGAAGTCGAAGGTGACGGTGCCGGTGGGGGTGCCCGTGCCCGGGGCGACCGGCGCCACGGTGGCGGTGAGGTCGACGGAGCGGCCGGGCACCGACGGGTCGGGGGAGGAGGCCAGGCTGGTGACGGTGGCCGCCGGTGTGACGGTCTGGGTGGCGGTGCCGCTCGACGCGGTGAATCCGGCGTCCCCGCCGTACGTGGCGGTGACGGCGTAGGGGCTGCCGACGGTGGTGGTCCACGTGTGCGGGACGGTGGCGGTGCCGCCGGTCAGCGGCACCGCCACCGGTGCACTGCCGTCGCCGAAGGCGAACGTCACGGTCCCGGTCGGCGTCCCGGCGCCCGGTGCCACCGCCGTGACGGCGGCGGTCACCGTCACCGGCTGCCCGGTCACCGACGGGTCGGGCGAGGAGTCGACCACCGTCGTCGTCAACGCCGGCTGCACGGTGTGGATTTCGACCCCCGCCGAGGCGGTGAAGTCGTCGTCGCCGCTGTAGTGGGCGGTGACCGTGTACGGGCCGGCCGCCCCCGTGAAGGCGTGCGTGGTCGTCGCCAGGCCCTGGGACAGGGGCGCGACGACCGGTGCGGTGCCGTCGCCGAAGTCGAAGGCGACCGTCCCGGTCGGTACCCCGGCGCCCGGCGGATCCGGCGTCACCCGGGCGAAGAACGACACCTGCCCGCCGGTCACCGACGGCTCCGGGAGGTCGCTGACGGAAGTGGTGCTCGCGCCCGGGCCGACGGTCAGGGTGCTGGCACCGCCGGACGTGGTGAAGTCGGCGTCGCCGTTGTAGGTGGCGGTCAGCGGGTAGGGGCTGCCGGCGGTGGTGGTCCAGGCGTGGGTGGCGGTCGCCGTGCCGTCCGTCAGTGGGGCGGTGACCGAGGGGGAGCCGTCGCCGAAGTCGAAGGTGACGGTGCCGGTCGGGGTGCCGTCGCCGGGGGCGACCGCGGCGACCGTCGCGGTGACGGCGACGGGCTGGCCGGGCACCGCCGGGTTCGGGACGGAGGCGATCGACGTGGTGCTCGCGGCCGGGGCCACGGGGTGCCCGGCGGTCGCCGTGGTGGGCCCGAAGTCGGCGTCCCCGCCGTAGGAAGCGGTGACGACGTACGGGCTGCCGGCGGCACCGGCCCAGGTGTGGGTGACGGTCGCCGCCCCGCCGACGAGCGGCACCGCGACCGGTGCGGTGCCGTCGCCGAAGTCCACGGTGACGGTGCCGGTCGGGGTGCCGTCGCCCGGCGCGGTCGGGGTGACCGTCGCGGTCACGGTCACCGGCTGGCCGGAGACCGAGGTGTCCGGGCCCATGGTGATCACCGCCTCGGATGCCGCCCGGCCGACGGCGTGGCCGGTGGTGTCGGCGGAGGCGGTGAAGTCGGGGGCGCCGCCGTAGGCCGCGGTGACGGTGTAGGGGCTGCCGGCGGTTCCGGCGAAGGCGTGCTGGGCGGTGGCCACCCCGGCCACCACGGGCACCGCGACCGGTGGGGTGCCGTCGCCGAAGTCGAACGCCAGGGTGCCGGTCGGGGTGCCGGCGCCCGGCGCCACCGGTGCGACCGTCGCGGTGAAGGTGACCGGCTGGCCGGCGACGGACGGCTCCGGCCCGGCGGCGACCGTGGTCGTGGTGGCGACGGGCAGGACCGTCTGGTTGGCGCCGGCCACCGCGGGGGTGAAGTCGTCGCTGCCGTTGTAGACGGCGCTGATCGCATAGGGGCTGCCGAGACTGCTGGTCCAGGCGTGGGTGAACAGCGCGGAGCCGCCGGTCAGCGCCGCCGTGGCGGGGGGTGTGCCGTCACCGAAGTCGACGGTGAGGGTGCCGGTCGGCACCCCCGCTCCCGGCGGCACCGCCGCGGCCGTTACCGCGACGGTCACCGGCTCGCCCACCACCGACGGGCCCGCGCCGGCGGAGACCGTGAGGGTGGCCGCGGTCCGCACCACGGCCTGTGTGATGGTGACCGTGGAGGACTGAAAGTCGCCGGTGCCGTGGTAGGTGGCGGTGACGGTGTAGGGGCTGCCTCCGGTGGTGGTGTACGCGTGCACCACGGTCGCCAGTCCGGCCACCGTGGCGGTGGTCTCGGCCGGGGAGCCGTCGCCGAAGTCGAAGGTGACCGTGCCGGTCGGCTCCCCCGTCGCCGGGGCGAGGGTGGAGACCGCCGCGGTCAGGGTGACCGGCTGGCCCACCGACGACGGGTGGGGCGAGGCGACCACCGTGGTGGCGGTGGCCGCGGCGTTCACCGTCTGGGTGTCGGTGCCGGAGGAACCGGTGAGGTTCGCGTCGCCGTTGTAGGTGGCGGTGACGGTGTAGGGGCTGCCGGCGGTCCTGGTGTACGGGTGGACGGCTACCGCGGTGCCATCGGCGAGCGGTGCCCGGACCGCCGGTGAGCCGTCGCCGAAGTCGAAGGTGACGTACCCGGTGGGGGTGCCGGCGCCGGCCGCGGTGGACGCGACGGTCGCCGTGAAGGTGACCGGTTCGCCGGTCGCCGAGGGATCCGGCGCGGACACCGGCGTCGTCGTCGAACCGGCCTGGTCGACGGTCTGGTTGTCCAGCCCGGACGACCCCGCGAAGTCGGCGTCGCCACTGTAGACCGCGGTCACCGAGTAGGAGCCGGCGGCGGCGTAGGCGTGGGTGGCCGTCGCCGTACCGCCGGCCAGCGGTACCGCGACCGTCGGGGAGCCGTCGCCGAACTCGAAGGTGACGCTGCCGGCCGGGGTGCCCGAGGCGGGCGGGACCACCGCGACCGCCGCGGTGAAGGTCACCGTCCCGCCGACGACCGACGGTTCGGGCGACGAACTGACCGTCGTGGAGGTGGTCGAGACGCTCGTCGCCACGCTCTGCACGGCCGTGCCGACCGAGGCCGCGAAGTCCCCGTCCCCGGCGTAGGACGCGGTGACCGTGTAGGGGCTGCCCGAGGTGCTGGTCCAGGCGTGGGTCACGGTGGCCAGATTGCCGGAGACCGGTGCGGTGACGGTCGGGGAGCCGTCCCCGAAGTCGAAGGTGACCGAACCCGAGGGCGCACCGGCGCCCGGCGGCACCGGCGTCACCCGCGCGATCAGCGTCACGGTCTGGCCCACCGCCGAGGGCGAGGCCGACGAGGTCACCGTGGTGGTGGTCGCGGCCGGCGTCACGGTGTGCACGAGGGTGTCGTCCGACGGGGCGAAGTCGCCGTCACCGCTGTAGTGGGCGGTGATGGTGTAGGGGCTGTTGGCGGCGCTGGTGTAGACGTGGGTGACGGTGGCCGAGCCGTCGACCAGCCGGGCGGTGAGGATCGGACTGCCGTCGCCGAAGTCCAAGGTGGCCTCGCCGGTCGGAATGCCGGCACCGGGTGCGACGGGGGAGACGGTGACCGTCACCGCTTCACCGGTCACCGACGGGTCGGGCGCGGCGGTGACGGTGGTGACGGTGGCCGACTGCTCCACACTGTGCAGTGAACTCCCGCGGGATTCGGTGAAGTTGATGTCGCCGCTGTAGCTGACAGTCATCGCGTAGGGGCTCTGCGAGGCGTTGATGTAGGCGTGGGTGGTACCGGCGGTGCCGCCGGTCAGGGGCACCGTGACCGGCGCGCTGCCGTCACCGAAGTCGAAGGTGACGGTGCCGGTCGGGATGACCGAGGACGCCGGGACGCCCTGCACGGTGGCGCTGAAGGTGACGGTCTGTCCGGTCACCGACGGGGCCGGGGTCGCGCTGACCGTCGTCATCGAGAGGGCCTTGGTGACCACCTGACTGTCCGCCCCCGCCGAGGGGTTGAAGTTGTCGTCGCCGCTGTACGTCGCCGCGACCGTGTACGGACTGTCCGACACCTCGGGGTTGGTGTGGCTGACGGTCGCCGTGCCGCCCGTGACCGGTGCCGTCACCGGCGGGCTGTCGTCGCTGAACTCGAAGGTCACGGTGCCCGTGGGCGAACCGGCGGCCGGCGTCTCGGGGATGATTTTGGCGACGAAGGTCGTCGACTGGCCCACCGTGGAGGGGTCGGGCACCGACGTCAGGGCTGTGGCGGTGTCGGCCGGCTCGACGGTCTGGGCGTCGATGCCGCTCGACGCGGTGAAGTCGGCATCGCCTTGGTAGGTGGCGGTGACCTGGTAGGGGGTATCCGAGGCGGCGCCGTAGGGGTGGGTGGTCTGCGCGGTGCCGTCGGTGAGCGCCGCGGTGACGGTGGGGGTGTCGTCGCCGAAGTCGAAGGTGACCGTCCCGGTGGGGGTGCCCGCGCCGGGCGGAACGGTGGTGACCGCCGCGCTGAACGTCACTTCCTGCCCCACCGGGGAGGGGTCGGGCGTGGACACCAGAGTGGTGGTGGTGCCGGCCGGCTGCACCGCCAGGATGACGGTCTGCACGGACGGGGTGACGTCGGCGTCGCCGTTGTAGGTGGCGGTGACGGTGTACGGGCTCTGTGCGGCACCGGTGTAGGTGTGCGAGGTGGCGGCGGCTCCGTCGGCGAGGGGGAGGGTGACGGTGGGGGTGCCGTCGCCGAAGTCGAAGGTGACCGTCCCGGTGGGGGTGGCCGCGCCGGGCGGGATGGCGGTGACCGTCGCTCCGAACGTCACCGGCTCGCCCACCGTCGCGGGATCGGGCGTCACGGTGACGGCCGTCGTCGAGGAGGCCGGGCCCACGGTCTGGGTGGCCGTCCCCGTCGAGGGGGTGAGGTCGCTGTCGCCGCTGTAGGTGACGGTGACGGTGTACGGGGTGGCGGACGCGTCGGCGTAGGCGTGGTCGACGGACGCCGTCCCGCCCGTCAGCGGGGTGGTGACGGTGGGGGTGCCGTCGCCGAAGTCGAAGGTCACGGTGCCGGTGGGGGTGCCCGCGCCGGGCGGGACGGCGGTGACCGTCGCGCTGGCGGTGACCGGCTGGCCGGCCACGGTCGGGTTCGGGGCGACGCTCACGCCGACCGCGGAGGCGGCCTGTTGGACGGTCTGGGTGTCGGTGCCCGTCGAGGCGGTGAAGTCGGTGTCCCCGCTGTAGTCGGCGGTGATCGCGTAGGGCGTCCCGGCGGCGTCGGTGTAGGTGTGGCCGACCGTGGCGGCGCCGCCGACCAGCGGGGCGGTGACGGTGGGGGTGCCGTCGCCGAAGTCGAAGATCACCGTCCCGGTGGGCTTCCCGTCCCCCGGCGGTACGGGAGCCACCCGCGCGACGAGGGTGACGGACTGCCCGGCCAGCGACGGATCGGGGGCGGACCGCACGGAGGTGGTGGTCGAGGCCGCCTCGACCACCTGGGTTGTGGTGCCGGTGCACACGGTGAAGAAGACGTCGCCGCCGTAGGAGGCGGTGACCTGGTAGGGGGTCTCGGACGGTGCGGTGTAGACGTGGCTGACCGTCGCGGTGCCGCCGGTGAGGGCCACCGGCACGGATGCCGAGCCGTCGCCGAAGTCGAAGGTGACGGTGCCCGACGGGGTGCCGGTGGTGGGCGGAACACCCGTCACCACGGCGGTGAGGGCGACCGCTTGCCCCACCACGGAGGGGTCCGGCGCGGAGCTCACGGTGGTCCGGGTGGAAGCCTGGTAGCCGTAGCCGCCGGACACGGTCACACTGCCGCCCGGTGTGGTGATGACGAGGTCGGCCGGGCCCGGCGTGCCCGGCGGCGTCACCACCAGGAGCAGGCTGTCGGAGAACGCCCGGAAGGACACCGCGGGCACCCCGTCGACGGTGACCTCGGTGACCCGGCTGAGGCCGGTGCCGCTCACCACCAGGGTGGTGCCGCCCTCGATCGGCCCGGTGCTCGGGCTGACACCGGTCACCGAGGGCGCCGCGACATAGGTGTAGAGCAGCCGGTTGCTCACCCCGCCGAGGGTGGTCACGGACACCGGGACGGTGCCGGGGCCCGCGACGGGCGGAGCGGTCACCAGCAGCTGACTGTCGGAGACCGCGGTGGGGAAGGCCACCGCGTCCCCGAAGCGCACCAGCAGCGCGGTGCGCAGGTTGACGCCCACCAGCTCCACCACATTGCCTCCGCCGACCGGGCCGGTGGTGGGGATCAGCCGCGAAATGCTGGGCCAGTACAGGTAGAAGAAGTACCCGATGCGGGTGCTGCCGCCGGGAGCGGTGACGGTGACCGGGACCGCGCCGGCGCCCGGGGGAGTCACCGCCACGATGGTCCGGTCGTCGAGCACGGCGAAGCTCGCCGCCCGCCTGGTGCCGAAATACACCGCGGTGGCGCCGGTGAAGCGGCGCCCGATGATGGTCACCAACGTGCCGCCGCTGTACGGGCCCTGGTCAGGGAAGACCCCGGACAGGCTCTGCAGGCCGGGCGCCGCGGCCCGGCCGGTGAGCTCGGTCCGCCGCAGCGACGCCAATGCGGCGGCCGGCCGGTTCAGCAGCCCGGGCAGACCGTGCAGCAGGGTGCCGCTGTCGAGCGCCCGCGGCAGGTCGGCGCGGTCCGCGGAGGTGCGCAGCACCAACTGGTCGGCCGCGCCCCGCACGGCGAGCGGCACCGGTGCGTTCAGGGTGGGCACGACCGTGGGGGAGGCCGGGTCGACGACGGCGAGGCAGTTCCCGTCCCGGTCGGTGATCAGAAAGGCCCCGTTCGGGCGCTCCGGCGTCAGCATGTGACGGTCCTCACCCGGGTCGTCGTTCCGTCGACCGCATCGACGCCTCCCACGGGGCGTCCCTCCATGGGAGGCGCGGTGGTCAGCGCCGGAAGCCGGCAGCCTCTGAGGCCCACGGCCACGACCGCATGGCGCAGGCCGGTGAGGGACACGGGGCGAACATGACGGACTGCATGCATGACGGCTCCAGGCCAGCTCGCGAGCCTGTCGCACCGCTCGGCGCACGCGGGGGCGCCGGAACGGCCCTGATCTGCATGCCTCAACGGAGGAGCGCGCTCGGAAGGCCTCGTCAGCACGAGGCACCGAGAGGGGCAGGACGCCTTCCACTCCCCCGGAGAGGATGGGCGGCCCGCCGGAATCGGACGGTCTCAGTAACCCATTCCGGTGACGACGGCGACAACACTCCGCGTTCGATGTCACTCGAAAGGACTAGCGTGCGCTCGGGGCGGGCGAGGTCGAAGCCCGGCGCGCGGCCGAGGGCGTGGCCACGCGGGCGCACCGACCATGGCGAGTGGTGCACTCGAGGGTTGCTGTCGTGCATGCCCTTGTAAGGTCGTGGTGGGTCAACGCCGTGGCGTGTCCGCACGAGCCGTGAAGCATGGGAGGGGCACAGATGGGCTTGTCGTTGCTATTGCTGTTGGTGGTCTTGGCCGTGTTGGCCGCGCTCGTGGTCGTCATCGCCGTGGCGGTGAGCAAGCGCGGCAGGAGCGCGCAGCCGCAGGTCCCTCCCGGGGGTTGGGCCGCGGGCCCGGGCATGCCGAACCAGGCGCCGTATCCGCCCGCCCAGTACCCCGGCCAGGGGTACCCGCCGGCGCAGCAGCCGGGCGCGCAGGCGTATCCGCCGGCGCAGCAGCCCGGCGCGCAGGCGTATCCGCCGGTCACCCCTCCCGCGCAGCCGCCGCAGCACCCCGGACCGTACGGCACCCCACCGCCGCAACAGCCGCCCTATCAGGGGCAGTAACACCCGAAGATCGCCAATGACCGGCCGCGGAGTCTCCGCGGCCGGGGGACCTCTACCTGCTGCGGGACGAGCTAACTACTCCACCGCATAGAGCAGCTTGTACTCAGCGCCACTCGCCTTGAAGTGCAGACTGCGCTCACCAGGCGTATCCGTGATCCAGTGCTTCCCGAGCTTGTCGTCCTCGTCCGGGCCGTCGTCCTCCCAGAGGGAGACCGCGATCCTTCCCGTGAAGTCGCAGTCGTACTTGACGGTGTACATCCGGTCTCCCAGCACTGTGCCATTCCACACGGTGCCGCGGTCCTGGAGCACAAGCCTCGGCTCATCGAAGCCGCTCCAGCCCTCAGTCGTGACGCACTTGAGCTTCTCCAGATACAGCTTGGCCATACCGTCCCCTGTGAAGGATCCTTCCCGACACTGCACATCCTGCTGAACCTCAATAAACGATCACTAAACGCATTCGGCAGTGTTCCCCGGCCGTCAGGCGGCCGGGGCGCCGGCCTGTGGTTCTTCTCAAGTGAGGGGGCTGCTCGGGGATCCCTCGATGTCGGCCACGGCGAGCTGAAAGATGCGGTGCTGATCCTCGGTTACTGGCACGTCCGAGGTCCCGGCCTGCTCAGCTGCCTCCACCCATTCGCGAATGATCACCTCGATGATGTCCGGCAAACCTGTGCCCAACAGCATCTCGATCAACTGCCAGGCGTGCTCCGTATGGGGAAATTTCGCGGCCAGGTAATGCGCTCTGGCTTCCTGCCATATCTTCCGTGCCGCCTCCGGTCCGTCATTGTGGGCTGCGTCGTGCAGCAGGCGGCACCAGCCGATAGCGATGCGGTCGGAACAACCGCTGAACTCACTCTCCCAAGGGCTGATTTCCGCGACCTCACGGAACAACGCACGGGCCGCGGCACGCTCGCCGACAGAGTAAAGCTCGTGCGCCTGCCCCAACTTCGCGTCCAGCCGTCCCCACGGCGTGGCCCCGTGCTTGGCCACGTAGGCGTGCATTTCCGCCTCGTATTCTCTGAACTCAGCTGCGCGGCTCAGCAGATGTTCGGAGTACCACCACAGCTCAGAAGTCTCACCCTCGTCGACGCCGTTGGCTTCGGCTTCCCGTAGCAGCTCGACGGCCCGTTCGCTGCCCTCTTTCATGTCGTCCGGGTCCATGAAGTCTTCCTGGGAGGCCAGGCAGCCGTATGCGCCGGCGAGGGCCACGGCACCTCGCACGTTCTCGTTCACCTCGCCGGATGCCAGATATTCGTCCACGGATGACGCGACATGGGACCAGTCCGCCTCGTCGGTCAGCTCTCCGGCCGGGGTGAAAAACGCCCGGAATTCCAACGGCAGCTCCCCGGAGGTGATCAATGTGGTGACACTGGCGGGAATGGACGGCAGGTCCATGTTCCTCCCCTAACGCTGTCGATCAACTACCGGTCAGTGTCCCGCACTTGGAGATTTCCGGAAGCGGATAGCGCGAAGCTGACGTCTTCCCTGCGCACTGGCCGGCCACGTGCAAGCGCATTGGCGTGCACGCGTACGCGCAGTGTGGCAGCCGTGGCTCAAGGCAGCAGCGTGTCGAGGAAGGCGTTGGAGAACACCCGCGCCGGATCGTAGGAGTTCAGTGTGTTCTGGGCAGTGCGCCAGTCGTTGAACGCGGCCGGGACCGTGTTGCCCAGCGTGGCAGGGTCCGTCCAAGGACCGCTGTCCGTGTAGGCCCAGCCCTTGGACCATTCGGGACGTACGGTCGCGTACGAGCCGGTGTAGGTCTGCCAGATCCATTCTTCCATTTCGCGGAAGAAGGGGGCCGCGCCGGGAGTGCCGGGGTAGGTGGCGAAGTCGAGCCACACCACGGTGTCCCATTCAGGGTGATCGGGACGGGCGAGGGCCGGCGAGAGGAGGGGGCCGTCGTGCGGATCGGTTCCGGTGATGCGGAGCTCGATCGGGCCGTTGACGGGGTAGGAGCCGCGGCTCTGGTGAGCTGCCAGCACGCTCTTGTAGTGACCGTAGAAGTCGCTCACCACTCGTTGTACGTTCGCCCGGGATGTCAGTACCGCCCAGCCGGCTTCGACGATGCGCAGTGTCGTGGGTTCGACGTACAGCAGACTGTTCTTCGACCAGCCCCAGACGTCCCACGTGCCGGTGACGATCAGCCCGGAGCCGACGATGGACATGGCGAGCTTCGTGAAGTCGGGTGTCTTGTCGCCCCCGCCGGCGGCGATCTCTCCGAGCAACTTCGACATGTCCTCGGTGACACGGTTGGCGAAGGAGTAGGGGTAGGGCGCGTCGAGCTGCTTGGCCAGCCAGGGCTTGGCCGGTGCCACACTCCACACCTTCAGCCACGGCACATCGGTGAACGGGAACCAGATCGCCTCGACGCGTCCGGTGCCGTCCAGATAGGAGCTGATCGTCCGGCCGCCGGTGCCGGGGGGACCGAAGACGGTGGCGACGTTGACGTCGTACCAGTTACGGCAGCGCAGACGGGCGTTGGCGGCAGCGGTCATGGTCACTTCGGTGATGAAGGCGCGGCCCAGGTGGACGAGGAAGGCCCGGATGTCGGGGTCGGAGCGAGTGAAGGTCCTGAGCGCGTAGCGGCCTTCCGCCGCGTTCCACACCACGGCGGTGAGTGAGGTGACCAGAGAGCTCAGGGTGCCGAAGCCGGAGCCGGCGGGCGGACGTTCGCCGGCGGTGGGCAGCCCGGTGCCGTGGCCACCGATGGCGAGGACCCCGCCGATGGTGAGGTCGCCGGGTGCAGTGGTCGCGGCGAGGCCGAGCCCCGAGTCCTCCAGGCGGGCGAGGATGGTGTCGAGGGTCGCCCCGGCCTGCGCGGTGACGCTCCCGGGGTTGCCGCCGCGGACGCTGACCGCGGTGAGATGGGAGGTGGTGTCGACGATGACGGTGCGGGAGGTGTCGGCGCCGGCGGGTACCACCAGCGGCGACCAGGTGTGGCCCTTGCCCCGGGCGCGGAGACGGTAACCGTGCTCGTGGGCCCAGTTGGCGAGGGTCACCACGTCGTCGGGGGTACGGGCCGAAGCGGTCCAGACGTCCTCGACGACGATCTCCAACGACCAGTTGCGGAAGGCTTGTTGGGAGAGGGGGATGCCGGCGGGGAAGCCGGGCGGTGGGGTGAGGGTGGCCGCGGCGCTGCCCGCGGGGATGCGATGCGAGGGCTGTAGACCGGCCGCCGCGGCGAGCCCGGCAGCGGCGGTCGCGGTCAGGAGCGTGCGGCGGGTGAGGGAAGTTCTTCGAGCGCTGTCATCGGACATGGCTGTCCCTCCGGCACGCGGCGCGCCGCCCCGCCTCACCGCGCACGGGATCGTAGGAGTGAGACCGTACGAGCGCCCCGGTGCGGTGGGGGTGCGGGGAGTGTAGGGTGACGGGCCGTCAGATGCAATGGCCGTGCGCAGGAAGCCGGTGGTACGCGACACGATCGCGCCCGCTGCCATCACGACGCTGGACTCACCATCACGGCGACGTGGTGCGTGCCGCGACGGAGTCATCAAGCCGGCGTCGGATGGCTCGCTCCGCGGGTGGCCGGCAGCCGCTTGACGGCGGACGTCCGACTCAGGTCACCAGTTGCCTGCGCCGGGGCCGACCAGGCCCTCTTCGTAGGCCAGAACGACGGCCTGAGTACGGTTGCTTGCGCCCAGCTTGGCCAGCACATTGCCCACGTGGGTTTTGACAGTCTCCAGGCTCACCCGCAACTGCGCGGCGGCTTCCTGGTTGGACTGGCCCTTCGCCATGAGTCGCAAAATCTCGGTCTCGCGGCTGGTGAGGGCGGCTGTCCGGGCGCGGGATGTGTTGTGGAGAACGGGCCTGTCAGCAGCAAGGCGGCGAACTGCTTCCGGAAACAGTACGGAATCGCCGGTGGCCACCAACCGGATGGCGTGCGCGATCTGCTGGGCCGGCGCCCGCTTGCGGATGAAACCACTGGCGCCGACCCGCAGGGCGTCATAGACGTGTTCGTCGTTCTCGAATGTGGTGATCACGATGACCTTCGGTGGGTCGGGCAGCGCGGACCGCAGCCGCCGGGTCGCCTCGATACCGTCCACACACGGCATCCGTATGTCCATCAGCACGACGTCGGGGCGTAGCCGCTCGACCATGGGAAGCACATCGGCGCCGTCCGCGGCCTCGCCGACGACGTCCACGTCGGATTTGGCGGCCATCAGGGCTCGCAGTCCGGTACGTGTGAGCTCGTCGTCATCGACGATGAGAACAGTAATGGGCGGGTCGGCGGCCGGGGTTGGGGCTGGTGCCCGAGTGGGGCTGATGCTCACGTTCACAGTGCCGAACGTAGCGGAATCCGAGCAGCCAGCCGCCAGCTTGTCCCGTGCTTGTCCGTGGGTCCCGCGGACACCTCACCGCGCAGCAGCCGCACCCGCTCGCCGATCCCGGTCAGCCCGTGCCCATGCTTGCGACCCGGGCGGAACGGCGCGGTGCCGTCGAGCGGGTTGATGAGCTCCACCTCCAGCCAGCCGCCCCGTACGGCCACCCACAGGCTCATCTCTGCCGTCTCGCCGTGCCGCAAGGAGTTGGTCAGGCCCTCCTGAACGATGCGGTATGCCTCCCGCGACACGGTGGCCGGTACTTCCGCGAGGTTTCCGGCGGTCTCCACGCGCAGCACCGCGCCGGCTTGCCGGACCCGCTCGGTCAAGGGACCGAGGTCGGCGAGGGTGTGCTGCGGTGTTGTGGACGTCTGCCCTGCCCGCAGGACACCGAGCACATGGTCGAGGTCGTCCATCGCGGCCCGGGAGGTCTCCTCGATGCTGCTGAGTGCGCGTCGGGCCGCCTGCGGATCGCTCTCCATCAGTTCCCCGGCGACCGCAGCCTGGATGGTGGATGCGGTCAGGGTGTGCCCGATCGAGTCGTGCAATTCCTGAGCCAGTCTGTTGCGTTGGGCCAGAAGATCCCGCTGCGCCTCCACGGCGGCCAGCAGGTCGGCAGGCCGCGGACCGAGGAGGAGCGGGGCGAGCAGACGCATGACTGCCGCGCCACCCACCGCGACGTATCCGGCGAGCGCCAGGCATCCGGCGGAGGCGACCGCCACCCACAGACCCTGCCACCCGGGCTCCACGTGGATGGTCCACGCGCCTGTCCTCACCGGACCGCCACCGCTCAGCCAGACCGAGAGGAACACCAGGGCCACGAAGACCGACAGACAGGTCACGACGGTCACCGCCACACCGACCGCCAGATGTGCGGTCAAGTACACCGCGGTGCGGAGCCGGTCCACCCAGGGGGAGGCCGGCGATTGCGGCGGGGCGGAAAGAGCAGTGCCCAACAGCCGGTTGGCCAGCCGAACGCACCCCCGGCGCGCCGCACGAGGAGCGCCCATGGCCACCAGCGCCGCGCACAGCGCGCAGCTGAATCCCACGACACGTAGCGCAGCCGGCCACTTCGGCGACGCCGAGACGAGCCCCAAGGCCATCGGCGGCAGGCTCATGACCGCCCCGATCCAGGCGTACATCCCACTCCGGCAGGCCGCTCTGCCGAAGGGCGAACGCATCATTGTGATCACGGCCTGCACCGTACCCTCGGGCGCCTCGGCGTGCCTCCCCCGAAAGAGCCAGTACCCGGGGCTCCGATTTCCCCCGTCGCAGCGATGCGCAGGAACACCGTCGACTGAGAACGTTGACGACAGAAAGTGACCGATTCGGCGCCTGAAAGGCCGTGATGAAAACCAGATCCGCGTCGCATTCCGAATACCGCACCTCCGCGACGGCAAGGATCGGTGCGGCCGCATGGCTCGTAGCCACCGTGCAGTTCTTCGTCGTCCAGCTTGTCGTGGAGGCCGGCTGGCGCACCCCCTACAGCTGGGCGAAGAACAACATCAGCGATCTCGGCAACGTCGGGTGCCGGATCTGGGATGAGTCCCGGCCTCGATATGTGTGTTCGCCGCTGCACGGCGCTATGAACGCCAGCTTCGCCGTCCACGGTGTACTGCTGCTCGCCGGCGTGCTGCTGGCCGGAGCCTGCTGGGGCCGCGGTGTGATAGCGGTAAGTTCCCGAATTCTGTTGGCCATTGGGGCCGGCGGGTGGGTTCTGGTCGGCCTTGTTCCAGCAGACGTCGAAGAGAATCTGCATGTAGGGGGCGCACTCCTCATCATGGGGCTGGGAAATCTCGGGCTTCTCCTCGCCGGATTTTCGTCCCGAGACTCACTCTTCGGCGGACTGCGGAGCGTAACCCTCTCGATGGCTGTCGCCGCGGTGCTCGGGGCATGGATGTTCTTCGGTCAGCACGACCCCGGAATCGGACTGGGCGGCCTGGAACGTATCGCGGCCTGCGCCCTGGACGCGTGGATCCTCGTCATGGCTCTCGCCATACTCCGTGCCCGCCGGTCGGACAACGCGGGCGCATCAGCGAGTCTTCGAAGCGACGGTGCGCGGAGCGATGGGTGACGACGCGTCCCTCGGGGCGCTCACCCAGAGGTACGTGCCTCGTCCAGGCCCCGGTATGCCCACGCCACCTGTACCCTCGGCGCGCCACCTTTCCCTGGACCAGCAGGCGTCCTGACTGGGGCAGTCAGTCTCTGACCGGTCACGGACGCAGCGATGAGTTCTCCCGGCCCGGCACGTCTCACCACCGTTGTCGCCAGCACAGGAGGAACACGTGGCCCAGCTACTGAGGGTTCAGAATTTCAACGTCTCGAGTGACGGAATCGGTGCCGGTGAGGATCAGACCCTGGAGAGGCCATTCGGTCATGTCGAGCCCGAGAGGCTGTTTGCCTGGGCCGGCGCCACGGCGAGCTGGCCCATGCGCACCGACTCCGGGGGCAGCCGGGGCCTGGACGACTATTTCACGCGGGACTATGCCCGCAACATCGGTGCAGAGATCATGGGCCGCAACAAGTTCGGGCCTCAGCGCGGGCCCTGGCGCGACCATGAGTGGCAGGGCTGGTGGGGTGACGAACCCCCGTTCCGCACCCCGGTATTCGTCCTGACCCACCACAAGCGTCCTTCGCTCACTCTTTCCGACACCACCTTCCACTTCGTCGACGGCGATCCGGCCACGGTCCTCGACCAGGCCCGGAAGGCGGCGCAGGGCAAGGACGTCCGGCTCGGCGGCGGGGTGAGCACCATCCGGCAGTTTCTCGACGCCGATCTCGTCGACACCCTGCACGTGGCGGTCTCGCCGGTGAAGCTCGGGTCCGGAGTACGCCTCTGGGAGTCCCCGGATGAACTGCTCGACCGGTTCCACCTGGAGGTCGTTCCCAGCCCGAGCGGGGTGACGCACCACCTGTTCTGGCGAAAGTAACCGGTCGCCCTGGCAGCCCCGGTCGGCGGTTTCGCCTCCGGGGCCGCCCTGAGGCGGGCCGTCGAGTCGCGCCTCGCCGGGCTCCGGTCAACGCGCCGTGGCAGTGAAGCGGACACGCGGCCCGTGGACTTTTGGATCACGGTGCGGTCGGTCAAGTCGGCCTCCTGGATCAGGCCGGGGGAGTTGGCCAGGTCGAATCCGCTGACCAGGGCCCCGTCCGAGGCAGGGGGCAGTTCCTCAGCTTCGTACCGCCCCCGTCACCAGCCAGGCCTCGCCGTGGGCGCGCCAGGCGAGTGTGGCGAGGCGGGCGAGCATCCATACGCCGATCGCGAGCCACAGGGCCACGAGTCCGCCGCCCGCCAGGTGGACCGCGCCGGCCGCCGGGAGGAAGACGAGGGTGGTCAGGACGCCGGCCACGGCGAGGAAGCGCATGTCGCCGGCGCCGATCAGTACCCCGTCGAGGACGAACACGGGTCCTGCCACGACTTGGAGGACGGCCACCACGACGAGCGCGCTCAGCAGGAGGGACCGCACGTGCGGCTCCATGCCGAACAGTGCGGGCAGCCAGGGGCGGACGGCAAGGAGCAGGAGGCCGAGGGCCGTGCCGGAGACGAGGCCCCACTGGGTCATCCGCCAGGTCGCCGCGCGGGCCGCGGGCGCGTCGCCGGCGCCCAGACAGCGGCCGGTGATCGCCTGCCCGGCGATGGCGATGGCGTCGAGAGCCAGGGCGAGGAACCACCACACCTGGAAAGCCACCTGGTAGGCGGCGATCTCGTCGTCTCCCATCGCTGTGGCGACGACCGTACCGGCGACCAGGACGACGCGCAGGGTGAGCGTGCGGACGACGAGGTTCACCCCGGCCGTCGCGGCGGCGCGGAGCCCCGCCAGGTCTGGGCGCAGCGGGGCCCCGTGGCGGTGCGCGGCGCGCAGCACCGTGGCCACGTAGACGGCGCCGCCGGCGGTCTGGGCGACCACGGTGCCCCATGCGGAGCCGGCGATGCCCCAGTGGAAGCCGTAGACGAAGGCCGCGTTGAGCGCGGCGTTGCCCGCGAAGGTGGCCACGGAGACGGCCAGCGGCGTGCGGGTGTCCTGCAGCCCGCGCAGTACGCCGGTGCTGGCCAGGGCCACGAGCATGCCGGGTACGCCGAAGAGGCTGATGCGCAGGTATGTCTCGGCGTGCGGGCTGACGGCCGCGGAGGCGCCGAACGCGTCGACGACGGCTGGGGCCAGTGGCCAGCCCGCGAGGATGACCAGCAGGCCGATGCCGACGGCCAGCCAGATGCCGTCGAGGCCTTGGCGGATGGCCTGGTCGAGTCGGCCGGCGCCGACCAGTCGGGCCACGGCGGCGGTGGTGCCGTAGGCGAGGAAGATGCAGATGTTCACCAGGGTGCCGATCGCCTGGCCGGCGACACCAAGGCCGCCGAGTGGAGCGGTGCCCAGGTGCCCGACGATGGCGGAGTCGGTGAGCAGGAAGAGGGGTTCGGCCACGAGCGCGCCGAACGCCGGCAGGGCAAGGCGCCAGATCTCCCGGTCGTGGGCGCGCGCGGAGACCCTCGGGGAGGCGGGGGTGGGGGCGGGGGCTCGGTCGGGCGGTGGGGTCATCCGTGCTCCGGGGTGTCGGGCCGGTCGGGGGCCGTGTCGCGGCGGCGGTCCAGTGCGCCCGCGATGGTGCGCAGGAGGTCGGCGCGGGCCGCTCGGTGCGAGAACGGGAAGAAGTGGCCGCCGGGTACGCGGTGGGCGGTGAAGGGTCCGCGGGTGCAGGCGCCCCAGGCCTGGACCGATGCCCAGGCCACCACGGTGTCGTCCGCGCCGGCGAAGGCGGTGACCGGGCAGTTGAGGCGGCTTCCGGGGCGGTGCCGGTAGGAGTCGGTGAGGGCGAAGTCGGCCCGTACGGCGGGTAGGAGGAGCTGCAGCAGTTCGTCGCTGTCGAGGACGGGGGCCGGGGTGCCGCCCAGGGCGCGCAGTCTGGACTTGAGTTCCGCGTCGGTGGGCTCGCGCTGCGGTGGTGAGCCGGTCCGTCCGGCCGCGGCGCGGGCGGCTACGGGGAAGAGGTGACTCACGGGCGTGCCTTCGCGTTCCAGGCGGAGGGCGAGTTCGAAGGCGAGGACGGCGCCGAAGCTGTGCCCGAGGAGTGCCAGGGGCCGCCCGGCGTGGGGTCGGACGGCGTCCATGAGGTCGGCGAGGAGGGTGTCGAGGTCGGTCTGGGGGTGCTCGTCGGTGCGCAGACCGTGGCCGGGTGGTTCGTAGGCGAACGCTTCGATGGTGGCGGGCAGGTCCTCCTCCCAGCCGCTGAACAGGCCGGCCGAGGCGCCGGCACCGGGCAGGCACACCAGCGCCGTGGCCCCGGTGTGCCTGGCACCCGGCGGCGAAGGCGAGGGCAAACGGGAAAGCGCGGGGGCGGGGAGGATCGTCACCACGAGGCGGGCACCTCCCCGCGCCCGGGGTCCTGCCCGGTGGTGCCGTAGCGCTCCCGCAGCTCGTCGGCGAGGCCGGGGAGCAGGGGCGCGGCCCAGGTGGCGAGGACCCGCAGGCCGTGGAGGGCCAGGGCGGGGTCGGTGGTGGCGCGGCCGGAGAGCAGGGCGAGCAGGTGGGCGGTGGTCTCGGCGGCCTGGCGGAGGCTGAAGGTCTCCAGGGTGTAGGCGCGTTGCATGCGGTCGCGGTAGCGGTCGAGGACCTCGGTGGTGGTCGGGTCGGGTGCGGCGGGCCGGTCGTAGGCGGTCAGGGCGGTGTGCAGTGCGGCGAGGGGGCGTTGCAGCCGGGTGTCGACGGTGGTGAGGAAGTTCCTCTCCGAGAAGTCGGCGGGCTGGTGTTCGGGGTTGGACAGGGCGAGGTGGAAGCGGACGGCATCGGCGCCGTGCTTGGTGACGAGGTCGCGGGCCCAGATGAGGTGGCCCCGGCTGGTGGAGAACTTGGCGCCCTCCAAGTGGAGGAACTCGTTGGTGATGATCGCGGCCGGTTCGGTCAGGCTGCCGTGGGCGAAGCGCAGGCCGAGGTGGGCGAAGGCGAAGTAGAAGGTGTTGTCGTAGCCGAGGAACTGCACCAGTTCGTCACCGGAGTGGTGGGCCCCAAGGTCCGGTGCCGGCCGGCCCGGGGCGAGCCCCGCGCGGGCGGTGGCGGCCATGTGGGTCAGGCCCGGCAGCATTTCGGCCCAGACGTTGAGGACCTGGCCGGGGAAGCCGTCGACCGGGACGGGTATGCCCCAGTCGGCGGGGTAGCTCACGGGGAAGTCGGGCAGCGGCCGGGCCAGCATCTCCTCGACGAAACGCAACACATGCGGCCGCATGGTGGCCCGGTGCCGGGTGTAGTAGGCCTCGAACCGGTCCCGGTAGTCCTCCAGGGGCAGGACGAGGATGTCGGTCCGGCGGGGTTCGGTGGCGGCCTGCTCGGCGGCGCCGCTGGGTGCCTGGTACAGCAGGGTGGCCGGCTCGTTGGGATGGCCGCAGGTTTCGCAGATCGCGCCGCAGGTCTCGGCCAGGCAATCGGGGCAGTACCCCGTGGTGAACCCTTCGAGGAGGTGGTGCCCGGTGGCCGGGTCGTAGGGGAAGGTCCAGGTGCGCCGGGCGAGGCGGCCGGCACGGTGGAGTTGGGCGAAGAAGTCACGGACATGGGCGCGATATGCCTGGTCCGGGGTGGTGAAGGCGTCGACGGCGATGTCGGCGAGGCGGAGGGTTTCGCGGATGTCGCGGTTGCAGCGTGCGGCGAGTTCGGTGGGTTCGACGCCCAGCCGCCGCGCCGTGGTGACCACGTAGCTTTGGTGGTCGTCGCCGCCGGTGACGTACAGGGCGGTATGGCCCAGCATGCGCTGGGCCCGGCAGAAGACGTCGGCGGCGAGGTAGGGGCCCGAGAGGTGACCGAGGTGCAGGTCGCCGTTGGTGGTCGGGGGCGTGGCGGTGACGAGGAAGGAGCGGGGGCGCGTTGTGCGCTCGGCGGTCATCGGGCCGCCCCGAAGGGGCCCATCGACCATACGGACACCATTTCCAGTTCCTCCTCGGCGGAGGTGTTCTCGAAGTGGTGGCGCCGGTGGGAGTCGACGACGAAGGCGTCGCCGGGGCCGATGGCCGTGCTCCCACCGTCGAGGTGGAGCAGGCCGGTGCCGCGGACGACGTAGAAGTGCTCGTGGTCGGCGTGGGAATGGGGCGTGGTGGTGGCGGCGGGGGCGACGGTGCACACGCCCATGCCGGCCTCGGAAGGGCCCGTCGAGCCCCAGGGCAGGATCCGGCGGAAGTCGCAGCCGTACTCCTGTGTCGTCGCGGCGTCGGCTCGCCGCTGAATGGGGGTGCTGCTCACGCGTCGGCTCCTTCGAGGGCGTCGGAGAGGGGAAGTTGTCCGGGGCCGGCCGGGTCGGGGCGGGGGCCGAAGACGGAGTCGAGGATGCGGGCGGACCGGTGGGCGAGGACGGACAGCAGGGTGCTGCTCAGGCCGTGGGAGTGCTCGGCGGCGCCGTGCAGGAAGATGCGGGGCCGGCAGTCGGCGGTCGTTTCCACGGAGTAGTCACGCCGGATGCGCAGGGTGCCGTCGGGGGCGCGCAGGAGCAGGGGTTCGAGGCCGGTCAGCAGGTCACCGGCCTCGCGGAAGTCGTAGCCGGTGGCCAGGACGACGGCGTCGAACCGGCTGGTGAGGGCCTGCCCGCTGGAGGGGGCGCGCAGGGTGACGAGGGCGGTCGGGCCGTCGGCCCGGCAGGCCGCCAGTTCCGTGAACCGGCACAGGCGCAGCCGGTCCTCGCCGCGGACGCGCTGGTCGTAGAGGAGCTCGGCGATGGCGCGAATGTCCTCGTCGTCGACGGCCGCGTAGTTGGTGGTGCGCAGCTCGGCCAGGATGGTGTGGCGGCGGGTGTCGTCGGCGGCGTGGAAGAGGTCGACGGACGCCGGGTCGAAGATCTCGTTGGCCAGCGGACTGCTGTTGGCGGGGACGAGGGCGAACCCGCGGTGGGCCAGGGTGATGTCGGCGTAGGGGAATTCGCGGGCCAGGTAGCGGAAGACCTCCGCGGCGCTCTGGCCGGCTCCGACGACGAGGAAGCGGTGGGGCAGGTCGCGGCCGCGCTGGTGGAAGCGGTCGATGCTGGGCAGGAAAGTGCTGCTGTGGAAGGTGACACCGCTGTCGAGGGCGTCGCGCTCGACCCCGGCCGGAACGACGGGCCGGCCGCCGGGTGCCAGGGACACGTGGTCGGCGGCGATGGTGTGCTTGTCCCCGGTGATGTCGCGGTAGTCGACCTCCAGGTGGCTGACGCCCCCGTCGGTACCGGTGACCGGCCGGACCCGTTCCACGAGGTAGCCGTAGGAGACGTGGTGGGCGAGCCGGTCCGCGGCCCAGCCGAAGTAGTCGGCGTATTCGCGTCGGGTGGGGTGCAGGGTGCCGAGGTTGAGGAACTGTTCGAGCCGCCCCTTGCCGACCAGGTAGTTGGTGAAGGAGAACGGGCTGGTGGGGTCCTGGGGGCTGACGAGGTCCTTGAGGAAGGCGATCTGCATCCGGGTGCCGTCCAGGAGCATGTCGGGATGCCAGCTGAAGGCGGGCCGGGCTTCCAGGCAGTGCAGGCGGGCCCGTACGGACGAGGCGCGGGTGGAGTCGCACACGGCGGCGAGCGACAGGTGGGACGGGCCGAAGCCCACGCCGAGCAGCCCGTAGTGCGGGAACCGCCGCAAGGAGGTGCCGGTCACGCGGATCGGCCCTCCTCGTCGGTGCGGAAGGAGGCGAGGTGATGGACGGTGCCCCTGCGGGTGAACAGGTCGCGCAGTGCGAAGGAGAATCCTTGCGCGCGGGCGAGCGAGGTGACCTTGAGCGCCGCCAGGGAGCTGCCGCCCAGTTCCAGGAACGGGGTGTGCACGTCCACGGCGTCGCTGCCGGTGCGCAGAACGGTGGCCCAGATGTCGGCCAGGGCGGCCTCGTTCGGGGTGTCGGGTGGGGCGGTGGGCCCGCCGGGAAGGGGCCGTGGAGTCGTGGCGGCGGGTGCCGTCTCCTGCGCAGGGCGGGGCGGCAGGCAGCCGGCGACGCGGTCGAGGAGTTTGCCGAGGGGTTCGCCACCGCCGTCGGCGATCGCCTCCAGGACGTCGCGGAAGGCGCCCATGACGCGGTCGACGGTCTCGCGGTCGAAGTGGGCGAGGTCGTACTCGGCCTGGAAGGTCAGCTCGCCCTCGGCCATCACGCCGATGGTGAAGGGGTAGTTGGTCCAGCCGAGGTTGCGCTCGTGCCGTACGGAGATGCCGTCGCGGCCGGCCCACCCGATGCCGTGGGGGATGTTCTCGAAGATCAGCAGCGATTCGAAGAGGGGGCGGCCGCTGGGGACGTCGGGATGCTCCTGGATCAGGGGCAGGGGGTAGTGCTCGTGGGCCCGGGCGGTGACCTGGGTGCGCTGGACATCGTGGAGCCAGCCGGCTACGGGCCGAGCGGGGTCGAGGATGAGCCGCATCGGCAGGATGTTGACGAAGATGCCGGCCATGTCCTCGATGTGGGACAGGCCGACGGGCCGGTGGGTGATGGTCATCCCGAAGCACACGTCGTGCTGTGCGCTGAGCCCGGAGATCACCGTCGCCCAGGCGCCCTGGATGAGGGAGTTGAGGGTGAGCCGGTGGGCCCGTGCGTAGGCCGTCAACCTGTCGGTCAGGTCTGTGCCGACGGGGTAGGCGGCGCCCGCGTGCATCTCCTGGGGGCTTGCGGACAGGCCGGGCCGGGCCGTACGGCCGATCGTGGTCGGTCCCTCGAAGCCCGCGAGGTGGCCGGTCCAGTAGTCCCGTGAGGCACGGCCGTCCTGGGCGCGGACGAAGGCGACGTAGTCGCTGAAGGGGCGGGTGGCCGGTAGATGGGGCGACGTGCCGCGGCGGCGGGCGTGGTAGATCTCCAGGGAGTCGCGCAGGAGCAGGAAGAGCGACCAGACATCCAGGATGAGGTGGTGGTAGCTCATGACGAGCCGGTGCCGGTCGGCGCCGGTGCGGATGACGGCCAGCCGGAAGAGCGGAGCCTGTTCGTACGCGAAGCCGCGGCGCCGGTCCTCGGCGAGGTGGGCGTCCAACAGGCCGCGTTGCCGCCCCTCAGGCATGCTCGACCAGTCCAGGACGGTCCACTCCAACGCGGCCTGCCGCTGGACGACCTGTAAGGGTTCCGCCAAACCCTTCACCGCGATCCACGACCGCAGAATCTCGTGCCGGCCGACGACCTCCTGCCAGGCCCGGTGGTAGGCGTCGAGATCGAGCTCGCCTTCGAGGGTGTAGAGGAACTGCTCGACGTAGACGCCCGAGTCGGGGTCGAGCAACGAGTGGAAGAGCATGCCCTTCTGCATCTCGGTGACGGGGTGCACCGTGGCGATGCCCTCGGGCTCGGCGGCGATCCGCCGTACGACCTGGAGGTCCTCGTCGGCCACCGTGAAGGGCCCGGCGACGAACGCGCCGTCGAAATCGCCGCGGTCACGGAGCCGTTCCTCGACGACGGCCGCGGTCTCCGCGATCGTCGGCGTGGCGAAGAACTGGGTGGAACTCAGCCCCAGCCCCTTCGTATTGGCCTTCGCACTGATGAGGAAGCCCTGGATGGAGTCGCCGCCGAGCGCGAGGAAGTCGTCGTGGATGCCGACCCGCGGCAGGGCGAGCACCTCCTCCCACAGCCCGCACAGGTACCGCTCCACCTCGTTGCGCGGCGGGTGGTACTCCTCCGACAGCTCCAGCCGGACCCCGTCCTGGCCGGCCAGCGCCCGGCGGTCCACCTTGCCGTTGTGCGTGAGCGGGATGGTGTCGACGACCGTGAAGGCGGCAGGGACCATGTAGTCGGGCAGCAGTCCCGCGAGGCGGGCGCGGATGTCGGCCGCGGTCGGTGGTGTGCCGTCGCAGGTGAGGTAGGCGACCAGGCGCTGGTGGCCGCCCGCGCCCCGGCGACCCACGGCGACGGCCGCGCTGACACCGGGGACCTCGCGTAATCGGGCCTCCACTTCGCCGAGTTCCACCCGGTAGCCGGCAATCTTGACCTGGTCGTCCAGGCGGCCGAGGAGCTCCAGACGGCCGTCGGCCGCCAGCCGGCCCAGGTCGCCGGTGCGGAACAGCCGGCCGTGCGGGCTGTCGGTGAACTTCGCCTGCGTCAGCTCGGGCAAGCGGTCGTAACCCTCGGCCATACCGGCACCCGTGAGGCACAGTTCCCCGGTCTCGCCGTCGGGCACCGGGCGCAGGTCCTCGTCCAGGATCAGCGGGGTGAGTTCGGCGGGCCTTCCGACCGGCACGAAACCGTCGTACGTGGCGCCGGGCCGGCATTCCCAATAACCGGCATACAACGCTTCCGTCAGGCCGTAGACGTTGAACAGCCGGGCCGACAGACCGACCGAGAAGAACGCCTCCGGCAGCGATCCGGGCATCGCATCACTGCTGCAAAAGACGTACTTCAGCGAGGAGAGGGACGCGAAGCGGGGGTTGTCCAGCATGCCGGAGAGCAGCGCCGGCACCACCATCAGCGTCGTCACCCGGCCCGCGTCGAGCCATTCGACGAGGCGGTCCGGATCCTTGTGCTCACCGGGCGGCACGACCACGGCGGTGCCGCCGGAGAGCATGGGCCAGAAGACCTCCCGCACCAGGTTGGTGATGCTGAGTGTGGTCCGCAGCAGGTGCCGGTCACCGCGGTCCAGGGGGAACGTCCGCTGCAGCCACTGTTGTCCGCTGAGCAGGGCGCGGTGGGTGAGCATGACGCCCTTGGGAACGCCCGTGGAGCCGGAGGTGTAGAAGATGAACGCGAGGGCGTCGTCGGCCAGGCGCACGGGTGTGGCGGGTGGTGCAGGGACCTCGTGCAGCAGGTCCTCGACGGCGACGGCACGCACACCGGACGGCCAGGGCGCACCGATCAGGGCGCGTTCGGTGAGCACGACGCGGGCCCGGGAGAACTCCAGGATCGTCCGGCGCCGCTCCGCCGGATCCTCCGGGTCGACGGGCACACAGACCGCGCCGGCGCGCAGCAGGCCGAACAGGGCCGGCCACAACCGCAGGGACCGCGTCAGATGCAGGCCCACGCGGTCACCGGGCCGCACGCCCAGCAACGCCAACCCGGCCGAGACCCGGTCGGCACCGGTCTCGGCCTGTCCGAAGGTCAGGGTGTCATCGCCGAGGAGCGCGGCGATCCCTTCCCCGTCCGTCCGTGCCTGGGTGGTCAGCAGATCGTGCAGAAACGGCATGGAGAAACCACCGATCTCCGCCAGTCGCGGAAAAGTCTGAGTGGGACTGCGCTGCACACGTGAGGACTGCGCTGCATACGTAAGGAAGCGTGGGAACGGCCTGATGGTCCCGTGCCACAGGCATGTTTAATTGACCCGCCAGGAACGCGGAAGGGCGGGAATCAGACGTCTGCCTGCCCACCGACCCCATGCAGCATCCGACCCGCGAGGGGTGGACCCCACGAGCCTGAACACCCTTGAACCCCATGGCCAGCGCGGCAGTGCAGGAGCCGGGGCCGCCCTCGACCTCCAACACCGCCCGCAGCCTGACGGTGAGGAAGGCCGACGACTCCATGGGGGCCGTGGTGCGCAAGGGGACCCAGAGCACGGCCGGAACGTCCCAGAACGCCACCAACTGGCCCTGGCCATGGGTGACTTCCTTGACAGCCCGGGGGAGTCATGCGCCGTAGACCTGGGCGAACGTGGTGAACGCCGCCCGGGCGCGGCCGCGGTCCTCGGCGTTGCAGATCTCCGGGGAGGGCCTCCTTCCTCCTTGGCTGCGCCGACTTCGGCGCGGAAGCAGAGACATTGGCCGTTTTGTGAACCCAACCTTTTGCCCGTGGGTCTCGGGAGCACCTCGGTCGGCGTTTTCCAGAGGTCCGGGCACCTCCCCACCGCGAGCGAGCACCGGGCGCGCATGCCCCCGCGGGCTTGCCGCTGTCGCTCCACCGGCCTGGCTATTCCTCCGGGCGAATCCAGGCCCGGGCAAGTTCCGCGACCCAGGCGGCCGCCGCATCCGCACCGGGCGGCGGCGCACCGACCACGACGAGTTCGGTGACCCCGCCGCATCAAGTGCCGGCAGGTGCTCCGGGACGCCATCGCTCAGCCACTCGCATCCGCCACCTCCGGGCGCCACCTTAAGTACCAAGCGCGGACGCGCCCGGGCGACATGGCTGGCGTCGGTTGCGGAGGCTCGTTGAAATTCCCCACCCAGGGGCCCCACCCACCTGTCCATGAGGCGCTCGCCACGCGAGACGATCGGACATGCGAGTGAGACTGTGAGCCATTCAGAAGCTCATTCGATCTCCGTACGGTGGACACCACCACACCGAATCAACAGGGAGATCCCGATGCGAGCTGTCATCCAGAACACCTTCGGCGGCCCGGAGGTCCTCAAGGTCACCGAGGTCGAACGCCCCCGCCCGCTCTCCGGCGAGGTACTCATCCGGGTCCACGCCAGCGCGGTCAACCCCGTCGACGCCGCCGTCAGATCCGGTGCGTTCCCGCTCCTGGGCGAGCCGCCGTTCGGCGTCGGCTGGGACATCTCCGGGGTCGTGGAAGAGGCGGGACCCGGCGCCCGGTTCGCGGTGGGCGACGAGGTGTACGGGATGCCGTTCTTCCCCCGCGCCGCCACCGGTTACGCCGAATACGTCGCCGCCCCGTCGCGGCAGGTCGCCCGCAAGCCCACCACCCTCGATCACGTACACGCCGCCGCCCTGCCGCTCGCCGCGCTCACCGCCTGGCAGGGACTGGTGGACGCGGCGCGCATCAAGGAAGGCGACCGGGTGCTGATCCACCGCGCAGCCGGCGGCGTCGGCCACCTCGCCGTGCAGATCGCCAAGGCGCACGGCGCGCACGTCACCGCAATCGCCAGTGCCGCCAGGCACGAGTTCGTGACCAACCTGGGAGCGGACGAGGTGATCGACTACCACACCACCGACTTCACCGACGCGGTAAAGGACGCGGACGTGGTCTTCGATTCCACCGCCCAAGGCGCACGTTCGCTGCGCGCGCTGCGCCCGGGAGGCGTGCTGGTCAGCATCCTCGAACACGGCGACACCGACCTCGCGGCCACCGTCGCGGCGGCCGGTCGGCGCTTCGCCGGAATCTCCGTGGAGCCGGACTACGCAAGCCTGGAGGCGATCGCCGCGCTCGTGGACGCCGGCCGGATCCGCCCCCACGTCGAGCAGACCTTCCCACTGGCCGAGGTCGGCAAGGCACACGAGCTGATCGAGTCGGGGCGGGTGCAGGGCAAGGTCGTACTGACGGTCTGATACGGATACCGGCCGCTCTCTCCCACGAGGGCGGCCGTACCTCTCCCACGAGGGCGGCCGTATCGTTCGTCATCGTTCTCATCGTTCGTCATCGAAGAAGGGGGGAGCGGCGATGGACATCCTCACCGAGGCACTGGCCTCCATGCGCACCGGCAGCCCGGCGTCCGTCCGCACCGACGGCCGCGCACCATGGGGACTGCGGCTGCCGCCGGTCGCGGGGGCGGGATTCCACGTGGTGCTCCACGGAACGTGCTGGCTCGTCCCGCTGGACGACACCCCGCCGATCCCGCTCGGCCCCGGCGACGTGGTCTTCGTACGCGACGGCCGGGGCCACGTCCTCGCCGACCACCCCTCGACACCGGCCGAGGAGCCCCGCCCCGAGCAGTTCAGCGACTCCATGCCCATCGGCTCCGTCTCGCTGGGCGGAGACGGCCCGCGCACCAGCCTGCTGTGCGGCAACTACCACTTGGACCAAGGCCGTCCACACCCCTTGGTCACGCGGCTGCCGGAGATCATCCACCTGCCCACCCGGCACGGCCACCACCCCGAACTCAGCGCCGCCGTCCAGCTGTTGGGCGCCGAACTGGACAACCCGCGCATCGGCTCCGAAGGCATCGTGCCCAGCCTGATCGACTCACTGCTGCTCTACATCCTGCGTGCCTGGCTGGACGACCAACCCACCGACACCACCCAGGGCTGGGCCGCCGCCCTACGCGATGCCGCGGTCGCCCCCGCCCTGGCAGCCATCCACCAGACACCCGCGACGCAGTGGACCGTCGAGTCCCTGGCCACCCGCTCCGGCCTGTCCCGCGCGGCCTTCGCCCGCCGCTTCACCGCACTGATCGGCGAGCCGCCGATGGCCTACCTGACCCGCTGGCGCATGACGAGGGCCGCGCAACTGCTGCAGCAGTCCGACGCACCACTGACGACAGTGGCGGCACAGACCGGATACGGCTCCGAATTCGCCTTCGCCAAGGCATTCAAGCGGGAATTCGGCCTCGCCCCCGGAATGTACCGACGCCAGACACGCGCCGCATGAGCCGCACCCCTGGACTCTCGGTATCTGGCTCGGCCTGCTTTCCGGCCTGGCCACCACCGCCGTACTCCTCCTGTGTCGCTACCACCGGTGCCTGACCGCCCGCCTGACTGAGCTCGTACCGGCACATGACTGCTTCCACGCCCAGGATCCGTTCTCCTCCCGCTCAGCTGAAGATCGCCAGCGGACGCACTTCCAGGACCGCATCCGGCGGGCTCTCTCGTCACGGGGAGCCGGTGCGGCACTTCCACGCGGTAACCTCCAGCGTGCGGCGGTGGTCGGCCCAGTGGCGCCCACGCTCCTCACATCCGGGCTCTCAGTACGTCGACCTCACAGCCCGGCGCGGACGGGTCGAAGCCGTGCTCGATGAGCCAGCGAACCCCCAGCAGGCTTCGCAACGACCACCACCCGCGGATCACGTCGAGGTCGACGTCGGTGCCGTAGCCGGCGATGACGTCGCTGAGGTGCTCCTCGTGTCCGAGCGTGAGGGTGGCGAGGTCGTACAGGGCATCGCCCTGGCCCGCCTCGGACCAGTCGATGATGCCCGTGATCTCGCCGCCGTCGACGAACACGTGAGCGATCTGCAGGTCGCCGTGCGTGAACACCGGTGGCCACGGGCGGAGCGCGGCCTCGGCGACTTGGCGGTTGCGGATGACCAGGTCGGCGGGCAGGAGGCCGTTCGCCATGAGCAGTTCGCACTCGCCGTCGAGGTCCGCCGCCAGCTCGTCGAGGTCCCGGCCGGCCCGACCGGGTCGGGGCGGCAGCTGTGCGTCGTGCAGCTTCCGGATGGCGGCGCCCGCCGCGACCCACGCCGCCGGGGACGCGGTCGACGGCTCGCCGAGGCGGCCGAGCGCCGTCCCCGCGACGGCGGCGATCGCGAGTACGGGTGGCTTGCACCACAGGATCTCCGGGGTCGGGACCGGCGCCAGGGCCATCGCCTCGATCTCGACGTCGATGCGCGCCTGATCGGCGTCCACCTTCAGGAACACGTCGCCGACGCGCAGGGTCGCGCGCTCGGAATGGGCGACGATGACCTTGACCTCATCCATGACGCCCAGTATCCCGGGGTAACCGTCGACGTCGCCCGGTTTTATCGCGTGCGATTGCGCGGCCGACCGCGTCCGCCCTACCCGGTGGCCTCGTGCACGACACCGACAGCTGACCGGGTCAATCCCACCAGTTTTGTGAGGAGTCCTAAGTTGAGGGCACTCTTTGCGTCTCCTCGCCCGATGCTCATGGGACGGCCAGACCTGCTCAGTTGACCTCCCCACCGAACTCGTCCGGCTGATCTCCCCACCCAGTGGGTTCGGTCTCGGGCCCGTGGGCGCGCCGTCTAGGGTGCGGGCATGATCTCGCATAGCTACCTCTCCGAACTGTTCTCGCTGGACAGCCGGGTCGCCGTGGTGACGGGCGGCAGTTCCGGTATCGGCCGAGCGATCGCCGAGGCTCTCGCACGAGCGGGGGCGAGCGTGGTGATCGTGGCACGCAAGGAGGCGGAACTGGCCGCCACGGTCGATGAGCTCGCGGCGAACGGCTGCCGGGCGGCCTGGGTGAGCGCCGACCTGAGCACCCGCGACGGGGTGCGCGCGGCTGCGGAGCAGGCAGCCGAGGTGTTCGGTGAGCCCGACATCCTCGTCAACAGCGCCGGGATCAACCTGCGGCCGCCGATGGGCGAGCTGGGCGAGGAGGTGTGGGACGCCACGATGGCGGTGAATCTGGAGGCGCCTTACTTGTTGGGCCAGCGGTTCGGGCCTGGCATGGCCGAGCGGGGCTTCGGGCGAATCATCCACATCACCTCCCAGCAGGCGCGACGGGCGTTCGTCCAGAGCGGCGCCTACGGAGTCTCCAAGGGGGCGCTGGAGTCACTGGCCCGCTCTCAGGCTGAGGCGTGGTCGCCACACGGCGTCACCTGCAACACGCTGGTGCCCGGCTTCGTCATGACCCCGCTCAACGCACGGTTGGCGTCCGACCCGGAGAAGGTGGCGGCGCTGGCCGAACGCACGATGGTCGGGCGCAACGGCCTGGCCGAGGACTTCGCCGGAGCGGCGGTGTTCCTGGCCAGCCGTGCATCCGGTTACGTCACCGGGCAGGCGATCTTCGTCGACGGCGGGTTCTCCGTTCACTGAGCCCCACACCGCATGAAGCCGAACCGACTGGGGACCACGAGCAGAGCTGGGGATGTTCGGAGAGCGGCGGCAAAGTGCAGTGGCCGGGCCACTGGCAGGGTAGTTTCACCCGCCCTGTCCTTGCCCTGCCCCGGCCCCGCCCCGCCCCCGCCGCCGGTCAGGCATGCCGTGGGTCCGCTCTTCGGTGGGCCCCGGTCTTCCGGTCACATGGTGCGGCTCCATGCGTCGACCGTGGCGGCAGCCCATGCCTTGACGCGTTCCGCGAACTCTTCGGCGGGGAACGTCCCGTCGACAGCGACATCTTCGATCGTGACGGAGAAACGGGATGGCGGCGCGTCCCGGC
The DNA here is from genome assembly GCF_000720175.1 of Streptomyces sp. NRRL S-337. Taxonomy (GTDB): domain Bacteria; phylum Actinomycetota; class Actinomycetes; order Streptomycetales; family Streptomycetaceae; genus Streptomyces; species Streptomyces siderophoricus. The sequence goes on from NZ_JOIX01000001.1 coordinate 419,466, forward strand.
GCGGCAGCTCCGCGTCGCGGACGACTCGTGCAGGGGTGTTCTTCGCGCGATGGGAGTTGCCACGACGAGCCTGACCGACAAGCTGGTTCACTTCATCGAGGCCGCCTTCGAGATATGCGTGCAGGAGCGCCCAGGCCCTCGCACCATCGTCGGCGGGAAGCCGACTGGGGTGTTGGAGGAGGAAGCAAGAGACTGAGATCCCGTGCAACGGCCCCCATGGTGACTGACGTGCGTGGTCCAACGCGAGCAAGACATTGAACAGGTCGTCACAGGACCGCGACTCCATGGACGCACCGCATTCCGCGCAATGTTTCATGCCTCCTCCTTGATCGTCGATGGCAAGTTCAGTAGGTGGGGGACGGGCGGCTCAGCGCCGCACGCGCTGCAGGCCGCGCACGGCTGGGATCGCCAGCAACAGGACGCAGGCGACGAGCGCCATGGACGCGGACACGCACAGCAGCGGCACCGTCCCCGCGACGACCGCGAACGGCCCTGCCACCGCCTGCCCGACCGGCTTCATCACCAGCGAGCCGGCCGCGTCGTACGCGTGCACCCTGCCGAGGACGGCCTGCGGGACGTGTGTCTGCACGCTCGTGTGGAACATGACGATCCAGAACGCCATGCCCACGCCGCTCACCCCGTAGCACCCGGCGATGAGCGGCGCGGGAAGGCCGAGAGCGACCCCCAACGGCATGAGCGCCCACAGGGGCATGGAGAGGGCGCCGGCCCGGAGTGGATACCGCGGGCGGAGCCTCATCGCGACGATTCCGCCCACCACGCTTCCGGCGCCGAGGGACGACATGACCAGGCCGAACGTCGGCGCCCCGTAGTCGGTGACCAGCGTGCTGTTGCCGAGGGTCATGGTGGGACCGGCGCCCGCCAGCTGCCAGAGCATGAAGACGACGATGACACTCCACAACCAGGTTCTGGCCCGGAACTCCCGCCATCCCTCGACGAGATCGGCCCGGAACGACGAGGCGCCGTCCCGCGCGGCCGGTCCCATCGGGACCGAGCGGAGCAGGAGCAGGCAGGTGCCGCTGACCGCATAGGTCAAGGCGTCGAGGGCGACCACCGTTGCCGGTGAGGAGACCACCAGCAGCAGGCCGGCCAGCGAGGGACCGATGACGGCGGTGACGGACTCCGAGATGCGCAGGGTGGCGTTGGCCTTCAGCACGTCCTGGGCCAGGCGCGGGGTGATGCTGGCGACTCCCGGTTGGAAGAGCGCGCTGCCTGCCCCGACCAGGGCCAGCAGCACCAGGATCTGCCACAACTGCGGCGTACCCAGCAGGAACAGCAGCGCAAGAACCGTCTGGAAACACAGCCGGGCCGTGTCCGAGACGACCATCAGGCGTCGGGCGCCGAAGCGGTCGGACAGCACTCCACCAAAGATGATCAGTGCTGCGAACGGGGCTACGAGCGCGGCCAGCGCATAGCCCACCCCACTCGCCCCGTATCCCGCCCGGATCACGGCGGCCGTGATCGCGACGGGGAGCATCGCGTCGCCCAGCAGAGAGGTGGTGCGGGCGGCGAAGAACAGCCGGAAGTCCGTCGTCCACAGCGGCAGATCGGACGCGGTCTCCTTGACGTGCAGGTCATGGGCCATGTCCGAGCCAGCCACCGTTCACCGTCCCCCGTATGCCGTTGGTCACGACCAGGGCGACACTTTCCTGCCTCGGACGTCCCTCGGTCAACGGAATATCCTCGACAGGCTCAGCAGGACGCAGCGTTCGCCCGACGGGTGCAGCCAGGCGCCGTGGTAACCGCCCACCAGCACGCCGGCGCCGCCGGCTGGAGGCCGCAGCCTCCGCCGCCCTGCCCGCCGCGAGCACCGGTGAGGTGGTGCTCGCGGCCCGACCGAGCACGAACGCCCCCTCCCACAGCGCGATCGCCGAGCCTGACGTCTGGTGCGCGGCCGGCCGGGGGATGCCGCCGCCGCGTAGTGGGCGGCCAGGCCTTCGAGCCAGCGGTCGAAGACCTCCGAAGTGGCCTGCCGCAGCGTCAGAAGAACCGGCTCAGCGCGCGAACCGCTGCTGGAGCACTAGCCTTGTTTGCGTTCCAAGTTCAGGTGCGCGCGCATGAGTTCGCCGGGGTTCGTCAGCGCTGCCATGGTGGAGAGTTCGCCGCACAGCACCGTGGCGGCCGCGATGACGGCGAGTCGGCGTGCGTTCTCTCCCGGCTCGCGCTCGGCCCGGCAGCCGAGTCGCGTCAGATTGGCCTCGACGAAGTCCAGATCCTTGCCGTTGCCGACCGTGCCCACGATCAGGTTCGGCAACGTGCACGAGAAGTAGAGGTCGCCCTCCCGGTCTTCGGCCACGGTCACACCCTGTGAGCCCTCTACGATATTTGCCGCGTCCTGGCCGGTGGCCAGGTAGAAGGCGAGCAGCATGTTCGCGTAGTGCGAGTTGGCCGAGCGTATTCCGCCGGCGAGTAGCGTTCCGATCAGATTCTTGCGCACGTTCAGCTCTGCTATCTTGGCGGCCGTGGTGTGCAGCATTTCGGTGACCACGGTGCGCGGCACGAGCAGTTCGGTTACCACATTCTTTCCGCGACCCAGGATTCCGTTGACGGCGGTCGCTTTCTTGTCGGTGCAATAGTTTCCGGAAATCGATCCGTAGGAAACTCCTGGAACGTTGTCCAGGATGTACGCCAAGAGCGCGTCGGCCGCGAGCGTCGCCATGTTGTGGCCGGACGCGTCACCGGTGGTGAACTCGAACCGGATGAACAGAAGGTTGGCCGCGATCTCGTGCCGGATGCCGACCAGTTCGGCGAATCCGCTGCAGGCGCGCACGACCTTGTTCAAGTCGTCGAACTGCGCGTCGAGCCGGCGCGCGGCTGCGTACGCGGTCTGCGCGTCTTCGGCTTCGACGAGCACCGAGCGGGTCATCCGTTCGTCGACGAGGGTGGCGACGATACCGCGCTCGGTCTGCCGCGATATCTTTGCGCCGCGCCCCACGGAAGGCCACAGAGGTGACTCGTAGGTGGCGAGCGGGACTTCGGTCTCCGTGGTTGCTACATTTCCCGAAATCTTCAGTGGCCCCACCCACCTCATGGGGACCCCGGCAATTCCTTGCATGTCGTTCATCGTGCATTTCCCGTCGTCTGGCGGAGGGCGCGAAGGCACCGGAACACGGGTCCGGCCGCACGCGTCTCGACTCCGCGGTCGGTCCGCAGCAGCGTAGAGTGCCGTTGATCATCAGGGCACACCGGTCCCCACGCGGTGCCAATCCCCTCGGGCATACGCCAGTTGCCTGCGCTTCACCGAAGGCGGTCTGACGAATCGGGGCCGGCGCGAGGGCGATGAGGGGGACGCGCAAAAGAAGCCGCCCGGCGGTCTCGCCGTCGATCCGGCCGACCACGGCCTGGGACGCGCGCGCGGAGGCTTGACCACCAAGCTCCATCTGACCGTCGAACAGGGGTAGTAGCTGATGTCTGTCGTGGTTGTCGGTAGGCAGCGGGGGGAGCCCGCAGGCGGCGCGGGACCGCGGCACCATCCCGATCGTCTCAAGCGGTACCGGGCCGTGGCCATGAGGTACGACAGGCTCGCGGTCCGCTACGAGGCGACCGTCATCGTCGCGGCCATCAATGAGTGGCTGTGACTGCCCGCGGCCCCGCCGGGATGGCGAACTGCAACTCCGGGCGTTCCCAGACAATCTTTGGCGGCGATGGAGCAACTGTCCCGACACGCTTTGCGCCCATGCGCCGGTAGAACTTCTCGGCCGGCGGATGGGCCACCACATGCACGCTCGTCAGCCCGGCCTCCCCGGCCTGGCCGACCATGTGCCCCATCAGATGCCGACCGATGCCCAGGCCCTGCGCCTCATCCGCGACGAATGCCAAGTCCAACTCCGACGGCTCCAGCACGAGGGAGTAGAAGCCCAGTATCCGATCGGATGCATCGACGGCCACGAATACCCGATGGCGGGCGAGGTACTCCGCGGTGACCCGGTAGCCCGAGATGATCGAGGCGTACCGCCCCTGATAGGCACTGGACTGCTGGATCAGCGAGGTGAGGAGCTGCGCATCCTGCGCGACGGCACGCCTGATTGTCGTGGACTGCATCCGCCAGAGTATAGGGGCGCATGCCGTCTTCAGTCATTACATCTTCGGCTCAAGATCCGGCAGGTACCCCCTGGTGGTGCTCTCACCTGGCTTCGATCTTCAGCGCGCCAGACTGACCGGTCTTGCCGAGGACCTGGCCAGTCGTGGTCATCTGGTGGCGCTGGTCGACCACACCTACGAGGCGCTCGGTGTCACCTTCCCCGACGGCCGTACGCTCGCCTGTGCCATCTGCGACCGCCGGGACATCACCCCCAAGGCTGTGGCCGCCAGCAGAGTCAGGGATCTGTCCTTTGTCCTGGACCGGTTGACGTCCCGCCACCTGCCTGGCGGGACGCCCGTCTGATCGACGCCCAGCGCATCGGTATGGCCGGCCACTCTTTCGGCGGTGACGCCACCGCCCTGGCCAAGCCGCCGACCAGCGGATACGGGCCGGCGCCGACCTGGACGGCACCTTCTTCGCGCCGTTCCCGGCAGCCGGTTTGCACCACCGCCCTTCCTTCTGCTCGGCAACCAGCAGGACATGGTCCCGGGCCAGGAGAGCAGCTGGGACGACGCCTGGCAGCACATGAACGGCTGGAAGTGCCAATGAGGGCGGTCTTGGCGCTCATGCCTCGACCGCCGGCTTGAGGACCTGCTCGCACCACTCGCGGAAGGAGGTGGGGCTCGCGGTCCGCGGGGTGCGCGGCACTGCGTCGTCGAGGCCGTCGGCCTTGGCCCGCATCATGTCGAGGTAGCCCTGCACGAGCGCGTCGCTCATGCCTCGTCCCGCCAGTGCCTGGCGCAAGTCGTCGAAGGTCTGCCGTTCGTAGCGGATCGGGCGGCCGAGGACGTCGGACATGGTGCGTGCCAGGTCGTCGGGCGAAAGGTCTTCGGGGCCCAGTACCGGGGCTTCGCCGGTCCCTGTCCACGTGCGGTCGAGGAGCAGTTCGGCGGCGGCCGCGGCGATGTCGCAGGTGGCGACCATCGGTGTCTTGCGGTCGGCCTCGCCGGTGTCGGTGAACACGCCGTGGTCGCGGATCGACGGCACCTGCCACAGCAGGTTGTCGATGAACGTCGGGTTGGCGAGCGCCCGGTAGGCCACGCCGGAACCCGCGATGAGGTCGTCCATGGCCAACGACGCCGTCACATGCCCGGCGCGGCCGGCGACGGGGGTGCCCCGGCCGAGCGCCGAGACACCGACGACGTGCCCAACTCCATGAGCCGTGAACGCCTTCACGGCAGCGTGGGTGAATCCGGAGTACACGGTGTCCAGGCTCGGTGCCTGAGAGTTTGAGGGGACCAGCCAGAAGACGGCGTCCGCGCCGGTGAAGGCCCGGTCGACGACGTCTGCGTCGCCGTGCGAGCCGGTGACCACGTCGACCCGGGCGCGGACCGCGTCGGGGAGTTTGCCGGGGTCACGCACGATGACGCGCAGCTCTTCGCCGTGCGTGCGGGTCTCGTTGAGGAGGATTTCCAGCAGCCGGCCGCCGATCTGGCCGGTGGGAGTGGTGATGACGATCATGCATCGAGTCTCGGGCTGGTTCGCCCGTGGCGTCCAATACCCTTCCCGACGATTGATACCTTCAGGGCATGGATCTGGATCTGCGTAAGCTCCGCTACTTCGCCACGCTGGCCGAGCACCGGCACTTCGGCCGTGCGGCGGAACAGCTCTTCATCGCCCAGCCGGTGCTCAGTCGCCAAATCAAGTCCCTGGAGCAGGAGTTGGGGTGCACGCTGCTCTTACGGACCACCCGCAGTGTGGAGCTGACCGCGGCCGGCAAGCAGCTCTACGAGGACGCGCAGCAGGTCCTTCCGTCGGTCGCCGCGGCGGTCCGCCGTGTCCACGACGTCGATCAGGGTGTCCAACGGCTCGTGGTTGCGTTCTCGCCGGGGCTGCCGGTATCGGAGGCGATCCGGGCGTTCACGTCGCGCCATGCGGATGTCGAGATCGACGTCGTCCCGTCAAGCTGGTGGGAGCCGGACCGGCCGCTTCGGGACGGACGGGCCCAAGTCGGGTATCTGCGACGGCAGTTCGATGAAGCGGGCTTGCGTATCGTTCCCGTCGGTCACGACCCCAGGGTCGCCTGCATGCCCGCGACGCATCCCCTGGCGGGTCGCCCGGAGCTCACTTCCGCGGACCTCGACGGCGAGCGGATGCTCGACGCACCCAAGCGGCGGACGTCGTCGCTTGAGGAGAAGTTCGAGCTCATCGCCTCCGGGCACGGCATCGCCCTCATCCCGTTGAGCGTCGCGCGGTCCTACGCCCGCCCCGACCTGGTCCATCTCCCCGTCACGGACGCCCCTGGGATCGAGACCTGTCTGGCGGTCGCCGCGGACCGGCGCGGCAGGCTGCTGCGCGACTTCCTGGAGATCGCCACGGCGACACTGCGGCGTGCCTGAGCGGTGAGCGCGCTTGACACGCCCGTCCTCGGACCGCCTGGGTCTCATGAACGCTTGCCTGTCCGGCCGCGCGTTGGTGAGCGGTCCGAACCGTCCCGTGACCGCTCGGGAGGATTCTCGGGCCCGACGAGGCGATCGCCGGACAGTAGCGTGCCCGCCTGCTTGACGTGCTGCAGGACAGGTGAGATCTCCATGCTCTGCAGGCCGGGCAGGGACCCGATGCGGTCCGACGTGAATTCGAACAGTTCGTCGAAGTCTCGGCAGTGTGCGACGGCGTGGATGTTGTAGGGCCCGGAGATGGCCGCGGCGAAGGCGATCTCGGGTTCTCGCGCAAGCGCGCGTCCGACGTTCTTCACCGCTGACGGATGCACACGCAGCCACAGGTTCGCCCGCGCGTGATAGCCCAAGGCGGCTGCGGCGATCTCGACGTCGATGTGGACGACGCGTTGCTGGAGCAGGGTGTGAAGGCGGCGGGATACGCGGCCCGGCGTGGAGCCCGCCGCCGTGGCGAGGTCGACGAGACTGGCGCGACCGTCTGCGGCGAGCGCCTCGAGAATCTTCTCGTCCTCGCCGGTGAGGCGTACGGGGTCTCCAGCGACGACCGGGGACTCCGTGAAAGGGGGGCCGTCGCTCCCGAGCATGGCTTCCTGCTCCGGGGACAGCACGCCGTGTAGTGCGGCCCAGTAGTGGCCGCGGCCTCCCATGAACTGGCGGAGCATGGCGAAGGCGTTGATGTCGAGCACCGCCGCGGTGCGCGGAAGCCGTTGACCGAGCAGTTCCTCGCGCTGCGCCTGAGTCCGTGACTGCGTCGCGCAGGTGACCTCGCAGCCCGCTGCGCCCACGGCTACCCAGTTGACATCGTCGCGCTTGGCGAGTGCGCCGGCGATCGCGGCGACGCTGCCGGGCCGGCAGCGTAGTCGTACCAGCCATCTGCTCTGTCCCAACGCTCCCGGATTGACCATGCCGGCGACGCGGATGACGCCGTCGGCGCACAGGCGCCGGTACCGGCGGTTGACGGCGCCCTCGGTGAGGCCGAGCACGACCGCCATCGAGGCGAAAGAGGCCCGAGGAGCGACCTGCAGTGCCCGAATGATTCGCACATCGTCGGGCTGCAATTCGAAGGATTCAGACATTGATGCACCAGCCACAGGGGGAATCCTATGACTGGGCCTGTTTGAGTCGCGCCCGCGGCAGCACGCCGAACAGACTCCTCCCGTACCGATGAGGAGCCAGCCACAGCAGCGTCACGGTCCGCCCCCCCCGTGGCGGTCTCGGCGAAGGACGCACGAAGTGAGCTCACGACATAAGGAACGGAGATGACGCCGGATGTCATCGACTGTCATAGGGAAGCAACCGCCGACCGCTCTCATCGTGGGGGCCTCGCGCGGCCTGGGTCACGCGATGGTGGCTGAATTCCTCGGCAGGGGCTGGAGCGTCATCGGCACGGTCCGCGACACTTCTGCGCGAACACCCCTGCACGATCTCGCAGACCGGGCCGAGGGGCGCGTCACCATCGAGCATCTCGACATCAACGAGCCCGATCACCTTGCGCCCCTGCACGAGCGTCTTGCGGAACGCGAGCTCGACCTGCTCTTCGTCAACGCGGGCATCACGAACAATGAGCAGACGCTCATCGGCACGGTCGCGACAGCCGATTTCGTCGAGGTGATGGTCACCAACGCTCTCAGCCCCATGCGGGTCATCGAGGCGCTCGAAGACCTCGTATCCCTCACCGGACTCATCGGAGCGATGTCGTCCGGGCAGGGCAGCATCACGAACAACACGACCGCGGGCCGCGAGGTCTACCGGGCAAGCAAAGCGGCGTTGAACATGTTCATGCGCAGCTTCGCGATCCGGCAGGCCGAGACGCAGCGCGCCTTCGTCCTCTTGGCGCCGGGCTGGATCCGCACCGCGCTCGGTGGGCCGGACGCACCGTTCAGCGTCGAGGAGAGCGTCCCGTTGCTGGTGGACGTCCTGCTCTCCCGACTGGGCACGCCTGGTCTGGCATACCTGGACCGCTCGGGTCGGACAGTGCCCTGGTAGCCCTGCCGACGGCCCTTGCGGACGGCCGGACGAACACAGCAGGGACCGTCAGCGGCCTTATCACTCGAATTGACCAGCCCTCATCGCCCTTCGCCGACGTGGCCGACGCACGCACAGGAGATCGCAACGGATGACGACTACGCCTCTCATCGCCGTCGAAGAACACTGGACCATGCCGGACGTGACGTCCGCCCTACGTGCTGTGCCGCACCCTGATGAAAGCCTGGTCCTGAGCGAGTGGGGCGACAATCAGGAACGTCTGGAAGACATCGGAGCCGGTCGCATCGCCGCCATGGACGCTCAGGGCATCGACGTGTCGATCCTCGCCCTGACGCCGCCGGGAGTTCAGCCGCTACTGCCCAAGGAGGCACTGGCGCTGAGCCGCGCTGCGAACGATATGGCTGCCGCGGCCGTCGCCCGCCATCCGACCCGTTTCCGATCGCTGTCCACTCTGCCCATGTCGTCACCGAAGGACGTCGCGGGCGAGCTGGAAAGAGCCGCAGGCATGGGGCACGTAGGCACCATGGTCTACGGCCGATCAGGCGACCTTTTCCTCGACGACCTCGCCTATGACGACTTCTTCTCCGCCGCATCGGAACTCGGCCAGCCCGTGTTCATCCACCCGCAGCTACCCTCCAACGCAGTCCGGGACGCCTCATATCGCGGATTCGACCCCATGACGGACCTCGCCCTCGCCACTTTCGGCTGGGGGTGGCACATGGACGCCGCAACCGCGGCGCTCCGGCTGATCCTGCGAGGAACGTTCGACCGTCATCCCGACCTTCAGGTCGTGCTCGGCCACTGGGGAGAGATGCTGCTGTTCTGGCTCGACCGGGCCGACAGCCTCTCCCGCATCGCCGGCCTGGAGCGATCCGTATCGGACTACGTCCGGTCAAATTTCCACATCACCACCTCCGGCATGCTCAACCCGGCCCTCCTGCAGCACGCGCTGTCCGTCACCTCCGTCGACCGATTGATCTTCTCGACCGACTACCCCTTCCAACGGCCCACCCGAGAAGAGATCGATTCCTTCCTGAACCACTTCCCATCAGACGCGGAACGCCGGCAGTTCTCGTCGGCCAACGCGGCATCCCTGTACGGCATTGACTTCTCAGCCGTTTTTGATGGCTCTTGAACGATGCCGCAGAGCCTGATGACGATCGCGGCAACGCCCCGGGGCCCGTTGAAAGAGCCAGAAGTTCTCCGGTGAGGCACTGTCATGGCTTCAGAGCTGAGCTCCAAGCAAGCGCGTAAGCCCTGATCCTCTGGCGTGTCTCCCGAATAGTCTCGGCCCTGACATCAGTACACGCCGAGTCCTAAGGACGGGGATCTCATGCCCGCTTACGCCATCATCAACGTCGATGTGCTCAACGAGGAAGCTGGCCTGGCTTACGCAGACGTGGCCCAGAAGTCCATCCTCAGCCACGGCGGCCGTTACCTGGTCGCGGGCCCGACACCTGAGCCCGTCGAAGGCACGTGGGATTCCTCCCGGGTCGTGGTCATCGAGTTTCCCGACATGGACCGGATCCGGGAGTGGTACGACTCCCCGGAGTACCAGCGCGCCCGGGCGATACGTGAGGGCAAGGTTCGTGTGGGGATGCTGTTCGTTGAGGGCACGGTGCCCGAGGGCTTCTCGCTCCCGGTCTAGATCGTTTACGGTGGCTCTTGGACGGTGTCGCGGAGCCAGATGACGATCGCTGCAACGGCCAGGGTGCCGTTGAAGATGTAGTCGCGTTTGTCGTACCTGCTGGCCACTGCACGGTACTGCTTCCACTTGCTGACGCATCGCTCGACGGCACTGCGGTGGCGGTACTGGGCCTTGTCGAACACCGGAGGACGTCCACCGGTCCGGCCCTTCCGCTGTCGCTTGGCTTGCTGGTCATCGGGCTGGGCAATGGTCGCCTTGATGCCCCTCCGTCGCAGATAAGCACGGTTGTCGTAGTGGGAGTACGCCTTGTCACCGCGGACGCGATCGGGTCGGCTGCGGGGCCGGCCTGGTCCGTGCCGCCGGATCCGCAGGGCCTCCAGCACAGGGATGAACATGGGGCTGTCGCCCCGCTGGCCTGGAGAGGTCTGCCAGGTCAGCGGGCGGGTCCGGTCGTCGGCCGGCAGATGGACTTTGCTGGTCAGTCCGCCTCGTGAGCGTCCCAGCGCCTCTCGCCCATCGGTTTCCACACGCGCACAGCCGCCCTTTTGCGGGAAGTCACGCGGCGACCGGCGGCGGGCACCGGCCGCGTGCTGATGGGCCCGGCAGGACGTGGAGTCGATGTTCACCGCCCCTTCGGGCCGCCGCACGCTTTCCTTCTCGACGGCCTCGGCCAGTGCCCCATCCGGAGCGGCGGCGTCAGCCTCGATCTGTAACCCGGTCAGGATCTGCTGCCAGGTTCCGTCAGCTGACCAGCGGCGGTGCCGCTCGTGAGCGGTCTGCCAAGGGTCGTACCGTTCGGGCAGCTTCGCTGACGACGCTTCCCCACTCGTTACTGACTTGCTGTTCGGGGCGGGGACGCCGGGCGGGCGGCGGCTCAGATGACCAGGACCCGGCGCCCCCGGGTGTGGCCGGCGCGGCTGTCGGCGTGCGCCGCCGCCGCCTCGGTGAGCGGGTACGACTTCTCGACCGGGATGCGGAGCCTACCCCGGGCGATGAGGTCGACGGCCTCGGTGAGTGCGTCCGGCATGCTCCCGGCCACGCCGGAGAACCGGACGCCCAGCTGCGGCGCACCGAGGTCGGCGATGGAGACGACCTTGCGCGAGTCCCCGGTCAGCTCGACGAGTTCGCGGATCACGCCCGAGCCGGCCAGGTCGAGGGCCGCGTCGACCCGGCCCAGGTGCCGCACTCGTTCGACCCAGCCCTCGCCGTAGGTCGTGGCGAGGGCGCCCAGGCCGCGCAGGTAGTCCTGGTTCGCGGCCCCGGCCGTGCCGATCACCGTGATGCCGCGCTCGCGGGCGATCTGCAGCACCGCCGACCCGACGCCGCCGGACGCGCCGCTGACCAGCAGCGTCTGCCCGGGCCGCACGCCGACCTCGCGGATGATGCGCAGCGCGGTCTCCACCACCGACGGGTACCCGGCCGCCTCCTCGAAGGTCAGTCCCACGGGTATGCGGGCCCAGGCCGACAGCACGGCGAACTCGGCGTACGTGTCGGTGCCTTCGCCGAACACGCGGTCGCCGACCTCGACCCCTTCGACGCCCTCGCCGACCTCGTCCACCACCCCGGCGGCGTCCAGTCCGACCCCGGCGGGCAGCTCGACCGGATGGGCTCCCAGGACTTGGCCCTCCCGAATCCTCCAGTCGACGGGATTGACACCCGCCGCTCGTACGGCGATGCGGATCCGACGGGGGCCCGCGTGGGGCTCCTCGGCTTCCACCAGTCGCAGGACCTCGGGACCGCCGAACTCGGCGAAGCAAATTTTCCTCATGGGCCGAAGGTAACCCTAACCGTTAGCCTTTCACAACCGTTAGGAATTGGTACCTGGTAGTGTCAGGGCATGACCGAGCCGCCCGGACGCCGCGAACGCAAGAAGGCTGCGACCCGTCAGAAGATCGCCGACACCGCGCTGCGGCTCTTCCTGGAGCGCGGGTACGACGCCGTGGGCATCCGTGACGTGGCGGCCGAGGCCGACGTGGCCGTCACCACGGTTTTCTCCCACTTCGCCTCGAAAGAGGCCCTGGTGTTCGAGCGCGACCATGACTTCGAGCAGCGCCTCACACGGGCGGTCACCGACCGGCCCCCGCACGAGCCGCTCATCCCCGCGCTGCACCGCGAGGTCCAGGCCCTGGTGCGGCACTGCACGGCGGAGGGTAGCGCCCCCCTCCGACGCATGATCGAGGGATCACCCGCCCTGCGGGAGTACGAGGAGTCGATGAGCCTGCGTCACGCGCAGGCGCTGGCAGCGGCGCTGGCCGCCGATCCCCACCTGTCCCGGAGTGCGACGGCCTGCCGGGCGACCGCGCGGTTCGTCATCGACGCCTACGCGCTGGCCTGCCAGGCGGACGATCCCGGGGCCACGGCGGACGAGGTCTTCCGGATGATCCAGGCGGCCTGGGAAGCCACCGCGCCCTGAGCCGGGGCGCCGGCCCGCTGCGGCCGGGGCCGGGGCACGACACAGGCGGGTTGCACCGGGCGGCCCGTACTGGACCTGTCCGCCCGATCGTGTGACTTCCGCCTGGCCTGGGCCATCGACTGGGGCATCGGGCATCGGGCGGACCGCACCCGGTTCGAGCCTATGTGGGAGAAGATCTGCGACCCGTGTCTCGGACCCGGGCCGACCCCGAAAGACGCCCAGCAGCCTGGCCGCCGACAAGGCCTGTAGCAACGGGCCGTGCCACGACCACCTGTGCGGGCACGGCATCCGGCACACGATCCCGGAGAAGGTCGACAGCCAGGCGCCAGGCCGCCCGCCTGAGGAAGGGCTCCCCGGCGGGCGGCCCGCGGCAGCCCTCGTCATCTGGCTCCACGCATGATCGGCCGGACAGCTCCTGGATGTCCTTGAGGGCAGCGTTCCGGCACGCCTTGGCCTGCCGGTGTCGCAGGGGGAAGGCCAAGGCAGGCAGGTCGGTGGTCGGCTCAGTGCGTGCTCGCGGCCTCTTCGGGGCGCCGGCCCCATGCGGCGATGGTGACTTGTGGGATGTCGATGAACGCCGGGTCTTTGAGGAGGGTGGTGAATTCCGTCAGGTCTGCTTCGGTGATGAGGCCGTCGGCGAGCATGGCGGGGGCTGCCTGGGTGATGAGGGGGAGCCAGCGGTCCTTGGTGGTCCCGCCGCCCATGCAGCCGAGGTTTCCGGCGAAGGACACCTGGCTCAGAGCGTTGCGGGCGAGCAGGGAGGGAAGGCTCCGTGCCCACGTCATGTCTGCGCCGTTGTCGCGGTATGTGCGCTGGTAGGCGGCCAGGACGCGCTGGACGAGAGGCGAAGGCGAGGTGTCGGCCGGCAGGTGGTACGGCTCTTCGACGACCAGCCATCCGCCCGGGGCGAGCCAGCGGGTGGCTCGCGCGATGACCTCGTCGCGCTGGGGGAGGTGGCACAAGAGGTAGCGGGCGTGGATGAGGTGGAAGCTGCCGGGCGCGTAGTCCTCAGAGGTGATGTCGGCTTCCTGGACCTCCAGGTTCGTGGCGTGGTGTGCGTCGAGGTGTCGGGTGTCGAGGTCGACGGCGACCACCCGTCCCTGGGGGCAGCGTGCGGCGAGCCAGTAGGCGATGGAACCGGCGCCCGCACCCAATTCCAGGCAGTGGGAGGAGGCTTCGATGGGAAGCTCCTGGAGGACTTTGATGGTGAACGCATCGACGCTGTTCTGGATGGATTGAAGGCGTTCACGTTCGTTGGGGGCCTGATTGCTCAGCAGGCCGGTGCGGTAGGGGGCTGTGGTGGCGGGGTGCTGTGTCATGAATATCGCCTACGTGGTGGTTTTGGTCGGAGTGTGGTGATCGCGTCCCTCCGGCATGGCGGGAGCGGGAGCGGGCGAGGGCCCGGACGAAGGCGCGGGTGCGGCGGGGGAGTGGACGAAAGAGCGGACAGCGGGAAGCGTGCGAGCTCGCAGGACGGCGAGCAGGAAGTCGCTCTCGCTGCGGAGCCCGTCGTCCTTGAGGTTGACGGGCGTGAGCGGGTTCGGTTGGGCAGCGCCTTCGGCCGCCACGGCCTGAAGGGCGCTCTGCAGCCAGCACGCGGTGACCGCTGGTTCGAGGTGTTCTTCGGCAACACCGTGCTCGGTGACGTGGTGTCGGGCGCGCTCCACCACCTCGGGCCGCACGTAATCCTGCAGGACGAGCAGGACATCGAGGATCTCGATGACCTGGCGGTAGAGCCTGAGCCGGATGACCTGCGGGCTGCCCAGCACTGCACGGATCCGCCGGTGGGGCCTCTCCAGGGTGACGTGCGGGACGGCCTCGGTCAGGTCACGCCACAGGGGACTCAGAGCCCACAGGGCGCGTGCGTCGCGAGCCGCGCGGCGGATGGTCAGCGCCAGGGGCAGGCAGACCCCCGCGGTCATCAGCCAGGCCGTGACGCCGATGTTCAGCGGGAACAGTGCGCCCAGCCAGGCGGGGCGTGCCAGGAGGAAGGCCAGAACGACGCACCAGAACAGGGAGGACGAGGTGAAGCCGGCAGCGAGCAGCAACAGGCCGGTGCGCAAAGGCCGGTCGTCATGGGCCTGGCGGCCGTAGCGCACACACAACACCGCGCAGGGGACCGTGCCGACAAGATGCGCAGCCACCAGAATCCACCAGAAGGGGCTGTACCACGGGACGGCCTGCGCCGTGACGCAGCCGGCGTGCGGCGCGATGGTGAAGTTCAGTGTGATCAGCGCGACGATGGTGATGATCATGGGGCCGTAGATGAGCCAGGGACGGCGCCGGGACATCGCCGCGAGGACGAAATCGAGGATGAGGGCCGAGCTGAGGACTCCCCAGGCGTTCATGAACAACCCGCAGCTTTGGGCGAAGGTGAGGGATTGGTTCAACACCGCGGTGACAGGGTCGAGGTAGACCGTGATCGACCCGGCGATCCCGACCACGGCGAGCAGCAACATCTTCTGCTGATGGGAGTGACGGGCGGCAGGCAGTCGGAGAATGATCACCAGCCACAGCGCGGCTGCGCCCAACAACTCGACGCGGGAACCGAGTTCGTAGAGGGAAAGTGTGGTCATGGCCCTACTCCCGGATCCCGAGTGCGGCCTCCAGCTTGCCCCGCACTCCTGTCGACGGCGAGGGCGTGAGGATCCCCGCGGCCGAGTAGATCAGGCTGGCGACGAGTTCGGCTTCCTGCTCCTGCTCATTGGTGTAGTTACTACGGCCCAGGAGCCGGCTGATCATCTCGGGCCGGATGCTGGGCAACAGCATGGCGAGCGCCTCGTGGAACTCCCGGTCGCTGCGGCCGTGTTCGCACAGGATGTGCCCGATTTCATGGAGAATGATGTGCTCCTGGTGGAACTTGGTGGTCTTCTCCTCGACGTAGATGTTGTCGTCGGCAGCGGTGGCTATCCACAACCCGCAGGCGTTGATGGCGGCTCCGATCGGCACGGTGTGGATCCGGATCGGCCGCCCCCGCCGCACCGACAGCCCCTTGACGAAGGCGTCGACGGAAAACGGCCGGGGTAGGTCGAGTGTCTTGACGAGCGCCTGACACCGTTTGCGTACCTGTCGTGTGGTCATGGTGTCGCCTTGCCCTTCGATCGGACACCGGTGGAAGTAGACGTCATGTTCGTAGCGCATGGCCAACCTCCTTAGCAGTTTGCCAAACGGCTTCGAGGGCGGTTGCAGCAAGTCGGCCGCTTCCTGCCGTCGGTCGGCGCCGCATGACGCAGCGAGCCCGGACCCGCCCCGGCACCGGCGGTCCGCTGGGTACGAACCGGGTCGCGCGCCCGCACATCTGGCTGAAGTGATCACACGATGCTCCGAGGGGCAACGTCTGCTGGGCCCGCAGTCCGAGACAGCCGACCCGTCGCCCGCATCGCTCACCCTGCTGCTCTCCTTTCTGGGGCGCGACGAGGGCATCTCGTTCGACTTCCTGACACAGTGGCGGGTGGTCCCTGTCGGTCGACCAGGACAGCAAGTCAAGCCCGGCTCCGGCGTCCCTTCGAGATCCGTGAGACTCGAGATCCGTGAGATTGGGCGAGATCCCCGGCACCCTGTGGACACCTGGCTCCGCACCGGCCCCGCTGATCCTGATCGGCCACAACGGCGGCTTGCACAGGCGGGAACAGCGGCTGGTGGCCCGGGCCCGGCACTCCGCGGCTTACGGCTACGCGGTTGCCGCCATCGACCATCCCGGGCACGGTGCCCGGCCTCGTTAATCTGGTACTTCCATGCGATCGCATCGATCACCTGTCGATGATCGCGCCCCGGACGCCGCGCCCCGGCCGCCGCGGCACGGCGACCGGTCAGGAGCAACGGCTCGATCCAAGCCCACGGGGCATCCGTCAACGGCACGTCCGTGCAAGGTTCAGACGCTCTTCAAAGACACGATCCAGGCACCGCCTCAAACGTGTTACGAGGCGCGCGGCAGCGCGAGCCAGTCCTGCCAGGTAATGTCTCGGCCCAGATAACGGGGCTGCTGAAAGGGCCAGTCGGTGGCGATCCACTGCGGCACCAGCGCGTCGAGCGCGCGCTCGACCTCGCCGCCGACGAGGTCGTCCACCACCCACCAGGAGACCTCTCCATCGGAGCCGGTGCGCTCGGGCGGGTCGATGTAGACGCAGCCGAGGATCGCCGTCTCCTCCTCGTTGAGCAGCGCGTAGTTGAACGACTGGTGCGCGGCTATCTCCTTCTCGTGCCGCAGCAAGTCGATGCGGTCCTCTTCATAGGTCATCGTCTCCTGGGGCCAGCCCCATGCCGGGCCGAAGATTTCCCACAAGCGTTCTCTGGAGCCCATCACGGCGGGGTAGTCGAGCGCGGTGTCCGCTTCCCGGATCGGCCGTAGGTGAACCGCGGTGTTGGGCACGGGCACGTAGACGGGGTGGACGAAGTCGTCAGGCAGCCAACTCATAAGGTTTGAGGCTACAGCCGGTCGGCGCGGAATGATTCGGGCGGAGCGGGCGGCGGAGGCGGGCTCGGGGTGGAGTGAGGAGCGCCTGCCGCCCTGGTGCCGGGCCGGCTTGCGGAACGGGCACTACAGGGCTGTCCGTACGGTCACCACGCACCCGTAACGAGGAGCATCCCGGACAGGTGCCGGCTGGCTGTATGGCGCTGCATATCGGGTCGCTCGGTGCGGCGGCTCGATCCAGGCGCCTTCTCTTCATCGCGCCAGCTTGAGGGCGCCTGCAGCGTCCTGTGCGCGCAGCGACAAGAACTCCGTGCCGGGCAAGCGGCCGGTGGTGGAATTGCGCAATGGCGGGCTATGTCGTGGCTCGGATCCCGTGAGTTCGCCGAGCGTGAACAGCGGGAAACTGCTTGACCGTTACGGAACGTCTTTGCGGGCATGACACCTTTCAGAACCGAACCACCTCCGGCTCCGCCCGCATGGCCCCATTGCGGCTGTGGCGCACGTCCCTCGACCGACCCCATCGGTTGCCGAGGTATCCGGGTCCCCGCGCATTCCACATGCCTGGCCCACCTGAACCAGCCGGACCGCACTGACTACCTGGCCACGTTGTCGCCTGGTGCGGATATCGACCACCGTGGCACCGCCTTCACCGATGAACTGCTCCGCGAGCTGCTCGACGCCCTCACCGACCCCGCCGAAGGCCGGCCGAGGGTAGGCATGGCCCACTTTGACCAAGCCGAGTTCTACGGCGATACCGTCTTTGATGCCGTGACCTTCGCGTTCCCCGCCTGGTTCGCGGGAGCCACGTTCGGCGATGCTGTCAGTTTCAACGGAGCCGAGTTCGGCGGCGAAGCGCACTTCGAAGGGACGCACTTCGGCGGCTCTGCCGCAGCCCGGGTCGCCCGGGACTTCCAGCGGCTCGGTTGAGCGTCCGGTGGCCGCCGTCCCGGTTGATGCCGGTCAGTAGGCCCACCGCGCGCGTGTGGGTGGTACAAGCGGTACGGCTGGCCGCACCGCTACCGCTTTCGCATGTCGTCTCCCCGTGGCACATCGGAAGGCTCTCGCACGCACGTCTTGCCGAAGTTGGTGCATTCATCCCTCCTTCATCCCTAGCGGACGGTGTCGAACTCGCGCACCACCTGTGGCAGGGCCTTGAGGACCGTCGTGCTGTGGTCCAACTTCCCTACGTCGCTGAGTCGTTGGTTGGCTCCGTGGGCAGCCAGCTGGCGCTGGCAGTGCAGGGAGTTCGTAAAGGAGACGTCCTTGTCGCCCTTGGCGTGAAAGAGGTGCACCGGGACTTCGGGACGCCAGTCACACGTGGTGTCCATCACCTTCAGTTTGCGTCGCAGATCCCCCGTGGGGTGGCGCACCTTCTGGAGGAACTCTTCGGTGAACAGTCGCTTCGAGGTGTTGGGCAGTGCTGCCATGAGCTGCGCGGCCTCGTGGTCGCCGTCGAACAACGTCTCCACCGTCTTGTCGTAAGGGGCTCGGAACGCCTGGTGCGGGGCGCCGTACAGCCCGTACATCCGGTGCCACGCGGTGGCGAAATAGGCGAGGTACAGCGACGACCGTTCGACCTTGTCGTCTGCCGCGGCGGCCTCGAATCCGCTCAGGTCGAACGGGCCGGCGATCGGGGCGAGGGCGCCCGGACGGAAGTACGGGTCGACGCCCTGCTGCAGCGCCCGCCCGAACAGCATCGTGGCGGGGCCGCCCTGGGAGAACCCGCTGATGAGTACGCGCCGGTCGAGGCCGCGACCGTCCCTGCGGGCCACCGTGCGAGCCGCCCGCAACGCGTCCACTGAAGCCGTAACGGTCGCCTTCGGGTTCCCGTACGGATGGATTCCGGGGCCTTTCCCCAGGCCGAGGTAGTCCGGGGCAGACACCGCGCGCCCGGTGGAGGCGAACAGCAACGCCGTGGCCCGGTCGGGTGATTCGTCGTTCACCGAAGCGACCTCTCCTCGGTACACCTCGGTGCCGTGCAGCCAGGACACGACCCGAAGGCTGCGCTCGTCGTTCTTCGGCATCGCGACCAACTCGCTGGCCGTGCTGGGCCTGCCCTTGACATCGACGGTGCGATACACGATCCGGTTGGCCCGCACGCCGTAGCGCACCCGTGTGGTATCGATACCCGCCTTGGACAGGCGGGCTGTGACCTCCTTGGTGTTCAGGTCCGCCACGGGGGTCACGGAGACCACCGAACCGCGCGCTGCGGGCTGCTGGTGAGCAGACGAGGAGGCATGCCGGCTGTCTTCGCCGCACCCCGCCGCCGCCAGTACGGTCACGGCACACACCAGGGCGAGGGCGGCGTGCTTGGCTGCTCTTCCGTCGGACCGAGAAAAGTTCATGGCTGGACTCTGCCGTTCCCGGCACACTCGGCACATTGCGACTAACACCCCACTCGGCAGGGGGTTTTCCCTACCCGACCCGCGCGGCCGACCCTGGTGTCGGCGTCGATGACGATGTGCCCACCCGCGACCACACGATCGCCGACCAGCCCGAGAACTACCGCTACTCCACCAACCCCGGTGGCAGCGGCGCACCCTCCAGTACGAGGTGGAGCGCGGCGGCGGCAGCTCTCGGTGACCGGGTCGGTAATTACGGCCTGATCAGCCGAACAGCTGGGAACCGAGCGGATGTTGCCGGTCGAAGCCGGGGAGGATCAGGAAGGTCGCGCTGGCAGTGGTGGTGGTGAATGGCAGCAGTGCGTCGGAGGTGTCCATGTGGGTGAGGGTGGCGGTGAAGGTCCGCAGGTCGTTCTGGAAGCTGATGAAGAGCAGGCCGGGGGCGGGCTCGTCGGTGCTGTAGGAGCGGCGGAGCATGAGCCCGACCCCGACCGCGGTGGCGTGCGCTCTGCGCACATGGGCATCCGCGGGGACGAGATAGCGCCCGTCAGGTGTCTTGGCGCCGAGTTCCGGACCCGAGGCGGCACTGCCGCCGGAGAGGGGGACGCCGCTGGCCCGGCGCCGCCCGAAGACCGCTTCCTGCTCGGCTACGGACAGGGCGGCGAACCTTGGCAGGTCGAGTTCCATGCGCCGCAGCACGGCAAGCGTGCCGCCGGCGACCGCGGGGGGCCCGGCCAGCCACAGGTCGCGCTGTTGTTCGGCGGTCGTGCGCGGGCCCACGATGCCATCGATGAAACCGAGCGGGTTTCGTGAAGCGGTAAGGCCGTTGCCGACGGACACGTTCGTACCGTGGCGTCCGGACTGCCGCCAGCGTTCGCGGATGCGGTCACCGGCCTGGTCCAGGAGCGCGGCGGCGGCGACCGGTAAGAGCAGCGCGTCGCTGGCGCAGATCTGTATCAGCAGGTCTCCGCCGCGTGCCCGCGGTGCGATCCGTTCGCGGGAGAATCGCGGGAGGTCGGTCGTGCCGGGCAGCGAGGCACCGGCCGTGCGCACCAGCCGGGGGCCCACGCCGACGGTCACGGTGAGGTCGCCCGGCGGCAGGCCCAGCAACCGCGGGTCGGTCCCCGTGGTGAGTGTGCGGATGGCCTGGCCGAGTTCGGTGAGCAAGGGGCCGGGAGCCACGGTGGTGCCGAGGTCGGCCACCACGGCCAGCAGGTTGGGCTGGGCCGGCTGGGGAAGCGTGATGCCTGCCTGATGGCGGCCCATCGCCGCAACCGGCGCCGGCGTGGCCGCTGGGGTACGGGCGTGCCGGTCTGACTGGGCGGAGTCCGATGTGCACCCGGCGGTCAGGCCGGCGGCCACCACGGCGCCGGTGACATCGAGGAACCTGCGGCGCGACGGGTGGTGATCGGCTCGGTGCATGGTGTGCAGCGTGCCATACCCGCCTCGTACGTGCCGGTCAACCTCGCGATTCTGGCGTGGACTTGGGCGTCATGCCAGACTGGGATCATGCCTCGATTAGCTCTTCGCGTGGTGGCGGCGGTAGTGGGCACGCTGACCCTTGTGGCCGGCTGCGGCAGCGGCGATGGCGGATCGGGCAAAGGCCGGCGGCCGGCCGGTGCGCAGGTGACGATCCGAGTGCCTGCCGATGCCCCGACGATCTCGGATGCGGTGTCGTTGGCTCGGTCCGGTGACCTGGTGCTGGTCGCGCCGGGCGTGTACCACGAGTCGGTGAAGATCGACACCGCGCGCATCACTCTTCGCGGTGCGTCCCGGGACAAGGTCGTCATCGACGGGCGGTTGCAGCAGCCGAACGGTGTCGTCGTCGCGGCCCCCGGGGTGGCCGTGCAGAACCTGACCGTAAAGAACAACACGCAGAACGGCGTGCTGGTCACCGGTTCGGCGAAGGCGGCCGCCGGGCTGCCGGGGCAAAGCGGCGGCTACGACACCGGCCATGAACCCGTCACCTTCCTGAAGTCGTTCCTGGTCTCCTACGTGACCGCGACCCGCAACGGTCTGTACGGCATCTACGCGTTCTCCGCGCAGAACGGCGTCATCGAGCACTCGTACGCGTCAGGCGGGGCCGACTCGGGGATCTACGTCGGACAGTGCAAGCCATGCCGCATCGTGGTGCGCGACAACATCGCCGAACTCAACGCGGTCGGTTATGAAGGCACCAACGCCAGCGAGGACATGTACGTGATCGGCAACCGCCTGGTCGGCAACCGGGTCGGCCTGACCACCAACTCCGACCACCAGGAGAAGCTGCTCCCGCAGCAGGGCGCCGTCATCGCGGGCAACCTGATCGCTGCCAACCAGCAGAAGGCCACCCCGGCGCAAGCCGACGGCGGGTGGGGCACAGGCATCGGCATCGACGGCGGCAGCGACAACCAGTTCGTCCGCAACCGCATCGCCGACAACCGCAACGCCGGCCTGGTCATCACCGCAACCGCCGACCTGCCTCCGGTCGGCAACCAGATCGTGGACAACACGTTCACCGGCAACGGCGTCGACGTCGGCTGGACCTTCCCCACCGCTACGCGAGGGCGGGGCAACTGCCTGCGCGGCAACGACCTGCGCACCACGGTGCCCGCCCGCCTCGCGACGATCGCGTCCTGCCCGCTTCCCGCCCACTCGCCCTCGCCGGCCGGCAGGTGGGCGATGCCGACGGCGCCCGGTGGCATCCCGTTCACCGAGGTCGCAGCGCCTGCTCCACAGCCGCAGTTCCCCCACGCCACCACTACGGGCGCCACCGCTGTACCGGCCGTTCCGGCCCTGCCGGACACGGCAGGCATCCCACTGCCGTCGGCGTCCCTACTCGCCGCGGACGCCCGGGTGCGGACGTCCTGAACAGCGGCTACCGCGTCGGGGGGACGCCGGGTACCGGCTTGACCGGCACGTACTTCTGGGTGTCGAAATCGATGACTACCGGCTGTGACTGGGAACCCACGCTGACGCGGACCCGGTACATGGTGCCGTCCGAGCCGACCCAGTAACGCACGTTGCCCGCCGTACCGGAGCGGTCGCGGGAGGACGGCCCGGTCATGACCTCCACCCGATGCCCGTCCACCCGGTCTCGTCCCCACCAGGCGGCACCGTTCTGCGGCAGCAGTTCGGCGTTGTCCGGCCGGTCGCTGCCGAGACCGAGCGCGATGGCCAGCGAACTGTCCAGCGCGCTGCCGGACAACTGCAACGGACGTGCGTACCAGGCCGAGCGGGGCGGCGAAGCGGGTGCGTGCGCCGGGGCGTTCCCCATGGGGTGAACGAACACCGACGTGGCTGTCCACTCGATCAGCCCGTCGCTGGAGGTGTCGCGCCCGGTGCCGTGCACCACGCCGTAACCGAGCTTGCGTTGGTAGTCGACGGACCCGGTGACGGTCAGCCCACCGGCGGTGCCCGGCACAGTGATTGTCACCGCGCGGCCGTGTGCCTGAAAGTTACGGAACCGCGTGATCGCCAGCCGGTTCGCCTCCTCCGACGTCAGGGCGCGCGGACCGCTGGAGCCGGAGCCGTGGCCGGCGAGGAGGACTGCGGTCACCGCGACGGCCGCTGTGCCGATGACCGCTGCCGCCCAGCGCGGCCGCAGCCATCGGCGCCGGTCAGTCGCTCGGCCCGGTAGAGCTTGCCGGCTTCTCCCGCGCCGCACGCGGCTCGACACTGACACTCTTCTGGTTCACCCTCTCGATCACCACCCTGCTCGGCCGCCGTGTGCGGTCGCGACGGCACTCGGCAGTCCAGTGACAGACGACGCCAAGGCCGGCCCCTGCGGACCGGCCGAGACGTGATCTGCCCGACCACGTCATCCGGACCGCGGGCAGGCAGACCACTGTTGTTCGGTGCGTTCAGTGTTTCTGGGCGCGACGCTTCCGGGTCATGACCGTGATGACCACGCCCGCACCCACCAGCAGACCGACCAGGGCGATCATCCCTGGCAGGCCGGACAAACCGGTGTGCGCCAGCGAACCCGTGCTCCCCCCGGAGGGGCCCGGGTTGTGGGCGGACGGCGCGGGTGACGGAGGCGTCGAGGCCGGTGGCGAGGGCGGTGTTGCGCTCGGAGTCGGAGTCGGGGTCGGTGTCGGTGTCGGTGTTGCCTTCGGGATGTAGACCCCGGCGTCGATGGTGTGATCGACCCCGCCCGGCTTGTCCGGCGCCGTGACGGGGGCGAAGCCGTTGCACAACTGCCCGGTGGTCGGCGGGGTCACATTGGAGTCATGCGCACGGTTGGCACCGGCGCGGGGGAGCGTGAACCGCAGCTCGCTTGCCGGGGGTTGGCCGGGCACCTTGCTGGTGTCCGCGGTACACACGTCGAACTGCACCGTGTATGTGGCACCGGGTGTGAGCTCGTACGCGGCGCCGACGCCCCCGAAGTAGTACTCGCCGGCGGCATCGGTCCTGGTCGTGGCGACCTGCTTGCCGCCCGCGTCCAGCAGGTTGATCGTGGCTCCCGGCAGTAGCACTTCCGCCGGGTCCTGGATGCCGTTGTGGTCGCCGTCGAACCACACGAGGTTACCGATCTGGATCGGCGCGTTCGCCGCCGCGTACGCAATGTCACCGAGCCCGCCGGCCTTGCCGAACCCGCCTTGTTCCCGGCTGACGAACTGGAACCCGTTGGCGGTCGGGTTGTTGCCCGGGCCCTGACCGGTAGTGATGTCGTGGTACCCGGTGCCTGAGGTCGCGACGTTGACGACCGGGTCGAACTCCGTGCTGACGACCCACTGCTGCTGTGGGATATAGGCCACCGACCCCAGCGCGGTCTCCTGGTGCGCGTTGGCGTAGGAGTCGCCCGGGAAGTATTCGACGACATCGGCGGCCTGGCCGCCACTGTTGGCGGGGGTGGCGTGGTTGGGGCAGCTCCCCGTGCCTTCCCACTGGTATTCACCGGTGGGAGTGGCGCAAACCATGGTGATGTCACCACCGGACATGCCGTTTTCCGCCGTGTCGTTCCCCGGGCGGGGGTCCAGCCCTCCCCAACTGAGCACGTCCATGAACCGGTCGCGGAAACCCAGGATCATCGAGCCGTCGCGGGCGAAGGCGAGGGAGGCCAACTCCGGCTGCGGATCGATGAAGACGCCGCCCGCCTTCCGGTCGTCCCACGTGGCCAGGGTGGTGTTCCACGGGTTCCAGTGGGTGGCCTTGTCGCCGGAACCGAAGACGCTGCCACGCTTGTCGGTGAGTGAGTGGGTCAGCACCGTGGTGAACCGCTTGCCGTCGTAGGTGTAGACGACGG
The DNA here is from genome assembly GCF_000720175.1 of Streptomyces sp. NRRL S-337. GTDB lineage: Bacteria > Actinomycetota > Actinomycetes > Streptomycetales > Streptomycetaceae > Streptomyces > Streptomyces siderophoricus. The sequence continues at coordinate 443,988 of NZ_JOIX01000001.1, forward strand.
CTTTCAAATCCGCGCGCTGCTGCGTGCTCTCCGCGGTGCACACGCCGCCGACGTACAGCGTGTTGTTGTGGGTGGCGAGCCCGAACGGCCGCCAGTCGCCGGGGCTCGCGCACCCCGGGTCCGGGATCCGCACCGTCGCCTGGGGCACCGAGGCGGTGGCCCCTGTCGCGTGGAAGCTCACCAGGCTGCGGGTCAGCAGGTTCACCGCGTACAGCGTGGAGCCGTCCTCGGACAGGGCCAGGCCACCGATGCTCTCCTTGCCCGGGGCGTCGGTGAACCCAGGATCCTTCATCAGGTTGGCGGTGTCGTGCGGCGTCACGGCGGCGCCCGGCACCCGCGCGAACAGCTCCGGCGCTCCCGAGCCGCTGACCGGCACCGTGTAGATCGCGCCACCGCCCTTCGGCCCGTACGGGGCGTACCGGCGGGCGAACGCGCTCTGGAACAGCCGGCTGCGGTACGTGTCGTACGCCAACCCGAACGTCGTGCCCACCTGGGCCTGCGTGGCCAGCGTGGCCGGGCACGACACATCGGTAGGACACGTGCCCCGGCTCTTCGTCCCGAACGCCACCAATGCCCGGGTGTCGGTTCCGTTGGCGCCGTTGTGGACCGGCACGAAGTACAGGGAGTCCGGCAGGGCGTAGTCGGCCGGATCCCACACCCCCGTCACCACCGAGGCGTTCTTTCCGTCCGACACATCCACGAACGACGTGAAGCTGTCGAAGTGGTTGTCCGCCGTCGATGCAGGCGCCGCCCGCAGATAGCCGCTGTACGGCGCCGGGACGCTGACGTCGACGCGGTACCGGCCGCCGCTCAGCACGGTCGACCGCGACACCACGACCTTTCCCGTGGCATCCGTGACGCCGGTGACAGCGTGCCCCGCAGCGTCGGAGATCTCCACCTTCATGCCCCGCTGCGGCACGTCCATCGTCGCGTTGATCACGCCGGTGCCGAAGAAGTCGCGCAGTACCTCAACCGTCAGCGTGCCGTCGGCGGTCGAAGCGCCGGCCGGTCCAGCCGTCGCTCCCACGGCGCCGCCGGCCACTAACAGAACGGATAACCCCATGCGCACCAGCGGTCCCGCATGCCTGCGGGCCGACCGGCGCGAGTCTCTGCCGACTCGGTTCACGGCATCACACTCCACACTTCTCTTGTCTCGAAAACGAAGCGCCCGCTTCTCGCTGCACGTCCACTTCGTGGCCCCAGGAGCGGAAGCCCGTCGCGAAAGCCGCGGAAAAGGAAAAGGACCCACTGCTGTTTCGTGGGCCGCCTGGTAGCGATCTTTTGGCGATATTACTGACGAGTCGTAAGTGCCGCGGGCCAAGAAAAGCGAACGCACGTTCAGGGCCCCGGGCGGCATCGCCCCGCATTGAGTGCTTCTGCAGCTCAATCACGGTGCCCTCGCCCCCCACCGCCAACCTCACCGACCGCCATCGCGAGCAGCGCGCGATATTCTAGGCGCGGGAGTCTCGCCGCCACCAGCGGAATCCTGATATCCATCAGGATCCGTCGATAACTCCCGAGTGCCCGGAGAATGGCGACCGGAAGAATATGCGGCAGCGACGTGGTGGCTGAATCATGCGGCGACACAGACAGCTTCGTGTTCGTCAGCGTCCGCACCGGGCCCGGCGAGGACGGATCAGCCGCCGACGGCCTGGGGCCAGTTGTGACGGACGGTGCGCAATGCCTTGTTCAATTGGGCCTCGGTCGGGAACTGCGGTGTGCCCTCGACCGTCGGCAGCCGTGAGGCCAGGGCCTTGTCGAGGGTGCCCGTCTTGGCCATGAAGTCCATCAGCACCGGGCGGGCGTAGTCCACGAGTCGGAGGTTCTGACCCTTCGGGCTGAAGAGGTACTCCTCCCACAGGCGCGCCGCGGCCGGGTGGGGGGCGTGCTTGTTGATCGCCTGTGCGTAGTACTGCGAGAAGCTGCCGTCGAACGGGATGGAGACCTTCCAGTCGACGCCCGTCCCGCGGAGCTGGTCGACGTGCTGCAGGTTGAGGTAGTCCCACTCGATGCTGATCGGCGTCTTGCCCTGGGCGATGGCGGTCGGGTTGGGGTCGGCCCGGTTGTAGTTGCCGATCTTGTCGAGCCGGGCGAAAAAGTCGATGCCCGGCTGGATGTTGGAGAATGACCCTCTGTTGGCGAGTGCCGCCGCGTACACGGCGGCGAAGGCCGAACCGGCGATCGTGGGATCGCCGTGGATCGCGACCAGGCCCTTGTACTCCGGCCGGAGCAGATCCGCGAAGGAGTCGGGGCAGGTCCGGACGCGGGCGGCGTCGCAGCCGATGGAGATGTACCCACCGTAGTTGTTGTACCAGCGGGCCTTGGGATCCTTCTGTTCCGGTGGAATCTGGTCGAACTGCGCGACCCGGTAAGGGGCCAGCAGGTTCTGCCGCGCCGCCAACTGGGCGAAGGAGTCCCCGAGGTCGAGCACGTCGGGGGCGCGCTCCTGTCCGCGGTAGCGCTTCACAGCGTCGATCTCCTGCTGGCTGTGGCCGTACGGATTGTCGACGACGACCTTGATGCCGTACTTCTTCTCGAAGCCGTCGATGAGTCCTTCGTAGTTGGCCCATGGCCGCGGCAGTGCGATCGCGTTGAGCCTGCCCTCCCGCTTCGCCGCCTTGACCAGCGCCGCCGTCCCGCCCGCCTCCGCGGCCGACTGGGCCCGGGCCGGCTCGACCGGCCGGGTGGCTTGCTCTCCCTGGCAGGCACTCAGCCCCAGTGCCGCAAGTCCCAGACAGCAGACGAGAGCGCCTGCGCGGACCCGATGGTGTGTCACCACGACGCCTCCAGCGATGCGGGGTGGGGGGCGGTCCGCCGGTGGCCGGCGGAGCAGACAGGGCCGGCAACGAGCCATGCGGTCGCAGCACGGCCAGTACGGCGGCCCGACCGCCAAGGACGGCGCACACCCGGAGGTGAGGCGGTACACACAGGGGCCTGGCAGGCTCGCCGAGCGGGTGTCCTCGGCACTCCCGCGAGGCCGCCGACGCCTTGGCGTGCAGGCCATCCCGGCGCCACACCAGGCGGCATGCCACTGTCCGACATTTCTCTCTTCAGCAAGGGTCCGAGCCAGAGTACTCCGCCCCCTTGCGGACGCCGGTCAGGACGGTGATCGGGCCAGGTCACCGCGGCGAGCAGGCGCCACGCGGGGAGCCGGACACGCACGAGCACCACCCTCGTTTCCGGGCGCGGCCGCCAGGCCATGGCCTCATCCCTCCGCGCTGTCCTCTCGATGGCCGGGGAGGTGCTCCTCCGGCTCGTCGTCCGAAGGTGGGGCGTCGGGGCCGACCGTCTGAGCGGCCCAGATCGTCTTACCCCTGGGGGAGTAGCGGGTGCCCCACTGTTCGGCGAACTGCGCGACGAGGAAGAGGCCACGGCCTTCTTCGTCGGTGTCCTTCGCCTGGCGGACGTGCGGGGAGGTACTGCTGCCGTCGGAGACTTCACAGATCAGGGTCCGGGTGTGCAGGAGCCGCACGTGGATGGGCTCGGAGCCGTAGCGAACGGCGTTCGTGATCAGTTCGCTGAGGATGAGCTCGGTGCTGTAGGCGAGGTCCTCCAGACCCCAGTCCGTCAACTGCCGGACGCAGGCATTGCGGACCGGGCCCACGGCCGCCGGGTCGCGGGCCACGTCCCACTCGGCGACCCGTGCCGGGTCCAGCCGCCGGGTCCGGGCCACCAGCAACGCGACGTCGTCGGCGGACCTGGTCGGCAGCAGCGCTTGCATGACGGTGGCGCAGGTCTCCCCCGGCGTCCGGTCCGGTCCGGCGAGGGCCGCACGCAGCCCTTCCAGCCCCTCGTCGAGGTCCCGGCTGCGGTCCTCGACCAGCCCGTCGGTGTAGAGCACCAGCCGGGACCCCTCCGGCAGTGACAGCTCAGCGGGCTCGAAGGGCAGGCCGCCGCTCAGGCCCAGCGGCGGCGAGACCGGGGGGTGCAGGAACTCCACCCTGCCGTCGGGGTAGGCCACGGCCGGCGGCAGATGGCCGGCCGTGGCCGCGGTGACCCGTCCGGAGACGAAGTCGTAAACGACGTACAGGCAGGTGGCGCCGGTGATGGCCGGCCCGGCCTCGGTGTCCTCGTCCTGGACGTCGATGCGGGTCACCAGCTCGTCCAGGTGGCCCAGCAGCTCGTCGGGGGAGAGGTCCAGGGCCGAGAAGTTGTGCACGGCGATGCGCAGCCGGCCCATGGTGGCGGCGGCGTGCAGTCCGTGTCCGACGACGTCCCCGATGACCAGCGCGACCCGGGCGCCGGGCAGCGGGATGACGTCGAACCAGTCGCCGCCCACTCCCGCCTGCGCGGGGAGGTAGCGGTGCGCCACCTCCAGGGCGTCCTGCTCGGGCAGCCCGCGGGGCATCAGGCTGCGCTGCAGCGTCATCGCCATGGTGCGTTCACGGGTGTAGCGCCGGGCATTGTCGATCCCCACGGCGGCCCGACCTGCCAGTTCCTCGGCGAAGGACAGGTCCTCGTCGTCGAACGGAGGGGAGCTGCCCGACCGCCAGAAGTCCACCACTCCCAGCACTACGCCCCGGGCGAGCAGCGGTACGACCATCAAGGAGTGCACCCCGTGGTCCAGGATGCGTCGGGCGCGTTCCGGGTCCTGGGACCGCCATTCGGAAGAGCCGGCCAGGTCCGGCACCGCCATGGAGCGGCCCTGGTCCACACCCGTCGCCACCGGGGTGCCCGGGACGAACCCCATCAGCTCGCCGACGGGGTGGAGCGGATGGTCCGCCGCCAGGCCCGCGAGGGCCGCCCGGTGCAGCTTGGCACCCGCCGCGGCGGGCTCCTCGCCCTGCAGGACCGGCTCCCGCAGCTTGACGGCGACGATGTCGGCGAACCGGGGGACCGCGACCTGCGCCAGCGCCGCGGCAGTGCGTTCGACATTCAGCGTGGAGCCGATGCGTACCCCCGCGTCGTACAGCAGCCGCAACCGCTCCCGCGCCCTCTCGGCACGCCCTGTCAGCCACCTCAGTTCCGTGGTGTCGCGCAGGGTCACCACGCTCCCGTGATGGGCTCCGTAAGGGGCCGTGGACCGCTTGTTGAGGGCCAGTAGCCGGTCCTGGGCCAGGTGCACCTCGTCGGTGGCGGTCCGGTCCGACGACAGGAGGTCGACGGTGCGACTGTCCAGGCCCAGCTCGCCGACGTGGCGTCCCTCCGCGTCCGCCGGCAGGTCCAGCAGCCGCCGTGCCTCGTCGTTGGCCAGCAGCAGCCGCCCCCCGCGGCCGACGATGAGGACGCCCTCCCGGACCGCGTGGAGGACCGCATCGTGATGCTCGTACATCCGGGTCATCTCGGTCGGTCCCAGACCGTGGGTCTGCCGGCGCAGCCGGCGGCTCACCAGTCCCGCGCCGCCTCCGGCGAGTGCCAGTGCCCCGACTGCGGTGCCCAGGAAGAGGGGCAGCTGCCGGTTGACCGACTTCTGTACGTTCTCCACCGTGACCGGCGCTGCGACGATGGCGATGACCCTGCCCGAGGAGTCCGTGACGGGCGCCGCGGAGACCACGGAGAGGCCCAGGGCGCCCTGGAAGGTCCTGGTGAAGGTCTTGCCCCGGGCGGCCTCGGCATAGGGGCCGATGACGTGTTTGCCGATCTCCCGCGGGTCGCTGTGGGTGAGGGCGATCCCGTCGAGTTTGTACACGATGAGGGCGTCGACGCCGGATGCCTTGCGGGCCGCCTCGGCGCGGGGCTGGAGCTTGGCGGTCGGATCGTTGCTGTTCAGCGCCTCCTGGAGCCCATAGGAGTGCGCGAAGGACTCGGCGGCGGCGAGCGTCCGGTGCCGGGCGTCGGTCATGATGTCCCGCCGCGTCTGGACGACGACGGCCACCACTGCCGCCGCGATGAGCAGCACCACGAGCCCCAGCTGGAGCAGGAAGACCTCCCGGGCGACGCTGCGCGTCGTCAACCAGGCCCGCAGGCCCCGCGAGCCCCCGGCTCCCGCAGGGTGTTCACCCGGCCGTTCGCCTGGATCGCTCTCGGTAAGGGGGACGCCCCGGGAAGCGGAACGTCTGGGCGCGCGGCTCAACCAGCGCCGAAAGCGCCCTGAATGTCCGGTCATGGTCCATATTTACCCTGCGGCGCTCGGCAGCTGGCAAGGCGTGCCGCTGCGGTGCGTGCGACGACCGGCCATCGGCGGACGTGATTGCCGCAGCCCCTGGTGGCTCGGGCCGCGGGAGCCGTAGCAGATCATCCACCTGCCTGGCGGGGCCGGGCGGGCACGGAGGCCCAGCACCCGTGCGCGCGGCTCGCCCAGGGTCGTGTCGACGGCCCGGACCTCCGCGACGCGACCGGTCGGCGTACCGGAGCACCTCGCACGGATCACCCGGTCGGTGCCCGCCGCCTGGCGCGGCTCGCAGGAAGGCCCTGTCAGCTCACCGCTGACCGCTCTCCGTCTCCCTGGCCCGACGACCATCGTCCGCAGCGCGAGGCCCACGATCGTGCGCCAACCGATCCTGACCGCAACCTCAGGGGCGTGTGCCTTTCGGCTGACGTCCAGGCCGCTTCTGATGCCTCTTGGACGATGCCGCAGAGCCTGATGACGATCGCGGCAACGGCCAGGGTGCCGTTGAAGACGCAGTCACGTTTGTCGTACCTGCGGGCCACTGCGCGGTACTGCTGCCACTTGCTGACGCATCGCTCGACGGCACTGCGGTGGCGGTACTCGGCCTTGTCGCGGGCCGCCGGGCCGGACGTCCGCCGGCCGAGGGTGGTGGCCCCCGCTCCAGGTCAGGGACGAGTGGCCGGCAGCCGCAGCTGCAGCCAGCAGGAGAGGCGGACGTCCGGGGCGCCGAGGTCGATGCCGAACAGATCGTTGGCTCGGCGGAGACGGTATTTGAGGGTGTTGGGGTGGACGGTGAGCCGCTGGGCGGCCTCGGCGACATTGCCCGCCGCGTCCAGCCAGGCGACAACCGACGCCGCGTAATCGGTGTCTCGGGCGCGGTCGTGGTCGCGCATGGCCTCGATGCCGGGGTGCCGCAGATGAGGGCGGCGGGCCAGTTCGTCGGCGCAGTGGAGCAGCAGCACCTGGGCGTGTACGTCGGTGAGGGCGGCCACGGCCGGCGTGTCCGGGCCGGCCGTGGTCACGCGGAGGATGTCGTCCACCTCGGCGCGTCTCTGGGGCAGTTCCGCCAGGTCGTCGGCGGAACGGCCGACGGCGGCCCGCAGGGGCGTGTCCAGGGTCCGGCCGAGGGCGGCTACGGCCTGTTCGGCGAGGCGGCGGGCTTCGTCCGGTCCGGCCTGCGGTAGCAGAACGTAGACGGTGCGGCCGACGGTGGCCACCGCTGCGCCGTGGTGTACGGCCGCCCAGTGCCGCGCGGCCGCGTCGGCCAGCCGGACGACGGCGGGGCCCGTGCGGTCGGGCCCGTACGCGGCCGGGGTGAAACCCAGGAGCGCCGGCCGTGGCCGCTCGGGCAGGGCCAGCTGGAAGCGGATCTCCTGTGCGGGCCCGTCACCGCGCAGTGCGGCCCGCAGGGCGTCCCCGCGGGCCCGCAGTTCGAGCTCTGCCGAGCTGCGACGGCGCAGCATGTGCAGCGCCGCGAGCCGTGCGCCGTCCAGCAGCGCCCGTGCGCCCGCCGCATCGAGCCGGGATTCTCCCTCGATCGCCCAGATGGTGCCCAGCGGCAGATCCCCGGCCCGGACAGCGGCAGCTGCGCGCGGCAGCTCGTCGGATGCGAGGACCGGCAGCCGTACGACGTCCCGCGCGCCGAGCACCTCGCGGTACTGGCGCAGCTGCTCAGGATCCTCGGGGACCCGCCGTTCCAGGATGCCGCGGCGGCGGAGCTCGTCGATCCGCTGGCCGGGAATCGACGAATAGGCCAGCACCCGGTGGTCAAGGTCTTCTATCGCCACCGAACCGCCGATGACCGCCGCGACCGCGTTGGCCAGGGCGAACAGCTCCTCGCTGGTGCCGCCGAGACCGGCCGGGGCCGACGGCGCTCCGGCCGGGCCCGGCGGAGGTCCCGCGCCCGGCGGGTTTGGCGATTCCGTCATTTCCATGCGCGGACCCTAGGCGATTTCGCCAACGACGGACAGTGACGCGGGCCTCAGCATGGTGCGCAGCCCCTCGCGAACGCCCCGTTCCCGTAGCCCCGATCCCGTCCGCCTGTCCTTCGACGTCGACCCGCCCAGGAGAAGCCCCATGGTCGCCGCGACCACCACCACCGCCACCGCTGCGATGCCCGTCCGTCCCTCGTCCCTCGACCCGCTCCAGCTCTTCCCGCCCGGCACCACCACCGCGCCCGACGGGGCGCTGCGTATCGGCGGGTGCCATGTGGCCGAGCTTGCCGAGCGCTACGGGACCCCCGCCCTGCTTGTCGACGAGGGTGCGTTGCGGGCCCGGGCCCGCCACTATGCCGATGGCCTGGCCGCCCGCCGGCCGCATTCGGCGGTGGCCTTCGCCTCCAAGGCGTTCCCCTGCACCGCCGTCTACCGGCTGCTCGCCGAAGAGGGCCTCGGCATCGACGTCGCCAGCGGCGGCGAACTGGCCCTCGCCCTGGCCGCGGGAACCGACCCCGCCAAACTGATCGTGCACGGCAACGCCAAGACCGACGACTATCTCCGGGCCGCCGTCGAGGCCCGCGCCGGCCTCGTCGTCATCGACAACTTCGACGACATCGACCGGCTGGAGGACATACTCGCCGGCACACCGGACCAACGGCAGCCCGTCCTCGTACGGGTCACCCCCGATGTCTGCCCTGACACCCACGAGGCGGTCTCCACCGGCCAGCGCGGATCGAAGTTCGGCCTGCTGTTGCCGCAGGCGCGTGAGGCCATCGCCCGGCTGCGCGCCAGTGCCCGGCTGCGCCTGGACGGACTGCATGTGCACATCGGCTCGCAGATCCTCGACACCGAGCCTTTCGCCCGGGCCGTGGCGGCGCTCGCCGAACTCGGCGAGTTCCCTGTGTACGACCTCGGCGGCGGCCTCGGCGCCCGCTACACCTACAACGACCGGCCGCCGAGCGTCGACGAGTACCTGGACACGCTGCTGTCCGCGGCCGACGATCTGCTGCCGTCCAGCGCCCGTGTCCTCATCGAGCCGGGCCGTTCCATGGTCGCGGAGGCCGGGGTCTCGCTCTACCGCGTGGTGACGGTCAAACGCGCCGGCGGCGAGACCTTCGTCGCGGTGGACGGCGGAATGGGCGACAACCTCGAAGTGTCCCTGTACGGGCAGCGTTTCGAGGCGGCGATCGCCACCAGGCCGGCCGGCCCGGTCGGCGAGATGTGCCGGGTCGTCGGCCGGCACTGCGAATCCGGCGACGTGCTCAGCGCCGGCGTACCCCTGAACGATCCGCGCCCCGGCGACCTGATCGCCGTCCCCGTCACCGGTGCCTACACCTACTCCCTCTCCAACAACTACAACGCCGCCCGCCGTCCACCCGTCGTCTTCTGCCACGACGGCCGGTCCCGCCCCGTCGTACGCCGGGAGACCTACGCCGACCTCATGCGCCGCGACCTCCCCTGACCACGACGCATCCCACCATCGCTCCCGGAATGAGGCTGCCTTGAGACCCGTACCCAGCACGTCCCTCCGCCACCAGCTCCTGCGCCGCAAGCCGGTGGCGGCCTTCTCCGCGGAGGCCGACCCCCGGCCGACGGCAGCGGACTGCGCCGCACCGTCGGTACCTTCCAGCTCACCACGATCGGGATCGGTGCGACCATCGGCACCGGCATCTTCTTCGCCCTGAACGCGGCGGTTCCCGAGGCCGGCCCCGCCGTCACCGTCTCCTTCGCCATCGGCGCCGTCGCGGCCGCGCTCACCGCACTGTGCTGTGCCGAACTCGCCTCCGCCGTACCGGTCTCGGGGTCCTCGTATTCCTATGCCTATGCCACGCTCGGCGAGTTCGCGGCCTGTGCGGTCGGCTGGTGTCTGGTTCTGGAGTACGCGGTCTCCGGCGCGGCCATCGCGGTGAGCTGGGGCCAGTACCTCAACGACCTGACGCAGCGCCTCTTCGGCTTCCAGATGCCGGCGGCCATCTCCGCACCGCCCGGTGCCGGCGGTTACCTCAACCTCCCGGGCGTCGTACTGGTGTTGCTGTGCTGCGTTCTGCTGGTGCGTGGTGCCAAAGAGTCGGCGCTGGTCAATACCGTGATGGTGCTGCTCAAGCTTGCGGTGCTGGGGTTGTTCGTCGTGCTGGGCGCCACCGGCTTCGACAGCGCGAATCTGCATCCCTTCGCGCCCATGGGCATGGCCGGGATCGGCGCCGCCGCTTCCACCGTCTTCTTCTCCTTCATCGGCCTCGACGCGGTCTCCACGGCCGGCGAGGAGGTCAAGAACCCGCGCCGTACCCTGTCACTGGCGATCATCTGTGCCCTACTCGTGGTCACAGCGGTGTACATCCTGGTGGCCTTGATCGGGGTCGGCGCCCAGCCCTGGACCGCGTTCGCGGGCCAGGAAGCGGGCTTGTCGGCGATCCTGGCGAAGGCCACCGGGGCGGGTTGGCCGGGCGTGCTGCTCTCGGCCGGCGCGGTGCTCTCCATCGTCAGCGTCACGCTCGTGGTGCTCTACGGGCAGAGCCGCATCCTCTACTCCATGGGCCGCGACGGCTGATCCCCGCCGCCTTCCACCGCGTTGACCGCCGCACCGGCACCCCGGTCCTCGGCACGGTCATCGTCGGCGGGTTCGTCGCCCTGCTGGCCGGAGTGTTCCCGCTGGAGCTGCTGGCGGACCTGACCAGCCTGGGAACGCTGGTCGCCTTCACCGTCGTCTCGGCCGGCGTGATCATCCTGCGCCGCCGGGAGCCCGGCCTCGACCGCGGCTTCAAGATGCCCGGCTAGCCGGTGGTGCCCTTGCTGTCCATCGCCTTCTGCGGCTATCTCCTCTACGGCCTGCCGGCGCCCACGTACCTCATGTTCGCCTGCTGGCTCGCCGCGGCCCTTGCCGTATACGTCCTCTACAGCCGCCACCACTCGCGGCTGCAAGGCGAGCCGCTGGGCGGCGAGGGACAGCCGGTCCGGGCACAGGAGAAGCCTGCTGTTCGACTCGGGCCGACGGGTGCTCACTCGTGAAGACGTGATGGACGGCGTCCCGTAGGCGTGCGTCCTCTCCAGCGGCAGGCGGCCCTTGCTGGGAGCCTTCCAGTCCGCGTCCAGCTTGACCACGGCGGTGTTGTCAGCAGTGTGCTCGGCCAACAGCCGTAGGGCGAGGGTTGTGGAGCCGCATGAGCGGGGCGCCACAATGATGATCACGGGTTGGCGAGGGTGCCTGGTCGCTTGAAAGTCTCGTTGATCGATTCGATGACCTGTCGCAGCGGCTTGAACAGGGCTGCGCCAGGTCGTTCCCGTTCACCTTTACGGGCAGGCCGCAGCGACTGGACTCCATGCTCGGGCAGTTCGCGTTCGAAACCACGGCCGAAGTAGTTCTTGTCGCCGATGAGAGTCTGTCGGGGACGCTCTCGCAGAAGCTCGCATTTGGCTGCCAGGAGGTCAAGGAGGGTCTCGCGTTCGTCGGCCTTGGCCCCGGTCAGGGGTAAGGCGATGGGCAGGCCCTGAAGGGTGCAGACCAGACGCAGGCCCCAAAAGAAGCGGCTGCGGCTGGCGCAGTAGCCGTATTCGGCCCAACCTGCCAGCTCGGAGCGTTTGACGGTCTCGCGGGAGCGGCCGCATTCCACCGGGGTGGAGCCCACGACCCATACGTCGTCGCTCCACACCGAGGTGGTGGTGGCCAGGATCCGGTTGACGCTTCGCATCAGACCGGCGGCCTTGCGCAGCCGCTTGTTGTAGCCGGGCTGCTGGGGCAGGTAGGGGCAGAGGTGGCGCAGGTGGGCACGGGCATGGCGGAGCCATGTGGCCTCGGAGGTGTAGCCGAGTATGGCCTGCATCGTGGCGAGGGTGACCAGTTCGGCATCGCTCAGGCGGGGCGTAATGCCGACCGGCGGGCGCCACGGCGCCAGGTCGGGATGCTCCTTCAGCATGTCGTCGGTCGCGCATAGAGTGCTGTCGCGAGGGTGTCCACGTGGTTCGTCATAAAACGATCTTGGACACCTTCGTTCTCGTCTCCGCAGGCACCCCTTGGACCACACCACCAGGAGGAACCAGTGTCATACCCGCAACTGCTCACTCCCGAGGAGAAGCTCGCCGACGCGAAGAAGCTGTTGAGCCTCCCGCGTATCGTCGTGATCTGCGGCTCCACCCGTTTCATGACCGAGATGAACGAGGCCGATCTGCGGGAGACCAAAGCCGGAAAGATTGTCGTCAAACCGGGCTGTGACATGAAGTCGCCGCACGAACTTTGGTCCGATCCTGTCGAGGCCGAGGCGCTGAAGGTTCGACTCGACGATCTGCACGGGGCGAAGATCCGGCTCGCTGATGAGGTGCTCGTAGTCGGCGATTACATCGGAGACAGCACCCGAGCCGAAATCGCCTACGCCCGGTCGCTGGGCAAGCCCGTGCGGTTCACGCACCCCGAAGTCGACCCTGGCGCCTGACCGCCCGCTGCCACCTCGACAACCAGGGCCGGCAGCCCGCCGCCTGACCGTCTCGCGGTGGCTGCGGCCGCCGCCCACCCCACACCCTCCGCAGGCATCCCTTGGAATTGATCATCTAGGCAGTGCGGGCCTGGGGCCGGGCGGAAGAGTTCGGCGTCCGGTAGCAGCTGGTGGCGAGATGTGCGAGCGCCCGCCGTACTGTGATGGGAGCGCACGATCGTGAAATCCGGCCGAGATGTTCCGGGCAACCGTCCCAGCAGCAATTGCCGCGGATTGCACTTGTTGCAGCAGACGCTCCTAGTACTCCAGCTGAAGATCGCGATCTTGGCTGATCAATATTCGATCGCACCAGACAGAGGTGGGCTGCCAGGCTGCGGCCATGGATCACGCCGAAGTGCTACTCATCGGAGGACGGGCCGGGGTTGGCAAGACGAGTGTTGGGTGGGAGGTTTCGGTGTTGTTGCGGGGCGCTGCGGTTCCTCATGCGGTCATCGACGGTGACTTCATGGGGCAGGTGCACCCGGCTCCGGAGGGAGACCCTCACCGCGCGGAGATCACTGAGAGCAATCTGACTGCGGTGTGGGCGAACTACGCCCGGCGGGGTTACCGGCGTTTGATCTACACGAACACGCTGAGCGTGGTGCCCGAGGCGACCGGCATGTTCGAGCGGGCCATGGGCGGTCGGGTGCGGATCGTGAGGGTTCTGCTCACGGCCACCGATGCCACTACGCGTGCACGGCTGGAGCGCCGGGAACTTGGCTCGGAGCTGGAGACGGAGTGGGAGAGTAGTACGCGTAAGGCGCGGTTGCTGGATCAGCGGACTCCTGCGGATGCGGTGAGGGTGGCGACGGACGGGCGTGCCGTCGCGGACATCGCGCGCGAGGTGGTGGCCGCCACTGGCTGGTTCGGGCAGGGCTCCGCGGTCAGGCCGTGATCGTGCCGGTGGACCTGTCTGGAGGCGGCCGCGGCCACCGGTGATCATTGGTGTGTGAAGACAGAAGATCAGTCGGTGGCCGCGGGGCACAGCGTAGATCCCGGCCGCTGGCATGAGACGTTCGAGGTGCTGATGGGCCGTGTCGCGGGGCGGTTCGTGAGGGTGGAACCACGGCGCCGGGCGCGGGCGTTCGTGCTGGGACTGTTGTCTGAGCTGCCACGCAGGAACTACTGGACGCTCGCTGAGCATGCCGGGGATGCGACCCCCTACGGTCTGCAGCACCTGCTGTCGAGGGCCAAATGGGATGCCGATGCAGTACGTGACGACATCCGCAGCTTTGTCGTCGAGCATCTGCGCCACGAGGACGCGGTGCTGGTGGTGGATGAGACCGGCGACCTGAAGAAGGGCATGCACACGGTGGGTGTGCAGCGCCAGTACACCGGCACCGCACGGACGCATCGAGAACAGTCAGGTCGCCGTCTAGCTTGCCTTCTCCACCCCGCTCGGGCATGCGGCGATCGACCGAGAGCTGTATGTCCCGCGTTCCTGGACTGAGGACACGGCCCGCTGCCGTGCGGCCGGGATACCCGACACCGTCCGCTTCACCACGAAACCCGCCCTCGCCGCCCGCATGATCTGCCGTGCGCTGGACGCCGGCGTCCCCGCGTCATGGGTGGCCGGCGATGAAATCTACGGAGGCAACCCCACCTGCGAACCGAGCTGGAAAGGCGTGGGACCGGTTACGTACTCGCCGTCGGCCGAGACCACCAGATCAGCACCCGCGCGGGCAAGTTCAGGGCCGACGTCCTGGTCAAGAAGCTGCCGAAGCGGGCCTGGCAGAAGCTCTCCGCCGGCGTCGGAGCAAAGGGGCACCGCTTCTACGACTGGGCCCTGGCCGACATCGTCGACGGCCGGCCACCATCATCTGCTCGTGCGCCGCAACCGGCGCACCGGCGAACTCGCCTTTTACCGCTGCTACTCAGCGAGCCAGAGGCCATTGTCCACCCTGGTGCAGGTCGCTGGACACAGATGGACCGTCGAAGAGACCTTCCAGTCCGGCAAGGGCCTGGCCGGACTGGCCGAACACCAGGTCAGACGCTGGACGTCCTGGCACCGCTGGGTCACTCTCGCGATGCTCGCCCATGCCTTTCTCGCCGTCGTCCGCGCCGACGAAGACGCCCGCCGGCCCAGGCCGGACGGGCTGATACCGCTCACCTGCAACGAGGTCCAGCGCCTGTTCAAGGCACTCATCGTTCGGCTCGTCCAGATTGCTGGAGTCCCTGGAGGAGGAGGGCGATCAGGCGCCGGGGGTCGTACCGGGGGTCGTTGTTGCGTCCGATGCAGAGGTTGCCGATGCCGCGCATCAGCTCGTAGGGCTGCGTACCGGGCCTGATTTCGTCGGCCTCGGCCGCGGCGTCGAGCAGTTGGGCGCAGACGGGTAGCAGGCGGTCGAGGAAGTGGGCGTGCAGCGCGGCGAAGCGGTCGCTGTCCGACTGCAGGGCGTCGGCGAGTCCGTGCTTGGTGACCAGGAAGTCGACGAAAAGGTCGACCCATTGGCGCAGTGCGTCGAGCGGGGAGTCGGCACTCGTCAGCAGACGGGGGCCGGCCTCGGCGCATGCCTCGATCTGGTGGTGGTAGACCGCGGTGACCAGATCCGCCCGGCTCGGGAAGTGGCGGTAGATCGTGGCCATCCCGACGCCTGCCTGGGCCGCGATCTGGCGGATCGGGGCGTCGACGCCGGAGGTGACGAAGACCTCGGCGGCGGCGGTGAGTACCGTCTGTCGGTTGCGCTGGGCGTCGGACCGCTTGCTTCGGGACGGCGCCTCCCCTGCGGGGCCCTCAGTGGCCATCACGTTCTCCTTACACATCGCTTGACAAAACGGATCACTGCTCCAGATAGTAGTGGAGCGGTGTTCCGTTTCAGGTTAACCGAAACGGGGCGCTCCTGACCGTCTTGTCCGCCCGCCGGCCGCAGGTGACCGGGCGGGCGGCAGGCGCCACCGAAAGGGAACCCACATCGTGAGCACATCCACCGCCACCAGCGCCGACACCTTGGGCACACCCGTGCCGGTCCTGTCCTTCAGCCCCGTAGTCCTCTCCGTGCCCGGACGTCCCGTGAACCTCCAGGTGCGCGTCTCCGCGCCCGTGACCGGAACCAGCCTGCCCGTCATCCTCCTCTCCCACGGTCACGGCCCCTCGAACAACCTCTCCTCGCTCAACGGCTACGCGCCGCTCGCCAACTTCTGGGCGGCACACGGATTCGTCGTCGTCCAGCCCACCCACCTCACCTCCAGGACACTGAGCCACCTGGTCGCCGACGCACCAGGCGCACCCGACTTCTGGCGCTCCCGCGCCGAGGACATGACCCACATCCTCGACCGGCTCGACGTGATCGAGAACGCCGTGCCGCAGCTCGCCGGACGAATCGACCACACCAAGGTCGCCCTCGCCGGGCACTCGCTCGGCGGCTTCACCGCCGCCCTCCTGCTGGGCGCCGGCCTCACCGACCCCGACACCGGGAACGTGGTGCACCTCGTCGAGCCCCGGATCAAGGCGGGCGTACTGCTCGCCGCGCCCGGCAGGGGCGGCGACGTCCTCAACGGGCCCATGGCCGAGCAATGGCCCATCATCGGGGCGGTCGACTTCTCCACCATGACCGCACCCGCGCTGGTCGTCGCCGGCGACAAGGATGACTCGCGGCACTTCACGGACATGGGACCGGACTGGCACGCCGACCCCTACACCCTCGCCCCCGGCCCCAAGACCCTGCTCACCCTGTTCGACGCGGAACACGGACTCGGCGGGATCGCCGGATACGACGCCGCCGAGACCACCGACGAGGACCCCGAGCGAGTTGCCGCCCTTGCCCGGCTCACCGCGGCCTACCTCCACACCCAGCTCCACCCGGGCGCCCCCATGTGGCAGACCACGTGCGAGGCACTGACGACCGGTCCCGACCGGGTAGGACGGGTCGACGTCAAGTAACCCAGCCGCAGACGCGTAGGCCACCGGGCGGTCCCCACCGTCATCGTCCCGCTCGCCGCATCGGGTCTCGCAGGGGCCGCAGCCTCTCGCGCGGCACGAACGCGGTGAAGCTGTTTGCGCCCGGCACGTTGCGGTTGTGGCGCTTGAGTGGTGAGAACCGCTCACGGACCAGGGCTGCTGCGGGGGGCGCTGGTCACTCACGCTGGTTCAACGCCCGCGTCCACGTACGAGAGGGTCCCGACGACGGCGCCTGGGTAGCTGGCCACCACGGTGTGAGCGCCTCGGCCCCCAGGCCCCTCAGCCGAAATTGGCTGCCTCGGCGCCGCCCAGACTCCTGCACTGTTCGAATCGCAGCCGACCCCGCACACTGCTCAAACCGGTGAACAACTGCTGCTGCTGGGCGGGAACAGAGCCAGGGTGTGGATCCTCGGCCGGTCCGACTGTTTCATGAACCGCAACGTGTGCTCCAGTTCGAACCTCCTGAGGACCGCTCGCCAACGCACGACTGTCTCACCAGCCGTCTCCAGAGGGAGACCCTGCGCGGCGCCTTGTAGCCGGCTCCGATAGACCGACCGGCTACGTATGGACCCGCCACGTGTCCGACCAGGGTGTGCCTCAGGTGCGGGGGCGAGCGTCCCGCGCGTGCTGCAGGGCTGACTGCACGCCTTTCCCGAGGACGAGGTGCGTCGTCCCACCCGGCAGGGTGGGCAACTCGGCCCAGTGCGTCACGGTTTCGGCACTGGCGAGGCCGTGGGGCAAGCGGACCACCCCGTCGGAGTCGACGATGCAGTCCCTGTGCTCGGCCTCGTCCTCACTCCAGTGCAGAGTCATGAAGACCGTGGGCCTCACCAGCCAAAATTCCTCACCCAGCGCTGTGTCGGCCACGGACTCAGTGGCACTGTCAGCTGGATACCGGCCCGTGATCGCCGCTGCCACCGGTGTACCGCTCCCAGGCAGCCTCTCGCGTCCGTCAACCCACGTCACCACGGTGTTCAGATTCGTCATCTCCACCCTCACTCAAACACTCGGCACATCGCCTTCCACCACGTATTCCGGCGGCCGGCGCGGGCACTGCCCCACCTCGACACCTGCCTGGCAAGACTGCCTCGCGCCCGCGGGGGTTGCTTGAGCCGGAACGAGCGCTGGACGGCGAGCACCCCTCTACGGCCACGATCTAGGGCAGTCGAGTCGCCCGGATCGCTGTCAGCGTCCGAGGCGGGACGTGCTCCCTCCTATCGGGAGCTTGTGTCCGCTCCGTAGTGATGAGGGCGCGCGTCGCGCGCGAACCGTGCGTGCAGGGGTGGTTTGTCGAATCGCGGCGGCGGGTCGCACCACGGGTCGCCGGTCGGCTGCCGGAACAAGATTCCGTTGATCACCTTCCGGTGGCACGTCCACCGACCGCCCGCCTCTGTTCTTCGGCAAATGCGGATCAAGCCGGACCCACTCCCGATCCGTCGGGTCGCTCCACGCTGGCCGGAACGTCACCGAAACCGCACGGTCACGCGACCCGTCGGACAGGCTTTAGTCGTCGACGGCGCCGGGGGCCAGGGCTGGGGCGGGGAAGGCGTGGCGGACTTCGCTGCCGGCCCACCACACGCCGATGGCGAAGACCGCTGCGGCCTCCAGGAGCGCCGCCCGCTCCAGACCGCCGCACGGCAGCGGGGTGCAGCCCATCGACGTGATCAACTTCCTCGTCACAGCGGCGGCGGGCGGGGCGTCCGTGCAGAAGGGCACCGCCAGCGCAGCACCCTCGAAGGCCAGTTGGGGAACGGTCCAGATGCTCTCGTGGCAGATGCCGAACACCTTGGCAACATGGGCGGAGGGCGCGGCTGCGGCGATGCGCAGGGCGACCGAGTCCGTACCTCCGGCGGTGGACAGGACCGGGCTGCCGTCGCTGGAAGGCTGCATCGGCACGGTGCAGTCGAGGACGGTCCTTCCGGCGAGGCTCGCTGCCAGTTCCCCGGCCAGCTGCGATGCCGCGTCGGCGGGAACGGCGAGCAGTATCGCCTCGCCGTACCGCGCCGTCTCGGCGAGGCCGCCGTGCGCGGCGGCCCCGATGCGGGCGGCCGTGGCGGCGGCGGAAGCGGCGTTGCGGCCCCCCACCATGACCTCGTGTCCGGCCCGTACCCAGGCCCGGCCCAGTGCTGCTGCCATGGCGCCTGTGCCGAGAATTCCGATGCGCATCGTCCTGCTCCCGTTCGCGTTGTGGAATGTCATGCCCCGGACGCTAGGCGAGCCGATGCACACCGTCCGGTAGGCATCGGCCGGGGCAGGATGTCCGCATGGGACAGGTGGATGGGGACGGGGCCGACCTGGGCGGGGAACCGTTCGCGGCGGACTGCCGGGCGCGCATCGCCGTCGAGGTACTGGCCAACCGCTGGGACAGCGTGGTCATTTACGTCCTCGGCGAGTCGGGCCCGATGCGCCCGCGTGAGCTGCAGGCCCGCATCGGCGGGATCAGCCCCAAGGTGCTCAACGACGCGCTTCGGCGGCTCGCGTACAACGGCCTGGTGCAGCGCCGCCGTTACGCCGAGGCCCCGCCCCGCGTCGACTACGCCCTGACCGAGGCAGGCACCGCCCTGCTCACCCCGATCCGCGCACTGGGCGCCTGGGCAGCGGCCTACGGAGACGACGTGCTTGCGGCGCAGGACTGCTTTCACCGGCGCCAAAGAGCTTCGGACGGTCCACCGGATGACGACCCGTCGGACACGCCTTAGCTCCGTGATGCGTCGGTGTCTCTCAGTCCACGTCACGCCGATCCCGGAAGAGCAAGTCGTCACAGCAACAGGTCGTTTCACAGCGAGGTCCTTGAGGGACGGGATTCTGTGACGCTCGGGTGCGTCCGTATGATCACTCCATGCCTGCTGACGAACGCGTAACCCGGTCCACGTTTTCCGGTCGTGTCCAGCTGATATCGGCTCCTCAGCCGATGCCGCAGCTGCCCCAGCGAATCTGGTCAGATGAAGACTGGGAACAGATCCAGCGTGGCCACGCGTCGCGGGACATGGATGAGAAGTGGCACGTCTTCGCAGAGGACGAGGTCGTCTTCCTGCACCGAAGCTGGACCGGTAACGGAGTCTTCGCGGCGACCTTCGCGCCGGTTGATGGCGGTGGTTGGCGGATCGCCAGTGCGGTAGTTGAACGTGATTCTGAGCGCTATCGGGGCACGGACGATGCCTACGACTGCGTCATGCTTGAGTTGGTGATCAGCGCCATCGTGCTTGGCGAACCAGCGCCCGACCTCCGCGCGAAGCTGGTGGAGCTGTCGCGCCGGGAGTCGGGTTCTGCCGATACCCCCCCCGGCCTGATTCAGCACAGTGCCTTGGGGCTGCGCTCGAACTCCTAGTTGATCACTCGGGGGCCGCTGGACAGACGTCGGATGCAGATCAGGCTGCAGGCCAGTTCGAGCAGACCCTGGTGGAGATCGGCGCGTCGTTCGTAGCGAGCGCGGAGCCGTTTGAACTGGTGGAGCCAGGCGAAGGCGCGCTCGACCACCCAGCGCACCTTGCCCAGTCCAGAGCCGTGGGCGACGCCGCGTCGGGCGATCAGGGGTTTGATGTCGCGCTTTTCACAGCAGGCGGCGGTACTTGTCGAAGTCGTAGCCTCGGTCAGCGTACAAGCGCCGCGGCTTGCGGCGAGGTCGTCCGCGAAGTCCCTGGATCGGCGGAACGGCATCCAGCAGCGGCAGCGGCTGGGTGACGTCGTGTTGGTTGCCGCAAATGAGAGTGACAGCGAGCGGGTTCTGTGGCGGTCGACGATCAGATGGTGCTTGGAGCCGGGGCGGGCTCGATCCACGGGCGAGGGCCGACGTGATCCCCCCTTTGAAAGCCCGGACGTGCGACCCGTCCGCGGAGCAGTCGTCCAGCTCCAGCAGGCCCACACGGCGCAGCTCGGTCAGCAGGGTCGCGTGCAGGCGCGGCCACACCTGGCCGCAGTCCAGTCCCGCAGTCGACGTCAGGCCGTTACTCCGGAGCAGCCCACCGGCTCCGCAGGGACATCACGCCATGCGACGCCGGTCCGCAGCACCATCAGGATCGTGGAACACGGCCATCTCCCCGAGTCCAGGAATCTCCCAAGGGGAACCGCGCAGCTGCCACCGAGTCCCTTGGCCCGTTCGAAGGGCGCCTGCCGAGCGTCGCGGGCGCCATGGGCCGTCCGGCCCAGCGCCCGGGGCTTCCCCGCCTTGCGATGCACGGATGGTGGCGGGTACCCCCGCCTGGAGGCTGGGGGCGCCGCGCGCTGATCGGGCCGGATCCGTGAGAGAGGGCCGCCGAGCGGGGCCGGCGGGTGGGCTCACCGCGCGGCGTTCAGCGGCACAGGGTGCGCAGGGTGGTGAGGCAGTCCGCGGCCCGGCGCTGTGCGTCGGTGTCGGTGCTGGCCCAGGCGATCCGGGCGTCCGGCCGGATGAGGACGGCGGTGACGTCCCGCCAGATCGGATGCGCCGCCTCGGTGTTGACGGTTCCTGCCCGTTGTTCCAGGCCATCCACGGGGCACGGTGTCCGCGTCCCGCCGAGGTCCAGCAGTAGCGGTCGGCCGTGGTGCATCAACGGGTGGGCGGTGGATGCGTCGGCTGTGTCCAGGGCGAGGCCGGCCAGTCGAGTGCCGTTCAGCGGGTGCGCGCCGGATTTGGTGTCGGCGGGGAGCGGGTCGTCGAATCCGGCGATCCGGCGGGCCCACTGGCGGTTGGTCCGCGGTTCGGCGAGCGCGGCGGACCAGACCTCGCGCAGCGCGATCTGCTCCGGGCTCGCCGCCGCGAACAGGGCGAGCTGCGCGCGGGTGTTGTCGATGACGGCGCGGGCGACCGGCCGGCGCTCCGTGTCGTAACTGTCGAGTAGTCCGTCGGGCGCCCGGCCCTGGAGGGTGGCGGCCAGCTTCCAGCCCAGATTGGTGGCGTCCTGAATGCCGAGGTTCATACCCTGCCCACCAGCCGGGAAGAACATGTGCGCCGCGTCCCCGGCCACCAGCACCCGTCCGGCCCGGTACCGCGCGGCCTGGCGGGTGGCATTGCCGTAGCGCGACAGCCACCGGGGGTTGCGGATGCCCAGGTCCCGCCCCAGCAGCGTGCGGGTCTGCTCGCGCACCTCCTCCAGGGTCAGTGGCTCGCCGGTGCCATGGTGCATGGTGGCCGTGGAGAGGCCCGCCAGTCGGTGGACACCGTCGCCGATCGGGGCCGCCAGGAACGAACCGGCCGGCCCGGTGGCGGCGAGCGGCGCGGCGGGCGGATCGTCGAGTTCGACGTCGGCGAGCCACCCGGTCAAGGTGGTGTCCTGGCCGGGGAAGTCGATGCCGGCCGCCCGGCGCACCGCGCTGCGGGTGCCGTCGCAGCCCACCACCCAGCGGGCCCGCACGGTCCGATGGGTGCCGCCGGCCCGGATCACCACCTCGACGGCGTCCGGTCTCTGGGTGAGCGAGACGACCTCCTCCCCGCGCAGGACACGGGCGCCCACGGCGACGGCGTGCTCCTCCAGGAGCTGTTCGGTGACGGACTGACCGAGCGCCAGCATGAAGGGGTGCACCGCCCCGACTGCGGAGAAGTCCAGCCGGGTGGTCGCCGCGCCGAAGTGGCCGGTCGGCACCGGGGTGCCGCGTTCGATGAACCGCTCCGCGAGGCCGCGGGTGGCGAAGGTGTCCAGCGTGCCGGCCTGCATGCCGACCGCGCGCGACCGTCCGTCCGGTGCCGCCCGCCGTTCCACGACGGTCACCTCCACCCCGTGCAGGCGCAACTCCGCGGCGAGCCAGAGCCCCACCGGGCCGGCCCCTGCGATGAGCACGTCGAGCATGACAAGCACTTCCTCTCACATTTGGGACGATGCGCCATGACGGCCGCGCGCCGATCCGCGACGACGGGGACGGCGGCGGCCTCGTGGCGTCAGGTGGGTAATGCGGCTCAGCGGGCGCTGCCGAGGTTCCGGTCGGCGTCGGTGCCTTCGAGCATGAGGGTGGTCTCCTCGATGCGGCGGAAGCGGCCGTCGGGGGCGAACTCGCCGAAGAGGTAGACCTCCATGCGGACGGTGGAGCCGTCGGTCTTGAGGACCTCCATCGTGTGGCGGTCGGCGTAGCGGTCGCCGGAGAAGAGCTCGTCGTGGACCTCGACCGAACCGCCGGCGACGACCGTGCGCAGGTGGGCGATGTGAGCGAGGAACTCGGTGCGGTTGTCCCAGCTTCCGTCGGTGCGCTGGCGGTAGTCGGGGGCGAAGTGCCGGTCGGCGGCCTCGTCGAGGTCGAGGCCCGGAGTGAGGAGCAGGTCGGTGAGGGCGGTGCGGACGTCGGTGCGGTTCATGGGGATTCCTTCGGTTGGGCGCGGGAGTGACCCGTCGCGCATCGGTCGGAGATGCGTGCCTTAAGCACGCTTATTAACGTACAGGAAAAGCGTGTGTCGCGCACGCTAATCTGGAGGGGTGAAGAACTCGACGGGACACGACATCGCCGATGCGCTGGGCCTGCTTCTGCGGCGGAGCACTCGCGCCCGCCTCTACGCCCAGCTGACCGAGGGACTGGGGGAAGCGGTCGACGACCTCACTTACCCGGTCCTCAGCGGCCTGGCCCGGACCGGGGCGTACAGCGCCGCCGACCTTGGTCGCGAGATCGGACTGGACCGCACCACCGTGACCCGCCGCGCCGACCGACTGGAGCAGGCCGGCCTGCTCCAGCGCCAGCCCGACCCGGCCGACGGCCGCGCGACCCTCCTCGCGCTCACCGAGCAGGGTCACAACATCGTGTCGGTCACCAGACAGCGACTGGCGGCCGGCATCGAGTCCTCGCTCGCTACCTGGCCCCAGGCGGACGCCCAAGCCTTCGCACGCCTGCTGCGCCGCTTCGTCGACGAGGGCCCGTTCGCCGCCGAACGCCACTGACGGCCACCGGCGCACCGGGGCCGGACGGTTCGGCGTGCAGCCTCAGTATTCATGCGCGATTCGGCGGTATTTCACTCCGGCGGGGACACGCTGTTGCCGTTCTCCTTGGGCCTACCCTGCAACGAGGACGACGCAGGTTTCTGTAGGCACAAAGGGATGGATGCAGCCGTACAGACGATCAACCCGACCACAGGTATGGACAATTGCTCTTCCGCAGTCGGTCATGGGCGGCATCGGTGAGGGCAAGGCAGGCGTTCTGCCGCTCACAACGCTGTCGTCAAGTGCGCCAGCCCCCGGCAACCGCGCTCAGCGCCGCGTGGCCCCAGGGTGATGAGGCCTGCCCGATTCCGTCATGAGGGACTCCTGCGGTGGTGACGATCCAACGGCAGCCGGAGACCAAGCCTGGGTGGGCGGCGTGGAAAAGCCGACGGCGGCGAGATGGGGCCGGGTGCGGGATCGGGCCGCACTGACGCGGGCCGCAGGGGGAGAAGCCCCGGGTCGGTTGTTCGCACGAGCGAGGCTTGGACGATCTGTTCGCCGTAGTAGTCGGCCGTACCGGCGGACGCCGACGGATCACAGATCCGAAGGACGCGTTCAGTGTCGAGTGATCCGACGGTCAGCGCGCCCCGGCGCTGCGTTTCCCAGAGCACGGTCAGCTGGTCGATCGGCTCGCCCCGGTGATGAAGTGCCCCCAGGGGGCGATAGATCTGCCGGTGGCCCGCATCGGCGAAGTCGCCTGGTTGGAGCCAGCCGACGACATCACGCAGCTTTTCGGGACGGGCGCTCAGGCAGCCGAGGAGGAACTCCTCATCGGCGAGAATCTGTTCATCCGCTGGCTGGGGCTGTTCCGTCGACGCTCCGCTCGGCGCCGGGGGCTGCACGGGGAGGGGCTGGGTTCCCCCGACTGGCGAGGTCGGCGAGCACATCGGTCAGCACCTGGGCGTGCTGGAGCGTTTCCTCGACGCCACCGCGAATACCGTCGGCGCAGGCGGCCTGGTGGAGTCGGGTGGCGTGTTGGGCCACGCTGCGGTGGATGGCACACTCCAGCACCATCCGCCCGTAGACCGGGGGCCTGACGGACGACTGGGGTAACTGCCTGGGTCTCGCTTCGCAGCTCCGCAACGGCGCCGTTGTGCGAAGGCCGAGTTGGAGGCCGCCCTCGCCGGGGTCGTCCTGCATACGGTGGTAGATGTAGCTCTCGATGTCCGGTGTGCCGAGCACATTGCGGAAGGCGTCGCATACGGCTGTGGCCTGTTGCGACTCGCTGGAGTGATCTCCGGAGTTGATGCCGCTCTCGGTGAGCTGGATCGTCCAGGCGGAGGGTGTGTGCGGGAACTGCTTCGTTGTAGTTGGCGGCGATCTGATCGAGCCATTGCGTGGTGTCGCAGGGTTTGCCTCGGCCGCAGCCGATGTTGAACCAGGTGTTGGTGTTGACCTCGTTGTCGATCACGAAGTCGGCGATCCGGCCGTGCCCGTGGAGTCCGTCGTAGCGTTGGGCCAGCATTCCGGCGAATCGTCCGAAGTCGGCCGGATTATGAGGTACGCAGAACACTTCGTAGCCGGGTGGGGGATCGCAGGGTCTGTCTTGGCGGGCCCAGGTGGGCGTGCCGTAGACGAGGGCGGTGACCACCAGGCCCCGGTCGGTCCCCCCTTGATGGCCGAGTCCACCTCGGGCCGGATGGTGAAGCAGTGACCGTCGGATTCCTGCTCACCGGCGGGGCAGGGTGCTGTTTGGCGCTTGGCTCCCAGGCCGCCCAGACGAGGTTCATGGACACGCCGCCGGCGTTGTTGCAGGAGATCTCGTCCTTGTTGGGCCAGAAGTCCGGCTGGATGCCCTTGATGCGGTAGTCGGAGCGCGTCGGGTACGGCAGCGGTGCCCCCTCGGCACCGGCAGTGGCTGGAGAGCCTCAGGAAGGACAAGGGCGGAGATGAGCAGCACGAGGGCCGCGAGATACCGGGCTGCTCTGGCCATGATTCTCCTCAGTGTGTGGTGTCGTGGTGAACGGCATCTGCCGCAGGTGCAGCGTGCGGCGTGTGGGGCGGGTGTACGGCTGCGGTATGCCGCCGCGCTGTGCACTGTGCGGCGGCGGTGACCTCGGTCGGTTCAGCGGATGAAGTCGATCTCCGGGTAATGGTGTGAGGGGCCGTCGAGGATGTGGCTGCGCCGGTGGCGCAGGTGCTTGTCGAAAAGAGCCGCGAGGTAGGTGCGTTGGACCTCGATGGAGCGGTTGGGATCGATCGTGCCGAGTATCTGCGCCAGTTGGGGCGGGGCCAGCCCGAATGCGCCCGGTGCCTGGGGGGAACAGGACCTGGTGGTCGATGGAGGAGATGTGCCCAGAACGGCGCAGTTTCAAGTCGAGCCGCTCGCCGTGCAGGTGCTTCCAAAACCGTGCCCAGCTCCGATCGCTGTTGCGGTTGTGGTGCTTGGAACTGAACAGCATGAAGGGGCGGTCAAGCGGCTTGTCGGCCGACGATCCGAGGAGCTGGCTTGTTTGGTGCTCGCGGCTTGGGTCAGCCCGTGAGGGAGCGGCTTGTGTTCCACATCGGGGTTGTGGCCGCGGGCGATCTTGTCCAGCTGGTCGATGACGAAGTGGGTGCCCGCTGCGCGTATGGCGATCATGTGGCGCGATTTGGGGCCTGGCGGCATCAAGTTCACCTCATGGCGCCCGCCGGGGAACACCACGTCGCCGGAATCGTAGGTGTGGTCCATGGTGACGACCAGCAGCCGCGACCGGCCAAGTCCTGAACCTGTGCAGTCGACTGGCCCCGGTGCCCGTGCAGCGAGCAACTCACTTTGCTGCCTGGGCGTCCACGGATCCATGCATGACGAGTCGCGCAGGTGGAGGTCGACCGTTCCAACACGGAGGCGCCCGGACGGGGCGGGGAGAGTCAGCTGGCCCGGGGTCGGCGGCACGTCCAACGCCGCCGCCTGGCACGGGGCTTGCGCCACGTCGTCCCATGCCGTCGCCGCGGTCATGGGCGTACCGGTGCTCTTCCCGGCGGCGGCGGCCGACCCGACTCCGGCACTCAGGGCGACGGTCAGTGCTCCTGTGGTGCCGGCGACCCGTGCGCCCAACCGGCTCTGGCGCCTTCGTGCATGTTTCCCCATGGGCAGTCCTTCTCCTTGAGGTGAACGCCGCCTCAGCGACGGTCAGTTGATGCTCATCGTAATAGGTGTTCGCCACAGCAAAGCACAAGGCGCTTCCTTATACGGAGAGTTCTTATTACCGCACAGTTGACTGACCTTTCCGCCTGTCATCAGAAACGGAACCGCACAGAAGACGCCAACCGCCAGGTGACTGTCCGTGTCAGGCCGCCATACTCAGTGCGACGTCATGAATTGGGCAAACGTGCCTAAGTTCCAGCAATTTGTTGGGTCGGCGAGGGGTCTTGCGGGCATGGGCGACCCTGCGCATTTGCCTAAACTCACCAGTAGCCAAGGGGAGATTGACGGACCGTCATTTGATCAGCCGGTGAAGATGCTGTACTAATTCTCCTGCGCAATCCGAGCGTGACGGCTAGGGAGGTGCCGCCGGTTTTTTCGCTGCCGTTCGCCCTGTGTGCGGCGTGGACATGCACAGCGAAATGAAGCGGCAACAGAGCGCGCGCCAAAAGTGCCGACAGGTAGGTCCAGACCGCGTTTCATGAAACGCGCACCGGCTGCCCCGTAGGGGCTTCGCCAGGTGGCGAATCGGCGTACTCCCGCGTCATCCGCCCAATGGCTGGGCAATACAATCCCCCACACCTCGAAAGAGTCCGCATATGCGTCTTCCTCGCTTCAAAACGCTGTGGAGAGCACTAACGGTGGTCGCATTGTTCGCGATCACCGCAGGGTTCCTGCTCAGCGGTGGCAACGCCAAGGCCGGTTCCGTAACCGGGACCGTGACCGGCGGTCAAGGCAACTACCACGGCATCAATGAAAGGTCATCGGCCAGCCTTTCCGCCCGCATCGTCGGTCAGGCCACAGTCGGCAGCAAGGTCTCGATGACCTGTCGCGTCCAGGGGGAGGCCGTGGAGAACGACCCTCGCTGGATCTGGTCGGACTCCGGGCAGTTCTTCATAGCCAACGCGTTCATCCAAGGAAACACCGACAACCTGCCATCCTGCTCGTCCCGGCACCCCAAGTCCAACGGGCGCGTGGCCCTCAAGATAGACATGCAGAAGCAGGTTCAGGACCAGTGGTGCTGGGACGCCAGCGGCCTGACCATCGCCAGGTACTGGGGTTTCAGGCAGTACAGCCAGCAGGACTTCTGCCGGCTTGCCGCCCAGAACGGGAACCTCAGCTGTGACAACCAGCCTGCCACGCTCGACGACGTGGCCAACGGCCTTGCGAACATCGGCCTGGGCGACACCGGATACGGCCTCGACCGCAATGCCTCCTTCTCGGAGACAGGCAAGGAGATTGACGGTAAACGCCCTTTCGCCGTCCGTATCGGATGGAATTCCGGCGGCGGCCACATGAACGTCATCTACGGCTACGACCCGTCATCGCACATGATCGCGGTCGCTGACCCCTGGCAGACCACGCAGACCTACACCTGGTGGAACTTCAACGACTACGTAAGCAACTCAAGGTTCCAATGGACCCACTCCCGCGTCGGGATACACAAGTAAGGCAGGCAGCAATGCGCAGCAAGGAAAGTTCTCTACAGCAAAGTGCTACTCGTCTCGCCCTTACCCTCGGCGCGGCGGCGACCCTGCTCTCCACCGCCTTGTGCGGCCCGGCGCAGGCGGCCGATGGCCCGAGCGGCATTCCCGACTACGAGGGCGCACGGCAGGTGCTCAGGACCGCGCATGTGCACAACGCGGTCTCCCGATTCCTCGGCGCGACGGCGAACGCAGGCGCTGACGGCGGCTCGGGTGCGACGGCGCCGATGGCGCCTGGGGCACACGATGACCAGCAGGCGTTGACCTTGAAGGACCCGATCGCGCTGTACGAGCTCGCACCCGAATTCGTCACCGGGAAAACGAAGCCCACCGCGGGCAACGTGACACGCCTGTCGTACCTGGCCTCCCGGGCGAACGACGCCAGCGGGCACAAAGCCACGGTCCTGCTGGCCTCCACGGCCAAGAGCGGTGGTGGCAGCGGCGGTTGGCACCTGATGGGTCTGCGCGACGGCGACAGCGACCTCACCTACGGCAAACAGACCACGGACCACTCGAAGGTCTTCACCGAACCGCAGATCCACGCCTGGTACCGCCTGAAGAACGACATCGTCGAACCGCTCAACCGGGAAGCGGCCTCGGGACTGGGAGGCAAGCGGACGGTGACGCTCGCCGCCTACCAGAAGCTGGTACACAGCCGCTACGCGGACAAGATGCCGGGGTCCGCGTATGACCGCAAAGGACTGGCCGGCGGATTCGGTCCCGCGGGCCCACCCTCATCTCCGTCCACGCCGGCATCTTCCTCCCCGGCTCCCCTGCAACTCGGCGCCTCGGGAGTGGCGGTCGCGCTTGCCGGCGGCGCCATCGCCGTACGCCTCCGCAACCGCAGACGCTCGCAGGGCCCGGCAACCGCAAGCGGTCGCAAGTGAGCTGAAGGGCCACACTGACCTGGGTGTTCCCATACGAACCCCGGCCCACCCTCACTGAGGAGGATTGGGGCGCCGGATTCCCATCAACGGAGTCCGGCGCCCTCCCATGAAATGCCGCTCCTCGTAGGGCACTTCACCCAGAACATCGCACTGGCCGAGAAGCAGCTACCGCAGCTCGTCGACTACGCAGGCGAACGCGACGCTCTCCTCGTCACGTTGGTCGATTCGCCCATGAAAGCGGGTATCCGCCGCGATATGCACGCCGGGCGGAGCCGACCGATTCTCCGCTTCCCGGGCCCGGCGTCCAGTTCGTCGCTCGGATACTGGCCGAGATGGGAGACGACCGCACCCGGTTCGCCGAGGCTCTGCGTCAGCGGCAGGCCATGGCGCACCTGGTCGCCCGCACCGGAACACTGCCCGTGCCTGCTCGGGCCGGTCAGAAGATCGGCGTCTGCGCTCGGATCTCGGTGAGACCTTCTTCCATGGTCAGCGACGGCAGCACACGGACGCTGTTCCACTGGGGGAGACGAGCCTCCATGAGGAAGCGGTCGACGTTCTCGGCCTTGTCGGACTGTACGACCACGACAACCGTGTGCTCGCGGTTGACGAAGGGACCGGCCACGATGTCGACGCCTGCCTGCTGGGCGAGGCTCGGCAGGTCAGGAGCGATCTTCAGCAACAGGTCGCGCGTCGTCGTGTTGGCGGTGGGACAGATGTCCGGCGTGTGGGTCGCCAGCAGGACGAAATGCATCTCACGGCTCCTTGTCCACTCGTGATCTCAGGCTGAACGGCCCCGGGTGCTCCCGCGACAGGAGATTGCGGTTCCGACCGCGGACGGAGCTCGGATCGCGGTGCCGCTCTCAACTATCCCGATGCCCCGCCGGGCGTCGGGATGACGCCGAGCTGCTGAAGGAAGCCGAGGAGATCCTTGTCCGACCACTTCTCGGCGAGCTTGCCGTTCTCGATGCGGTGAATCACCGTCGCGGTCATCGTGATCGGCATGCCGGTGGCAGGGATGCCCGGGAGGCCCTTCTCGTGGATGCCCCGTGCCCTCAGCCGGGTCACGACTTTGTCGCCCTCCGCGATCTGGTCCTCGATCTCGTGGGTTCCGGGTGTGGCCTCCCAGAACAGACGAAACGCCTGCTTGAGTCCCTCGCGGCCGGGTGCGAACCCCGGAAACGGCGGCGGTGAGTGGTCTTGGTAGTCCTCGGCCACAAGCTCGTCCATGGCATCCAGGTCGCCCTCGTCGATCTCCTGGTAGAAGCGACGAACCAGCCTCTTGTTCTCCTCGATGGACACGGGACCCCTTTCGCGTTCATTCGCGTCGCCGGAGCGGCACACCCATGCTGAATCGTGACCCGTCGCATCCCCCGGCCCCATCCTCGGCACGCCGGGCCGCCGTGGACATTCACGCTGAAGCAGCTGTACATATCACGGGTGGTCACAGCGGTCCCGGTGCGTCAGCTGCCGTCGACGGTGGCTATGTGGAAGATGTGAACGCTGGGCACGGCTTGGCTGGCGTGCGGCAGCCACGGCAGTCGAGCCGCGCGCTGATGCTGATCCCGATCGTGCTCATCTTGGTGATCACGGTGGTGGACCGTTGGTCCCGGAGGACGTCCATCTCGGTCCGCTCCTGGTCCTCGCCCCCGCGATCACCGTGTCGTTCGCCGGTCTCTGGCTCACTGGGCTGATCGGGTTCCGGAGTGTGACGGCGCAGGGGTATATCGGGGCGCAGGACTCGGCCGACCAGGGGCTGGTGCTGGATGGCGATTGGTGGTCGCAGGAAAGCTTCGATGACGTCCTCGAGGGTCAGCCGGAGAGTGCCTTTGGGGATCAAGATCTCTCCAGTTCCGCGTCGCTGCAGGACGAGGCGCGCGGATCCATGACGACCGGGGCACGATCAGCGATGCATCGACGCGATGGAGGAGATCGCCGCGATCCGCGGTGCCGTGGAGAGCGCGCAGTGGCCGTCGGCCGACGGGAGAGGGCCGGCGTACAAGAACCTGATCTTTCGGCTGAGCGTGTGCGAGCGGGCCGCCAGCGTTGAACACCGCCTGGTCCACGGCGGGCAGATCGTCGGGCGTGCCGGGCCGGGTAGACCGTCAGTAGGCAATCAGCGTGCTCGCTGGTGTCGTTGGCGCGCCGTTAGCGTTCCCAGGCCCATACTGTGGCCGCCAACTGCTCGGCGAACTGCGGGCCCTGCTCGCCGAAGGCGTGAACGACCCACTCCCACTCCTTGTCCTCGGGGCGTTCGCCGTGCCGGGTTAGACATGCGTCAGGTAGGCCAGCGAGGCGTCGCCGACGATGGCCGGTGCGTCACGGTCCTTTGCGATACCGGTGACGCCCGTGTCCTGGTGCGCGGCCGGCCGGCAGAAGGCGAGCAGGGTGTGGCCGCATACAGATGCAGGGAGCCGAAATAGGCACCCGCCTCTATGGTGACGCCGGTGACAACCTCGTGCCGCGGCCCGCGTAGCGCCTCCTCCAGGCCCTCCGTGGGCGCAGTAGGTGAAGCGGCGGGCGTGCCGCGCCCGGCCGCACTGCTCGAAGGCGATCGCCCGGGTGTAGCCGCTGATCTCGAGCGGCAGGACGAGGCGTCCGCCCTCGGCCAGCTGCTCCCGCCAGGCCGGGTGATGTCCCAGCAGTTGTAGGTGACCGTGCTGGCGTCGAATCTGGCGGGTGTGGTCATAGCGGACTCTTGCTCGCAGCGCCCGGCGAGGTAGTGCCAGGTGTCGCCTGCGTAGCGGGAGTTGGGATGGCGCAGCCCGAGGAGCACTCGGCCCTCGTCGTCCTGCAGGTGGAGGTGGACGCCGATGCCGTTCAGCACGGTCCGGGCCCCGCCGTCCCACGGCGGAGCGGCCTCGGCCGGCCGTCCGTCCGGCGTGTTCACGGACGCGTGCCGGTGGATGAGGTCGGCTGTCGCGGGGCTCAGGCGCAGTCGGTCCAGCTGGTCGGGGGTGAACCAGCGCAGCAGCACCCCTTCCTGCAGCCGGAGCCGGTCGGGATTGCCACGCCAGCGCCCCGCGAAGACCTGAACCGGAACGCTAAGCCCATGGACGCTGGTGGCCGTCACCACGGCGTACGGCGCCAGGTTTTCGAGGCGGAGCCCGGGGACCTCCTCGGACAGCTCACGAAGCAGGGTGCCCTCAAGGCTCTGATCGTCGTGGTTGCGGCCGCCGCCGAGAAGGGCGAATGCTCCTGGCTGCGCGATGCCGGGCATGTGGTCGCGTAGATGGAGCAGGTAGCGGCCCTGCCCATCATGGACCAGAACGGAGGCGTTCACCGGATCCGGCTGACCGTCCAGCTGCGCCCGGAGGAGTTTCGCGCGCAGCATCGGCGAGGCGACCTCCGACATGGGAGTCCACCGGGCACCGGACACCTCTTCGTCCTGCAGGGTGATCGCGGGCGGCTCCTCGTCGGCGAGGTAGAACACGTAGCGGAAGTCGTAGTGTCGGTGAGCCGGTTCGCCCTTGGACAGGTTGGCGTCGATGTCGTGGACGTCGATGTCGATGGGAGAGCCGAGCGTCTGCCGGGTCAGGCACAGGGCGCCCGGCGGGATCCCGGCCTCCTCCGACACCTCACGCAGCGCCGCGGCGAGCAGCGTGCGGTCGGCGGGCTCGATGTGACCGCCCGGGACGAGCATGCGGCCGCCGGTGGCCCGGTGCCGAATGTGCAGGACCCGTCGCTCGCGGTCGATGACGACGGCGCTGCAGGTGACGTGACCGGGCAGCGTCGTCCGGGCGGTCGCGTCGACGGGCCGGTCCAGCGCGGCGAGCAGTTCGGCCACGGCGTCACGCTCGTCAGGGTGGCGGTTGAGGTACGCCTCGACGGCCTTACGGATCAAGGAAGGGCTGGGTGGCACGTGCGTCGTCTCGCCTTCGATGGGGGGGCCATATTGCGGGCCGGGCTTGTGAAAGTCGCGCTGGTGGGTCAGCTCGCCGTCTCGTGGTCGGACGACTGGTTGCCGCGGGGGCGGGGAACCGCGTCGGCTGCGGGCGCGATCCCGTACTGGGCGGCCTGGGCCGTGAACATGCCCTGGTACAGGCCGTGGCGGGCCATCAGGTCCTCGTGCGTGCCGGCCTCGACGACGCGACCCTGATCGAGGACGTAGATGTGGTCGGCCCTCATGGTCGCGGCCAGCCGGTGGGTGACGAGGACGATCGCGTGGCCCTCCTGCGCCAGGGACCACAGCCCCTCGAACGCGGCGATCTCCGCATGCGGATCCAGGGCGCTGGTGGGCTCATCGACCAGCAGGAACGGCGCCTGGCGGTACCGAGTGCGAGCGGTCCCCAGCTTCTGCCACTGTCCGCCCGAGAGCTGGACACCGCGCTCGTAGCCCTTGAAAACGATCGAGTCCCAGCCGTGCGGCAGGCCCTCGACCAGGTCGAGCACGCCCGCGTCCCCAGCGGCCGTGCGGACGCGGTCCATTTCCCGGGCACGGTCGCCGGCGCCGATGGCCACGTTCGCGGCCGCCGTCATCTCCCAGCGCGGGAAGTCCTGCGCCAGCACCCCGACCGCGGCGAACACCTGGGCACGGTCCGCCTCACGGAGTTCAACCGGTCCGCCCGAGCCTCCCTCCCACCACACGCTCCCCTCCGTGGGAAGGAGCAACCCGGCCAGCACCTTCGTCAAGGTGGTCTTCCCCGAACCGTTCGCCCCCACCAGGGCCGTCACCTTCCCCCGGGGGACCCGCACGCTCACGCCCTTCAGGGCAGGGGAGTCCGCTCCCGGATAGGTGAACGACACCGACTCCGTCCGGACCTCCCGCACCGGCGCGGGCAGCGGCGTGCCAGTGAGCGGGATGGCGTTCTCACCCGCCACCCTGATGGCGTCCTCCGTGTCAGTGAGGTACAGCAGCTCCTCATACAGCCGGTTGACCTGCTGCACCAGCGACGTGAGGCGCGCCGTCGATGTGCGGATGGCGATCACCGCGGTCCCGCCGACGGCGAGCGGCAGACCACCGGTCGCCAGGAGCCACCACAACACGCCGTAGCAGGCCAGCGAAGCCACGCCGGCGAACGCTCCCGCGACGAGGTCCGTGGATGCCTGCGCGCGGGCCAGGCGCCGCTGCTCCGCCTCCGTCTGCCTCGACATCTCCTCGTAGCTGGACAGCAGCTTCGTGCCGGCGGCGTGCACACGGATTTCACCGGCGGCGTGCGGGCGGGTCAGGTAGGCCAGCAGCGAGGCGATCGCCCTGCGGTGGTCAACCCAGTTCATCCGCGAGAGGTACTCACGGCGCGCGGAGCGGACCGCACCCCACCCCTTGGGCAGGGCGATCGCCAGCAGCATCGGCAGCAGCGCCCAATGCAGCGACGCCAGCACGACCGCCGCTGCCACCATGCCGATCACCACCTCGCCCACGCCCACCGACAGCCGGAGCATGCTGCGGACAGAATCGGTGCCGAACTTCCCCGCCTCCAGGACCCGCTGGACCTCCGGCCGCTCGGTCGCCTCCACCTCCACGCCGGTGACGGCCGTGTAGTACCGGGCGGAGACAGCCCGCTCCACCTGCGGTTCGAGCCGGCCGGACATGGCCGTCGACCACGCCGACAACACGGCAGTCGCCACCGCCGCGACCGCGAGCACCGCCAGCGACGGCAGCGCGTCGCGGAGCTTGTCCGCAGTCGGACCGTCGGCGAACAGCTGTGTGAGAACGCTGTTGACCGCCACCAGCCCCCAGCCGGCCGTCACGCCCTGCCCAAGCTGTGCCGCCACAACGCCCGACAGCGCCCGCCGGTCCGTCCGCCACCCCGTGCGCAGCACCATGCCCACCATGCGCGGAAGCGCAGCCGCCATGTGCCCGAACTTCAGCCGGGTGAGCGGGCCTTCGTGGCGCACGTAGGACTGGTCATAACGCAGCCGGCCGCCGTACAACTCACGCTCGGCGTCCGAGATGCTGTCCGCGGTCGCGACCTTCGGCGGGTTCTCGTTCTCGTCGCCGCCTGGTTCCACTGGCGTCAATGTGCTCCCCCTCATGGACGTGATGGCAGTGTCGGTGTGCCCAACGACGCCACCCCGATTTCGAACACATGTCTTTCGGTCGGGTTGCGCCCCCTGGGATTGAGCGGTTCTCGGAAGGTGCACAGTGCACCGACCCTTGCCGCCCAAGAGCGCGCGGGTTAAGGCGGTTTGGCCGAAACGCCGACGTTCGAGCGGAGCGCCGTACGGGATCAGCAGGCATCCGAAGCTGTTGCCTCACCTGCTCGCCCAAGTCCGCCGGCAGGCCCAGCCGAAGGGTGCGGGCGTCCAGGTCCCGCTGGTCGGCCGGTTGAGTAACGACCGAGAAAACTCAGACCGCGGTCGATGGCGGCCGGGTCCTCCGAGAAATTGATCCGTAGCAGTTGCCCGTTCGGATACAGCGCCTCCCAAGCAGCGGTCTACGGCCTCGTCGGCCTGCTCTGTGCAGCCCACGCGTAGCCCCGTTGCGACGGAGCAGCAGAGTATTCGAGGAGGTCCCGTACCGGCGGGTGGCGGATGTGCGTCTTGAAGTGGGTGAGCAACTGCTCTGCCAGCCCGACAGAACGCGCTGCTCCCGTGCGACGGGCCGCATCAAGCGCACTTCTCGCATATGTCGTAGCCGCGTCCAAGTCGTGAGCATCGAGCGCGCTGCGGGAGCGGTAGGTAAGAAAGACTGCCTCGGTACGGGTCCGGGCGGGGTCCAGGCTATTGAGTCCGGTGGTGATGCTGGCTGCTGCTTGATGTGGAAGGCCCAGGTCGAGCCAGCACCTTCCTTCGTCTGCTGCCAGGTCCGCGCCCGACATCCACGTCAGCCAGCTCGGAGTTGTTTCCGGGCGCGCGCGGTCCAGCTCGCGGTGCGCTGAGTGCAGGACGCGGCGCACACCGGATCTGTCCCCCAGCACGGCCAGTGCTCGGGCGGTGCGGATATCCAGGAGGGAGCGAGAGGCGGGGGAGTGGGCTCGGGCCCGGGCATGCGCGAGGATCTCCACGGCTTCACGTGGTCCGTGCTGCCAGGTGGCCTGGTAGGCCAGATCACTCCAGGCATGGGCAGCGAGCTCCAGGTCAGGAGCGGCCGTCGCCGCCATACGAGTCTCCGTCAGAGCGTGCAGGACCCCATTCGTAGTGAACGGCGCAGGGTCGGCGTAGGCAGGTAACCACAGGGGCCATGGGAGGGCCTGGGAGTGGGCGAGGGGGAGCTTCAGGGCGAGTGCGATCAGGGCCTGAGTGCCGCGCGTAGGAGTAACCCCCTCGATCTCGTATCGCCAGGTCGACGTGCGCGCTCTCTGCGCCGTCGGTATGCGCCCCTGTACCTCTTGTCAGCAGGTGTGCCTTTCGGAAAGGTAGCGCTCAACGCCCTTGCACGCTGCACCATATGAGCTGGACGGGTAGGGCGCGCGAGGGGAGCGGCCATGCAGGAACCGAAGGATCGAACGGCCCGGAAGGAACGGCGGGCAATCTTCGTTTCCTATCGGCGTTCGGACTCGGCTCCGTGGGCCGGGCGGTTAGCTGCCGACCTGCGGAAGTATGTCGGGAAAGAACGGGTCTACCTGGACATTGATTCGAATCTACCTGCCCGAGACTACGTAGTGGCGTTGGAGCAGGCATTATTCGCGTCTCGTGTGGTGATCGCGGTTCTCGGGCCTCAGTGGTCGAACAGCCTCAATGATCAAGGGCAGCGACGGCTGGACGACTCAAGCGATCTGGTGCGCGTGGAGCTGGAGACCGCTCTTCGGAATGGTATTGCTCTCATACCGGTGCTTGTTGGCGGGGCGACGATGCCACCCGCGCAGGAACTACCGTCCTCACTCCATACCCTCGCGCGCCTGCAAGCCGTCAGGCTCGCTGATGAGGACTGGCCCTACGATTTTGGCCGCCTTCTGGAAACCCTTGAGCGTCACGCGGTACTTCCCGCTTCCGTAGCAGATGCCGTCCCTCCCAGTGAGGCGACACTCCTGACCACCAAACGCTACGAGCGCACCCTGCAGGCTTCCCGGCGTCGGGCATTCGATGCGCTGACGGGGGCAGTCGAGTTGTTGCGTTACCCGATCGTCGAGGTGAGCCCGGAAGCCGCGATGGTGACCTTCAACGCCCGTCGCGGCGGCGTGGTTTCCGCCGAGGTAGTCGACGCTGATCCGGGCCATTCCACCGTGGTGTTGAAGCTGCCTTCTGTCAAAACGGGGGCGGTGGTCGGCATATCCGTCGCGCTTGCGATGGTTACCAACGGTGTCTCCCTGGCAGCCGGACCTGCCCTCTTGGCATGGCAACGTCGCTTTGCCGTCGGCTTTTTCGACAACGTGGAGGGGGTCTTGCAGGGGCGAGGAGTCGGCGAAGACTCTTCGCTGTTGCCAGGCATCCATGCGTGGCGCAACAGGCGACGAGAAGTATGAGAACCGCCGAAACGGGCCAGCCTTGCTCAGATTCGTCCGGGAGGTCGGTCTGCTGTCGGCCGTCCTGCCAATCGTCCCTCTTCTCTCGTACGTCAGCCCTGCCGGTCCTCGTCCTCCGCTTGGGAAGTGGCTGCTCGGCGGGCTGATCCAACGACGGCGTGTTGCGAAGGTGCTGGGCACGGCCAATTGTGGACGGCTGCGGCCAGCACTTTCGGATGATTGCCAGGTGGATAACCACCATCTCGCAGAGAGAAGCGGGTGGACGACTACTGGCGGGGCGTTTCGACCGCCAGGGCGTCAAGGTGGGTGGCGACCCGCTGGAGCAGTTCCATCAATACCGTGTGCTCCTCGGACGAGAGGCACTCCATCATCCGAACCCTCAGGGCTCCGGAGCGCTCGGAAACCCGCTGGTGGGCCCGCCGGCCTTCGCCGGTCAGCGACACCGCACCATCGCCAGCCGTATGCGCCCAGCCGCGCTCGACGAACCGGTCGACGTACGGGCGCATGGTCGACTCGTCAGCGGACAGGAACGCGGCCATGGTCTGGTCGAGTTCGGCGATGGTGATCGGGTCGTACGAGATGGTGTTCAGTACCTGCCACCCCCGCCGGTTCAGGCCGTCCGCGGCGAACAGTCGGCCCAGGCTCTCCTCGATCGCCCCGTCAATGTGCTTCAACCAGTAGCCGAGCGGGCGCTGCTCGCGGACGTTGGGCAGCTGAGTCAGGTCGGTCATGACAATCCCCCAATGCATGTCTTTTGACAACTGTTGTAATCTAGCATGCATGTCGAAGAGGGAACACGGCGAGGCGATCGCCGACGTCGAACGGGCCATGGTGGCGATCCGCCGCAGCCAGACCCGCCGATCGCTGGGGCGGTTGGCGCCCCCCGATGGCAGCAAGCCGATCGATCCCACGCTGTTCAACGTGCTGGACGTGGTCGAGGGCCGCGACAAGCCGTGCTCTGTCTCGGACGTCGCCACCGCGCTGGGCGTTGATCACCCGAGGGCGAGCCGACTGGTGCTCCGCACCGTCGAGGAAGGGTGGCTGGACCGCAGGACCGACCCGTCCGACGCCCGGCGCACGCTGCTCGCCCTGACCAACTCGGGGCGCGAACAGCTCGACCGCACACACCGGTTCCGGCAGGCGATCTTCGCGCGGG
This sequence comes from Streptomyces sp. NRRL S-337, assembly GCF_000720175.1. Lineage (GTDB taxonomy): Bacteria > Actinomycetota > Actinomycetes > Streptomycetales > Streptomycetaceae > Streptomyces > Streptomyces siderophoricus. Next base: position 482,203 of record NZ_JOIX01000001.1, read on the forward strand.
TGATGGCGGATTGGTCGGACGCCGACCGGTCCGAGTTCGCCCGACTCATCACCACGTTCGTGACCTCGTTGACCCAGGTGGTCCCCGACACCGAATGACCTCCTCGGCGTGTGGCGGTCACAGTCATTCGTTGAGGGCAGCGACCAGCACGGTCGCCTCGAACCGCACCGCGAGCGACACGGCCGAGACGTGGTCGAGGTGGCCGCGGACCAGCGGGACGTCGGTGAGCCGGTCGACGGCCCGCTTCAGCATCGCTCGGACGCGGATTGTCGGGCTACCCCTTGTTTCCCAGCCTGCCCAGTGCCTTGGCCACCCGGTCGACGGCCGTGCAGACCTCCTCGGGCTGGCGGGCGGTGTAGCAGAGGCGGAAGAAGCCGGGGGCGGGGCAGGACATCACGCCTCCGGGAAGAAGGGTGACTTCGGCGGCGGGGCCGGCGAGGTAGTTGAAGAGGAAGACCTCGTCGGGGTCCAGGTCGTGCGCCTTGAGGGGCAGCACTTCAGTGACGTTGTCGCCGCTCTTCGGCGGGCGCTTGCCCAGCCAACCGGTGAGGTCGAGCCAGAAGAACTGCGCGGCATTGCTCTGGGGCTCGTGGACGTACGGGATCTTGTTCGCGTCCAGCCGGGCCTTGACCTTGGTGAAGCTGGCATCGAGAAGGCCGGGGTAGCGCTTCATCGCATAGGTCGTGTACAGCTCCGAGCTGCCGTTGACGGTGGTGCTCAGGACCGCGCCGATGACGAAGTGCTTGAGGGAATCGAACGGAGTGAACCAGGACATCGGGTGGCGCTTCTCCGCCACGTCGTGCGTTCCGAGCATGGCGCGCTGCACCGGCCCGTACTTGGAGACAAGGAAACCGGTGCGGAGGCCGGAGAGCCCGAAGTCCTTGGCGAAGCCCCAGACGACGTGCACCCGCTCGGGTGACTTCGTGTAGGCGCTCAGTGCCACTGCGCTGGTGAACGGCACTGTGGTCTTGGGCAGTTGGGAGTGGCAGTAGATCTCGTCGGAAACGATGTGCATGTCCGTGTGGTCGAGTGCCCAGGCGTAGATCTGCTCCAGCAGTTCCTTGGGGTAGTTCACGCCCAGGGGGTTGTGCGGGTTGGTGAGGACCAGCAGCCGCGGTGCCTTGCCGGTCCGCTTTCGCGTCGCCTCGTACTGGTCCTTGATCAGGTCGAGGGTGAGCTGGAAGCGCTTGGGGCCCGAGGTGGGAAGATTCACCGGGACACACGTCAGTTTGGGCCGCTGCTCGAAGGACCAGTTGAACCCCTGCCAGAACGGTGCGGGCAGCAGCACCGCGTCCCCGTCGACCAGCGGCGGGGGCCCGGATTCCGAGCTTCTCGGCTTGTCCTTGAGGGCAAAGGCCAGGCACTCCAGCGCCGAGGCGACACCCGCCGTACCGAAGACATCGTCCGCAGCCACCGTGGCGCCGAACGCCCTGGTCAGAAGCTCGGCCACCTGCCGGCGCAGGGCCGGTGTGCCGTAGGGGGAGAAATAGTTGATGTACTGCTCGGGCAGCAGACGGGTGTAATCGAACACCAGCTTCTGCATGGAGTCCTGGTAGACGAGGACGTTCTCCGCCACGGAGAGGTCGATCGCGGTCTCGGGCGCCAGGTGCTGGTGGTAGAAGGCGAGCGCCTGCTCCAAGTCCGGGAGGTGCGTGAGGAGCTCGACTGCCTCCTCGGGCCGCACGGTCTGACGCTGACTGCTGGAGGTGGATTCGGTAACCATGGATGTCTGTTCTTCCCGCTCGCAGGTCACATAGAAGGCGGGCGCAGCCTTGCCGGCCCGCACACGCATGAGGCCAGCGGACCACGCCCCACCCCCGCCCGCCACCGCTCGGCGGCCATCCGGCTCGGCCGGCTCCGCGGCCCGGCGCCGCTGTCATATCTGGTGGTCACGCCCGGGCCTTCTTGGGCAGTCCGATCCGGCACGCCATCTTGTGTCTGCGCTTTCAGCGGTCTCATTGCGCTGGCCGTTGACAGCCGAACGCGACATCACCCGTGAGGGCAAGGGCGCCGTCGAGCGGCACTACTGACAACCGGCCCGCACGGTGTGAACCGGACCGCGGGCGGCTCCGGTCCGGTCCGGCAAGCCTCCGGATGCGCCGGGTGCCGTTTCCGGTCATGCCCGGACGGCGATATCTCGCGATATCTGGCAATGGAACCCCCCTCTGGCCCGGGTCTTTCATGACGTCTCAGGTCGGGCGTCATTTCCCCGTGGGGCGTCGAGCCGGCAACCAGGTGTCGATGACGGCTGCCAGCTCGTCGTGGTCGGTGAAGAGGTGTCCGTTCATGCCGGCGGCTTGAGCGGCGCTTACGTTCTCTTCGCGGTCGTCGACGAAGAGGAAGTCGGTCGGGGCGGCCCGCATGGCGACGACGCAGTGATGGAAGGCTGCGGGGGCCGGCTTCGCTACTTTGATCTTCCCGGAGAAGGCAACGTGGTTCAGATTCCGCAGCCAGGGCTGCGCAATGAGGAAGGCGTCCGCGTGGTCTGAGGGGATGTTGGACAGCAAGGCGACCTCGGCGACATCGCGCAGGGACTGGACGTAGGCGACCATTCGGTCGTCGACGCGTGACCAACTGTCGATGTCGGCAAGACGCAGTTCCTCGATCGTGTCGGCGTCGAGGGACAGGGACAGGGACAGGGACAGGGACAGGGACAGGGACAGGGACAGGGATAGCGATCGCAGTACAGCGGTCCAGTACTCGGGTGCGGACTGCTGGCCGGCGTCGTAGGGCGGGCGGCAGGCCCAGTAGGCCGTGGTGAAGGCGGCGGTGGGTGCGTGGCAGCGGGCGGCCATCTTTTCCTGGGCGCCCGGGCGTTGGTGGCGGGCGATGACCCCGAAGAGGTCGAACAGCACGATCTTCCGGTCGGTGGACATGGTGATGGATTCCTCCGGATCCCGAGGGGTGTTCAGTGCGTGCTTACTGCCATCTCGCGCGTGTGGTCGGATCCGATGCGCAGGATCCCGGCGGCCACGGCGGTGAGCGCACACAGCAGGGTCAGCAGTACGAAGGCGTGGTTGAGGGCGACGAGGTGGGTCAGCCAGCCGATGACGGCGGGGCCGGCGAGCATGCCGACGTAGCCGAGTCCGGCGACGCGGGAGACATTGGCCCCGGCAGCGGAGGGGTCGGCGTGACCGGCTGCGCTGAACAACTGCGGGACGCAGCCGGACAGTCCGAGACCGAACAGCGCCCAGCCTGCGAACGCGGCCGACATCCACGGGGAGAGGGCCACGATCGTGATGCCGACGGCGGCCGCGGTCGCGCCGTAGCGCAGGATTGCCATGGACCCGAACCGGGCGACGAGGCGGTCGGCGAGCAGCCGGCCGATCGTCATGGTCGCCGCGAAGGTGCCGTACGCGAAGGCGGCAGTGCTCGCGGGTGCACCGAGGATGTCCTTCACGTGCAGCGCGCTCCAGTCGTTGGCGGCTCCTTCGCACAGCATGACCATCAGGGCCAGGGCTGCGAGGAGCCAGATGCGCCCGCTGCTTCGGCGGCGCTCGGCGGCCGGTGCTTGCTCGGCCTCCTCCACCGCGTCGGTGTGGGCAGCGCTGGGTGCGGCCGGCAGCAGGGCACCTGCCGACACCAGGGAGATCACGATGCCCAGGGCTCCCATGGCGGCCATGCCTGCGGCCGGACTCAGGCCGGCGCTCGCCGTGCCTGCTCCGACGAGCGAGGCGAGGACACCGCCGACCGAGAACGTGGCGTGGAAGGCCGACATGACGGGACGGCCGTACGCCTTCTCCACGTGTACGGCGTGGGCGTTCATGCTCACGTCCAGGCAGCCGTTGCAGAATCCGAAGACCAGCAGGGCACCTGCCAGTGTCCATGGGTCGCGGGGAAGACCGGGCAGTGCCAGGGCCGCGCTGCACAGCACGCCGGTGGCGGGGACGACGATGCGCGCGCCGAGCCGGTCGGTCAGACGCCCGGCCGCCTGCATGCCGAGGAAGGCCCCCACACCCAGCAGCACCAGGAGTCCCCCGAACGTCGCGTGGCTGATGCCGACGCGCTCCTCGATGGCGGGGATGTGCACCACCCAGGTGCCCATCGTGGTGCCGCACAGGATGAAGTAGACAAAGGTCGCCACTCGGGCAGCTCGAAGCGAACGATTCATGACAGCCACCGTAATGAACATTCAGAGTGGTTGAACACTGTCACTTCGCACACATTGATTGTTCGTTTCGGGGAGTGTTCAATCGCGGTATGAGCAACGCAGACCGCCACGGGTTGATCGTGCAGGCCGTAAGAGAGTCCGGAAGGATCACGGTCCAGGAACTCGCCGAACTCACCGGTGCCTCCGAGATGACCATCCGGCGCGACCTCGACGTACTGGCCGCACAAGGCGTCCTCGAACGCGTCCGTGGCGGAGCACGCACCCTGCTGCTGCGGGGCGAGGAGCCGCCCTTCGCACTGCGTGCCCACGAGTCCGTCGATGCCAAGCGCCGCATCGCGGCCGAGGTGTCCTCGCTCATCGCCGACGGCGAGACCGTCCTCCTCGACAGCGGCACCACCTGCCTGGAGATCGCACACCTGCTGCGCCGACGGCCAGTCACTGTGATGCCCCTGTCGTTGCAGGCCATCCATGTACTCGGCGGAGGTCCGGGACCGGCAACGCTGATGGTGCCCGGCGGGCAGCCTCGGGCCGCCGAGGGTGCGCTCACCGGCCCCCTCACGCTCGCCTCCCTGGCGGCGCTGCGCTTCGACACTGCCGTCATGGGCTGTTGTGGCCTGAGTGCAGCCGAGGGCCTGACCGCCTACGACCTCGATGACGCGGCAGTGAAGAAGGCCGGCATCGCCTCCGCGCGCCGCATCATCGTCGCAGCCGACGGCAGCAAGCTCGGCCACACCGCCTTCGCATACGTCGGCCCCTCCACACTCCTGCACACTCTCGTCACCGACACCACAGCCCCCGCCGACGAGGTAGCCGCGCTCGAAGCCGCCGGCATCGTCGTCAAGGCCGTCTGACGAGGAGTTTCGCTCCATGGGGCCGTGGGCGCCGGATGGGCTCCCGGCATGGACGTCCGCGGACTGCCGCGCTCGGAAGCCGAGGCGCTCGCACGGGCGGCGCGCGATCATCGTGGTCACGGCCGCCCTCGTCCGTAACTCCTGCGGATACGGCCGCCCTTCATGACGTACGACGAAGATCGCCACCTGCACGGCAAGCGCTCCTCGCGTGAGGACGACGCCTCGCTGAGCGCGTACTTCACCAAGACGGACCACATCGCACACAGCATCGACGGCCTGCCGGGGCTGCGTCTTCCACTGCCGCCCAGTAACTTCTGAGCAACCGTCCCTCTCCCTTCGGGGGTTGCCATGGCCGTCCTACCTGCCGGTATCGTGCTCTCCGCCGTCCTGCTCACCCTGGCCTCGGACGGCAGCGGTCCGCCGCTGCCGGAGCGGCTGGCCGACACCGGCGGAGGCAGCCAGCTGATCACCGCCGTCGCGCCCCGCACCGGCGCCACGACGGGGACGCTGACCTGGTGGGACCGGCGGGCCGGCAAGTGGGGCGTGGCCGGCAGCGTGCCCGCCCGGTTCGGGGCGAAGGGTCTTGTCGAGGGCGGCAAGCGCAGACAGGGCACCGACACCACTCCCACCGGTCTGTACGACCTCCCCTACGGCTTCGGTATCAAGGCCGCGCCGCGCGGGACCTCGACGCCGTACCGCCGGGTGAACCGGAACTCCTGGTGGTGCCAGGACAATCGCTCGCGCGCGTACAACCGCTGGGCCGAGCCCCTGCCCGCCGACTGCCGCGCCGCCGAGTCCGAGCACCTCGCCGACTACGGCACCCAGTACGCGCACGCGCTCGTCATCGGCTTCAACTACAACAAGCCGGTACGCGACCGGGGCGCGGGCATCTTCCTGCACGTCAACGGGCGGGCAGCGACGGCCGGTTGTGTCTCCGTACCCGCGGATGCCATACGCCGGATCCTGGCCTGGGCCGAGCCCCGGCAGCGGCCGCACATCGCGATCGGGACCACCTCCGGGCCCACCGCGATCACGCGTTACTAGACGAGTCACAGCGTGGAGGACGTAGACGAGCAACGTGCTGGCGGCCATCGTGTTCGCGGCCACCTCGGATGTACGGGGCGCCAGCGGCCGTCGGGCTTCGGGCTTCGGCCCGTCTGGGCAGGGCACACACCGGCGGCCCACGGAGTAGAGCCGGGCCGGGGTGTGGGGCAAGCTTCACCGCTTGGTGCTGGGTGAGCTCGGCGTCCGCGGCGAGTTGGACTGGACCCGGTGCGCCATTGACTCGGTGAACATGCGGGCGGTCAAGGGGGGAACCTGACGGGTCCGAAATCCCGTAGATCGCGGGAAGAAAGGATCGAAGATCCACTTGATCGCCGAGCGGTCCGGCCTGCTCCTCTCGATCGGCATCTCTGCTGCCAACACCCATGACAGCCTGGGACCGGAACCCCTGATCAGGGGCCTCCCACCGATCCGCTCCCGCCGCGGACCCCGCCGCCGACGGCTCGCCAAGCTCCACGCAGGTGGGCCGGTCGGGGGCGCGCGTCCGCCGCGAACGGCCCCGTTGCGACACCTCGTCGCGCGCCGAACTCAACGCCCTGGTTGCCGCGGGTAGCCGAGCACTCATCATCTAGGTGCGCCCTTGCATGGAGCGGGTGCAAGTCTCACCTCTGCTATACGCTTTGGTTATGGATTGGGACCTTCGAGAGCTGAGGTTCTTCGTCACCGCCGCCGATGCAGGGTCGTTCACCGAGGCCGCCGCGCAGTTGTTCGTCTCACAGGCGGCGGTCTCGCGCACCATCGCCGGCCTGGAGAAGAGCGTTGGCGAGAGGCTGTTGCGCCGCCTACCGCGGGGATGCGAGCTGACCAGTACCGGACAGCAGGTGCTGCCACGAGCCCGCCGGGTGCTGGCGGAGGCCGGGAGGTTCACCGAATTCCTCGTCTCGCGCCACGGGGTCCTGCGGCTGGGGTACGCGTGGGCGGCTCTGGGGCAGCACACCAGGCGCCTGCAACGGGACTGGGCACAGGGTCATGCCGAAACGACGTTGGATCTTGTCCGGCACAACTCGCCGACCGCGGGCCTGGCCGAGGGCCTGTGCGATGTGGCGATCGTGCGCCGCGCAGTCGACGAGAAGCGGTTCGACTCCCTCGTGGTCGGGCTGGAACGCCGGCTGGTCGCCTTCGCTTCGGACGATCCGCAGTGGTCGCGCCGCCGTCGGGTGAGCATGGCCGAGATCGCGGACCGTACCGTGGTCATCGATCCCCGGGTCGGAACCACCAGCGGTGAGCTGTGGACGGGCACCGACCATCAGCCGCGGTTCATCCAGTCCACCGACGTCGATGGCTGGCTCGACATCATCGCCGCCGGACGCGGGGTGGGGACCACCGCCGAGGCCACGGCCCACCATCACCCGCGTCCTGGCGTGACCTATCGCCCCATCAAGGACGGTCCGCGCATTCCTGTCGCGCTCGCCTGGTGGCGTGACCACCGTCCCCATGGGCTCGGCGACCTGATCGACGCCGTGACTCGCCTCTACGCGACCGCCTGAAGCGCACGAGGCGAGGGCATGGGGCCACCCCGCGTCTCGCGCCGCCTGGCATTGCTTTTCCAGTGCCGACGGGGTGCCCAGAAGATCCCGGACGCCCCGTCGCCCCCCCCGCCATGGAATCAGCAGGGAACCTAAGCCGGCCGGCGTGCAGGCTGCTTCAGCGCTACTGGTGATACGCGGCCTCGATCTCGAAGAGCAGCTCGGGCCCGGCCATGCCCGCAACCACGGGACTGTCAGCTTGTGGGTGGGCGTTACCCATACGCACACCGTATGGGTAACGCGGAGATTGCACTTCATGTATGCAGGCAGGGGGCTCATGGTTGAGGCATGAAATCTGCGCCCTCCCCTGTCTCCGTCGACACCACTGCTGTCTCCCCGCACTCCGCGGTCGTGCGTGGGTCCGGTCGACACGTGGATCGATGGGGCGGAATCGCGCTGATGCTGGGCAGCGGACTGTCCAACCAGTCCGGAGCGGCTCTCGCCGCGCTCGCCTTCCCCGTGATCGGTCCGGCAGGTGTGGTGGCCGTGCGCCAGTGGGTGGCCGCCGCCGTGCTCGGGGCGGCCGGCCGACCGCGGCTCCGCAGCTTCACCGCGGCGCAGTGGCGTCCGATACTGGGCCTGGCGCTGGTGTTCGCCGGCATGAACCTGTCCCTGTACACGGCCATTGAACGGATCGGCCTCGGACTTGCCGTCACGCTCGAATTCCTGGGCCCCCTGACCGTGGTCCTCACCGGCTCGCGACGCCGACTCGACCTCGTCGCCGCCCTCGCCGCGGCGGGAGCGGTGGTCGTACTCGCACGCCCCACACCGTCCACCGACTACCTGGGCATCGGCCTCGCCTTGTTGGCGGCAGTCTGCTGGGGCTGCTACATCCTGTGCAACCGCACCGTCGGCGTCCGACTGCCCGGCCTGGAAGGCTCGGCCACCGCAGCGCTCGTCTCCGGTGCCCTGTACCTGCCCGTGGGCGCATGGGTGCTCTGGCATCACACCCCGACACCGGGAGCCTTGGTCTGCGCGCTGGCAGCCGGAGTCCTCTCCTCGGCCGTACCGTTCGTGTCCGACCTGCTGGCGCTGCGCCGGGTGCCGCCGCACTTCTTCGGCGTCTTCATGAGCGTCAACCCCGTCTTCGCGGCGCTGATCGGCCTCATCGTTCTGGGGCAGCGCCTCGACGCTGCCTCCTGGCTGGCCATCGCCGTGATCGTCACCGCCAACACGGTCGTGGTCTCCACGGCGGCCCGTGATGTTGCGGACAACGGGAACTCCGTGGCCGCATCCTGAGCGTCCAGGCGCGCTCGCGCCGACGAAGACCGGGCCCTGCCCCACGGCCCGACAGTTGCCCAAACGGCGCCAGCATCTTCCGCCAGCTGACGAAAGACCAGCGCGGCGCCCGCTTCCTACGCTGACGCCACCATGTCCGCAACCATGGAACGACCGACCGTGGAGCTCCACTCCGATATCGGCGAAGGATTCGACAACTGGACAGTGGCTGACGAGGAGAAACTGCTCTCGACGAGCACCGACGCTGCTGTCGCCTGTGGCTTCCACGCGGGTGACCCCGACACCATCTAGCTGTGTTGTCCGGAGAGGTTGGTGACGCGGCTGGCTGGGGTGTGGCCGCTGATTCCGGTGTGGGGTCGGTGGTAGTTGTACCAGTCCAGCCAGCCAGGGA